>JANQOA010000395.1 GCA_028279305.1 Pseudomonadales bacterium
CACCGCTGACCACCGCCCTGCGCGACGAGCAGACGTTGCTGGAAGACGACCGCGCCCGCTCCTGCGGGCAGTCCATCCCCGGCACCGATGTGCGTATCCTCGATGTTGAAGGCAAAGAAATGCCTGCGGGGGAAATTGGTGAAGTAGTGGTGCGCGGCCCGAATGTGATGTTGGGGTATTGGAACAAGCCGGAGCAGACCGCGGCGGTGCTCAAAGACGGCGCATACTGGACCGGCGACCTGGGTTATATGGATGACGAGGGATATGTATTCCTGGTTGACCGCAGCAAGGACATGATTGTCAGCGGCGGCGAGAACGTATACTGCACCGAAGTGGAAGAAGTGCTGTATAAGCATCAGGCTGTGCTGGAGGCTGCGGTTTACGGCATCCCGGACGAAAAATGGGGAGAGGCGGTGCACGCCACGGTGGTGCCGCGGGAGGAGCACAGCAATGTTGACCCCAACGAGCTGGTTGAGTTCTGTCGGGAGCACATTGCCGGGTACAAGGTACCCAAGGGTATTGCCATTCAGCAGGAGCCGTTGCCCAAGTCGGGCCCCGGCAAGGTGCTGAAACGCGAACTGCGCGCCCCTTACTGGGAAGGTGTGGAGCGCTTCGTAAACTGACCGCTAAGTCAGATATTCGGCCCGCGCGGGAATTTGGCCGGCCGTTTTTCCTTCAGGGCCGTTACGCCTTCCCGCGCTTCCGGGCCGCCGAAACCGAGCATCTCCAGAGCGGTGGAGGTATCGTAAATGGGCCCGGCCATGCGCAGCCAGTTATTGAGGGCGTATTTGGTCCAACGGATGGCGGTAGGGGCGCCGTCCTTCAGGGTGCGCGCCACCTCCAGGGCTTTCTCCTGTAACTCCTCCGCATCCACGCATAAGGACACCAGCCCGATGCGCTCCGCCTCTTCGCCGCTGAGCCGCTCGCAGGTCAACAGGTAATATTTGGATTTGGCCATGCCGCACAACAGCGGCCAGATGATGGCGGCGTGATCGCCGGCGGCCACCCCCAGCCGGGTATGGCCGTCGGTGATGGAGACATCCCGGGCGACAATGGAAATGTCAGCCAGCAGCGCGGCCACCAGCCCGGCGCCCACCGCCGGACCGTTGATCGCGGAGATCACCGGCTTGCCGCAGTTCATGATGTTGTAAACCAGATCTTTGGCTTCTTTCCAGATATTTACCCGCACATTAAAGTCTTCGGTGATCTTCTCCACCATGTCAAAATCGCCGCCGGCGGAAAATGCTTTGCCGGCGCCGGTGAGGATCACCACGTCGATATCCGGGTCCTCGTCCACTTCCCGCCACACATAAGTCAGCTCGCGGTGGCCCACCTGGTCCAGGGCGTTGTAGCGTTCCGGGCGGTTGATGGTGATTTTCAGCACCCGCTGTTCCGGGTAATCGAAGCTGAGATGGGTATACCCCGCGTAGCGTTCAGCCATTTGTCTGCTCTCCCGATTCGTGAACACCCATGATACCCTTCCCCGGCTGTTACATTCACTGATAAGGGAGAACAATAATGTCTGACGACGCCATCCAGAAGGCCATCACGGTGCTGTCTGAAAAAATCGACCAACCGTCCGCACCCACCGACTGGTTTGAGATGACCCAGGACCGCATCAACAATTTTGCGGACGCAACGCTGGATCAGCAGTGGATTCATGTTGATCCGGAGCGCGCCAAGGCGGGCCCGTTTGGCGCTCCCATCGCCCACGGCCAGTTAACCATGTCCATTATGAGTTTCCTGCCGGGTGGTGAAGGAATTGGGGTCCCGGCGCTGGACGGCGTGAAAATGGGCGTCAACTACGGCTGGAACCGGGTGCGCTTTATGTCGCCGGTGGCGGTGGGCAACCGTATCCGCACCTCGGGCAAAATCAAGAGTGTGGAGAAGAAAGGCCCCATGCTGGAAGTGATTAACGAGCTGACCGTGGAAATTGAAGGTCAGGACAAACCCGCGTGTGTGGGTGAAAGCGTGTTGCGCCTGGTGTTCTAATGGACCTGGGCATCTGTGTGGCGTCGCACATCAGCGACGTCGGTTACGTGGTGCGCGCGGAAGAGTTGGGTTACAGCCACGCCTGGCTGGCGGATTCGCAGATGTTGTGGTCCGACTGTTACGCCACTCTGGCCCTGGCGGCACACCAGACCTCGCGCATTCAACTGGGCACCGGCGTGGCGGTGTCCGGAACGCGGCCGGCGCCGGTGAACGCGGCGGGTATTGCCACCATCAACGCGCTGGCGCCGGGACGGACCTTTTTTGGTGTGGGCAGCGGCAATACCGCGCGCCGGGTGATGGGCCTGCCGCCCCAGCGTATAAAAGAATTTGAAGCCTACCTGCAGTTGCTGGCGCCGCTGCTGCGCGGTGAAGAAGCGCAAATGCCGGCCGGGGACCAGCATCTGCCCATCCGCCACATCATGCCGGACAAGGGTTTTGTCAACTTTGATGATCCCATTCCGCTGTATATCTCGGGCTTTGGGCCCAAATCCCTGGCCCTGGCGGGACGCTATGGAGACGGCGCGGTGCTGGCGCTGGTGGGTAACCCCGCGGCCATGCAGAGTGTCTGGCACATGCTGCAGGAAGGCGCGCGCCTGGCCGGCCGGGAAATTGGTCCGCAACAGGACTATTACACCACCGCGCTCACCACCATGGTTGTGCTGGACGAAGGTGAAGCGGTGGACTCGCAACGGGTCAAAGCCGAGTGCGGGGCAATGGCCATGGCGGCGGTACATTATCAGTACGACCAGTACCGCAACTTCGGTCACCAGCCGCCCAACGCCCTGGCGGGTATCTGGCAGGATTACACCGCCTTGCTGGAAAGTTATCCCGAGGAGCGGCGCCATCAGCGTATCCATGCCGGTCACAATTGCTGGGTGTTGGAGGAAGAAGAGCGGTTTCTCACCCCGGAAGTGTTGTCGGCGGCGTGTATGATCGGCACCCGCAATGAACTGATCGAGCGCATTCACGCCATGCAGGCGGCAGGCCTGGACCAGATCATGATTCTGCCCAACTTCGATACCCGCTTCGACGTGCTGGAAAGGGTGGCGGCAGATATCCTGCCCCACGTGTAGCGGCACTCCAGCACGGGCCAGGCAGAGCGGGGCGGCCGCTCAGGCGGGTTAACCGTCCGGGGGCAATAGCCGGCCCTCCGCGTCGCGCAATTCGGGGCCCTGCACCCGGGCGCGGCCGTCACCGAATTTGGCATCGCGGTTGCTCAGCGTGGCTTTTAAACCATTTTCCTTCACGGAGCGGCGGAATTCAGCAGCAGCGCGGGTGTTGTGGCCGCGTACGTCGTTTTCCGCCGCCAGGCGTTGCAGGGTACGCGCACCCATCAGCTCCAACCCCATATTGATGATGCGTTTGTTGGCGCTGAGCAGATCCGGATCAATATGCGCCATGCGCGCCGCCAGGCCCTCGACCTCCCGGGTCAGCAGGTCCGCGGGTACCGCTTTGAGGATCAGTCCAATCTGCTGTGCTTCCGCGCCGGTAATTGTGTCACCGGTCAGGGTCAGGCGTTTTGCCCATTGCGGCCCGACGTTGTACAACCACATGTTGTTCGGCAGCGCGCCCAGGTCCCGTGCCGGCGGGAAGCCGAAGGTGGCGTCATCCGCGGCAATGATCATGTCGCACAGCAGCGCCACATCCGTGCCGCCGGCCAGGCAGTAACCGTGCACCTGGGCAATGACCGGTTTGTGCATATCGAATATGGCCATGCGGAAACGCTGGCTGCGCTCCAGTTGCCAGGCGTCATCATCGATGCTGCGGCCGCCGCGGTAAGCGCCGTCCGCGGCCTGCACCCTTGAAACCGGCACGTTGCCGTCCGCCCCGGTCAGATCATAACCGGCGGAGAAGGCTTTGCCGGCGCCCTTGATAATCACACAGTGGACTTCGCGGTTGTTGTCCGCTTCCCACAGCGCTTCCGCCAGTTCCGCCTGCAGGGCCAGGGACAGCGCGTTGAGCTTTTCCGGGCGGTTCAGGGTGATGCGGGCGCGGCCGTCCTGAACCTCGTACAAGATGTGGTCGAATTCCGCCATGTTTTGTTCCCCCTGGGCCCGAATGGGCTGAAGCAACCGACTATATGCTGGGCCCGGCAAATCAGGCAAGATTACATTTATGTTTACGTATTTAAATCCGGATGTGCGTACCAAGCTGATCAGTCAGGGCAAGCTGGTGCGCATTGACGAGCAGGGCCAGCTGATTGACGTGCACAGCCCCGATGCGCCGGGTGAACTGGCCATCAACCTGTTGGGTCCGATACCGCTGCCGATATCGCTGCCTTCCATCAAAACCACGGTAAGCTGGTATGCGGCGGTACGCAGCACGGAGCTGAAGCTGGTCGAGAACCTGGCTTCAGATCTGCGTGCGCGGGGCGGTCAGCATCTGTTTTCCCACCTGGTCTCACCGTTGGCGGTAAACAGCGTGCTGGTGATCGGCGAGCCGACCGAGAACCCGTTGGTGCGGGTGCACAGCAATTGCCTGACCGGAGATGTATTCGGCTCCCTGCGCTGTGACTGCGGTCCGCAACTGGATGCCGCCATCGCGCGCATCAGTGCGGATCCGGCGGGGGGTTACCTGGTTTACATGGCCGGGCACGAGGGCCGAGGTATCGGTTTGTGGGCCAAAGCCGCCACCTACCTGCTGCAGGACGGCGGTGAAGATACCTATCAGGCCAACCGTTCGCTGGGTCTGCCGGACGATTCCAGAGACTTTACCGATGCCGCTGTGCTGCTGAAACATTTTGTTGGCGAGGAGCCCTTCCGCCTGCTCACCAACAACCCCAAAAAGGTGGATGATCTGACTGAATTCGGCCTGGAAATTGTGCAGCAGAAACATGTCACCGGCATCAGTGACTGGAACATCAACTATCTGCACGCCAAGCGGGATTGGGGCCACAGCCTGGAAGATCAGGACCTGCAGCAGTAGTGGCGGGTGGATTGAGCAGCCGCGGGCTGCCGCTTTGCGCGGCGGTGCTGCTGGCAGCCGCGGCGGCTGTAAATGCCAGCGCGGCGGACGGTCTCAAGATCAATCAGATTCAATTTATCGGCAGTCACAACAGCTACAAAAAAGCCATGCCGGCTGAAGCGGCCGCGGCACTGCGGCAGGCCAACCCGGAGGCGGCGCGGAGCCTCGAATATGCCCACATACCGCTGGCTGAGCAGTTGGATAGGGGCTTACGCAAGCTGGAACTGGACGTATTTAATCATCCTGATCACTTTGTAGTCGGCCACGTGCAGGTCATCGACATGAACAGTCATTGCAGCCCGCTGGCCGCCTGTCTGGGTGAAATCCTCGTCTGGAGCCGTGCGCACCCCCGGCATGTGCCGCTGTGGATCAGTTTTAATGCCAAGGATCAGCCGCTGCCCGGGCTGCCGGATCCGCTGCCCTTCGACGCTGACGCGCTGCGGCGGCTGGACCGGGTGGTGGAAAATGTCCTCGGCACCCGCTTGATCCGGCCCGCGGACACAGCCGGCCGCAATTGGCCCAGCCTGGCAGAGGCGCGGGGGAAATTCCTGCTGATTCTCGATGAACGCGGCCGCAAGCTGGACTGGTACCTGCAGGGGTGGCGGCAGCGGCCGATGTTTGCGCTGGCGGCGGAACAGCACCCGGCAGCGGCGGTGATGATCATCAACAACCCGCTGCAGAACCATGATGAGATTCAACGGCTGGTGCGCGACGGTTACCTGGTACGCACCCGGGCGGATGCGGATACGCTGGAAGCGCGCCGGGGTGAGACGGCGCGCCGCGACAAAGCCCTGAGCAGCGGTGCTCAGGCGGTCAGCACCGACTACTATCTGCCTGAGAACCCGTTCGGCACGGATTACCGGGTATCCCTGCCCCGGGGGGTGCGCTGCAATCCGGTCAACACCCCGCCGGGCTGTGTAATCACGGAATAACGCTCAAGCGTCTGTGTCGGCGCTGTCTCAACCGCGCCGGGGTCCTTACCAGTTGTGCGGTTCGCCGTTCCACTTCATGAAACTGCCGGTGTTTTCCAGATTGATGCCGTCGATTACGCTGATGATGCCGGCGGCGCTTTCTTCAGGCGTGATGTCAGCCTGGTCGCCGCCCATATCGGTTTGCACCCAGCCCGGGTGAATCAGGCCCACGGCAATATTGTCTTTGGCCAGTTCCAGGGAAATCATCCGCATCACTTTGTTAACCGCCGCCTTGGACGAACAGTAGGCGTACATGGTGGGCCAGTTCAGGTCCAGGGCACCCATCTGGCTGGTGATGGTAATAGCCTTGGCGTCAGTACCCTTCTGCAACAGGGGATGCAGGCCCTGCAGCACCCGCAGCGGCGCCAGCGTGTTGACGTTGAAGGTTTCCAGCCAGCCGTCAAAGTCCATACTCAAGGCGGCCTGCTGGTCCGGCGCCGGACCGGGTGTGCCGGCGTTGTTGATCAACACATCCACGCCGCTGCCGCTGACCGCAGACGCCAACGCCGCCACCGAGTCGCCGTCGGTGGGCACCAGCGGCAGCACCGTCAGGTTGTCGCCAGCGGCGGCGTTCAACTCGTCCGCGCTGTCCGGGTTGCGGCAGGTGGCCAGTACATGATCCCCCCGTGCTGCGTATTGTTTTGCCAGTTGCAGGCCGATACCGCGGTTGGCGCCGGTGATTAAAACGTTGGACATTGGGTAACTCCTCAGGTTGGGTTGTTATGCGGGTATTCAGCCGATGTGTGCCGCTAACAGGCGGTTAAACACGTCGGGTTGTTCAAAATAGGGTGAGTGGCCGGCATCCTTGACAACTTCGATGCGGGCGTTGCTGAAGTGCGGCACATAGCCGGCCAGCAGTTCCGGCGCAAACAGCGGATCTTCTTCGCCGCTGATAAAAAGGGTTGGACATTGCACCTGCTGCAGGGTTTCCAGTTGCACAACATCCTCTTTGCGCAGCAGGGTCTGCAGTTTGTCCCAGGAAAATTCGGTATTAAAGCTGTTGATGGACTCGTAAAGCTGCATCAGCGCCGCGTTTTTATGGGTGGCGGCGGACATGGTTGCCTTCACCCCGGCGGTACCGCGGCCGCTGGAGGTGGTAAGTTGCTGCATGACCGGTGATGGATTGGGGTTGATGATGCCGCCGGTGGTACAACTGAGGGTCAGCGTGTTAACCCGGTCAGGTGCGTCCAGGGCGCAGCGCAGCGAAGTAAATCCTCCCATGGATTGGCCCACCAGGTGCGCGCTGGGCAGTTGCAGGTGGTCCATGATGGCCAGCAGATCGTCGCGGAACTGATGTACGGTAATGGGGCCGGTGGCCGGCGAGCGGGCAAAGTAGCGGTGATCAAAAGCCACACATACGTAATCCGCGGCGAAGCAGGCGAGCTGGTTAAACCAGATTGCTGCGTTGCCGCCGGCGCCGTGGGCAAACACAATGGCCGGTTTGCCGCTGGTTTCACCTTCCGCGGCGCCGTAACACTCGTAGTAGACAGATGCGCCGTCGCGCTGAATCAGTGGCATGGCCGCTCCCCCTTAATCATAAGCTATCAGTTTGTGCCGTGTATTAAAATTCGTTCGGACTTACCTGCCGGCCAATGGTGTTCACGCTGTCTGATTGCCGGCGACGTTCTGCATGAATTCCGCCACCGCGTCCAGGCGCGCGGCAGTGCCGCCGCGGGCCACAGGGTCCAGCAAGACGTGGTTAATGCCTGCTTCGCTCAGGCGTCCCGCGGTGTCCTGCATCTGCGTCACGGAGCCGGCAATGGATTTGTCAGCTTCCATGACCCCGGCCGGGTCGAGAAACACCCGCAGCGACAGGGTCAGCGCCTGAGGATCGCGGCCCAGCTCCTGCGCGTAATGCTGCACGCGCTTGAACTCTTCCGTTACCGTGTCCAGCGGCTGGAAAGCAGCATGGAAACCGGTGCCGAATTCTGCCGCGCGGCGGAATGCCGCTTCACTTGAACCACCCACCCAGACCGGTAACGGCGATTGTACGGGTTTGGGTTCAAAGCCCACCTCTGGCAGCTGATAGTGGCGGCCCTGGAAAGCCGGTGTCGGGTCGTTGAACAAGGTCTTGAACAGGGCCAGCTGTTCGTTGCTGCGTTCCCCGCGCCGGTCCCAGGGCATGCCGAGAATGGCCGCTTCTTCTGCCATCCAGCCCACCCCTACGCCGACAATGGCGCGGCCGTTGGAAACCACATCCAGGGTGGCCAGTTGTTTGGCGGTGACCACGGGTTGGCGGTAGGGCAGGATCAGGACAGAAAACCCCAGCTTCAGGCGTTCGGTCACCCCGGCCACAAATAGCTGCGTGCCGATGGGATCCAACCAGCCCATGTCCGGACTGGGCGCAAAACTGCCGTCGTCAGTGTAGGGATATCTCGACTCGATTTTGCTGGGCCAGCACACATGATCGCTGACCCAGCCGGAATGGCAGCCCAGCGCCTCAAGCTGTTGCGCAAAATGGATCAGCACTTCGCGGCTGACGCCGCGCCCCAGGTGGGGCAGATGTACCCCCCAATCGATATTAAACTCTCCCATAGCTGGATAGTGCACGTGAAACAGGATTTGGTAAACACCGCATATTGGCAGAACCCGCCCTGGCGCCGCCCGCGCCGCGGCGGCCCGGTGAAACACCGGCTCGGCCTGAGCAGGGCTCAGCAGTGGCCGTTACAGCCCATCAGCGTTGCTATGCGGGCCTTCAAGACAGAACTGCTGGAGCAGCGGTATGAAGCAGTGGTTGGCGTCACCCAGGACGGCGCGCGGGCACAGCAGGTGTTGTTGTCAGCGCCCCGGTTTGCCGCCGCCCGGGCCGGGGCGGAGCGCTTTCCCCACGCCATTGCCGCTGCCGCGTTACAGTTTGACGATGATCTGTGTCTGCTGGACCTGCAGGCTCAGCAGCGCCTGGTTGCAGCCTGTGTGTGTGCACCCAGCTACTGGCGGCTGTTGGACAAACTGGGCTTGCCGCTCACGCAAATCCACCAGCCGGTGCAGGGTCTGAACGCGGAAATCGGCGCAGCGGTGCAGCGCTTCATAAGCAATATGCCCGCCGGGGTGGCGTTTCAGCGGGCTAACTGGTTTGTGCACGGTGATGGGGAACTGTTCCATGCCGCGGCGGAGCAGGTACTGGACAGCCCGCCGCAGGACTGGTGGATGCGCTCGGAGTATCAGACCTTGTTCAAACTGTGCAACCGCTATGTGCTGTTTGCCATCCGCATAGTCTGCGAGCCGTTGCCGCACATCATGCTTGCCAGGGCGGCCGCCGCTAAGGCGGACCTGCGGTATACCCTGCAATTGATGAATGGGGACGAAGTGGCGCATTTCGGCGGCGCGGAGAAACGCCGGAAGCTGTTAAAGTACCTGTCCGCCTGACCAGGGAAAACCATGCGCATAGCCATTGCCGGCATCAGTCACGAGACCAACACCTACTGCCAGGGCCAGACCGGCGGGGGTGCGTTTTATACCTACCGCGGCGATGGGATGTTTGCCACCCGCGGGCAGGAATCGGATCTGGGCGGCGCCATGGATGCGTGCGCGGACCTCGGCGTAACCGCAGTGCCGCTGCTGTTTGCCGGGGCGCAGCCGTCCGGCACCATTGAGCGGGATACCTACGAGGCTTTCAAAGCCGAGATTCTCGAACGCCTGGCGGCAGCCGGAGATGTGGACGGCTGTGTGCTGCTGCTGCACGGTGCCGGGGTGGTAGACGGCATTGCTGACCTGGAAGGTGACCTGGCGGCTGCCGTGCGGCGCCAGCTCGGCGACCTGCCGCTGGCGGCCAGCTTTGATCTGCACGCCAACCTGACCCAGAACATGGCGGACCAGTTGAATGCCATATTTGTCTGCCGGCAATACCCGCACATAGATTTGCATGAGCGCGCCGCGGAAGCTGTGCAGGCGGTGGTGGAAATGGCCGCAGAGGGCCGCCGCGGCGTGTGCCGGGTATGGCCGTTACCCTTGTTGTTACCCACCACCACCACCTTTGAAGGCATCGGCAAGGACGTGCTGCAGCAACTGTTGGCCGCGCAGGAGCAGGCCGGTTGTATCAATGTCAGCTGGTGCCATGGTTTCCCTTACACCGATGTGCCGCATGTGGGTGCGTGTGTGGCAGCCAGTTTTTATGCGGACGGCGAAGCGAGCGCCGCGGCCGCGGCGGAAGCGTTTGCGCAGACCCTGTGGAGTGCCCGCGAGGCTTTCCGCCCGGTCAGCCTGGACGGTGCGCAGGCGGTGCAGGCGGCACTTGATGTGCCCGCCGCGGCGCTGGATAAGGGCCCGGTGGTGATTCACGAAACTTCGGATAATTGCGGCGGCGGCGCGCCGGGTGACGGCACGCATTTGTTGCGCGCCATGCTGGACGCGCAGCTAGGCAGCAGCGCGTGTTTTGCATTTCTGGTGGATGCGGAAACCGCGGCGCAAGCGCATGCCGCCGGCGTCGGCGCAACCATCGATATTGCCCTGGGCGGCAAAACCGACAATCTGCACGGCGCCACGCTGCAGACGCGGGCTTATGTCAAAGCCCTGCACGACGGTCGCCTGATTATGCAGCATATGTTTAAAGGCGCGCCGTTGAACATAGGGCTGACAGCGCGCCTGGTTATTGATGAAATGGACGTGGTGGTCGCCAGCCGCCGCAACCAGACCTTTGACCGCGAGCCTTTCCTGGCCGTGGGCATAGATGTAATGAAATACCGCTATGTGGCGCTGAAAAGCAGCAACCATTTCCGCGCCGGATTTCAGCATCTGGCCGGCGCTATCGTAACCGCGGACACGCCGGGGCTGAACACTCACCGGCTGGAGGTTTTTCCACGCCAGACCACCAGCCGGCGGTTATGGCCGCTGGATCATTCCGCAACCTATCCTTAGCGCTGAGGTACCCGATAGCCAGGTGTTTGCCTGTGATGCCGTTGATACGCCGGCTTTACACAACACTTTGCATGAGGTGCAGGCAAAGCTCGGCGGGGCGGCATTGCAGCGGAAGGTTGTCGTCTGGCCCATCAGCCGCGTTCAGCGCGGTCTTTCAGTGCCGAAAACAGGCGGTTCGTGGAAAGCTGGTCCTTCAACCAATCATGCCGTAAAAAACCGCAAATCCGGCAAAAATGTCAGAAAAACGGCAGAAACCGGTCCGCGCTCCGTTGCGGGCCGGTGATGTGTGATGCGCCGCACGGTGCCAATCTGACTGCAGGGCTATTCTAACTGCGGAATTCTGTCTTTATGGCGGCGAAATCGCCTTGGACGGATCAGACAATAGCCCGGAGTCGAAAAGGATGCGCGAAGGCATACGGACCCGAAGATCAACGGAACTGGTGACCACCGTCGTCAGTGTCAGCGCGGCGTTGTGCGTGCTTGCGGTCCTGTTGATCATATCCACTGCGTCCACGCCGGAACAATACAGGCAGTTGGACGCCAGTGTTCAATATTTACAGCAGGTGAGTGCTGCGGTGTCGGACGGCATTTCCGTGTCCTCCGCGGAACGCCAGCCGTTGTCCGATCCGGACCGCCTGGAACAATCCATGTATGAAGGCGGGGCGATCCTCGAACAGCAGCTGAACAACATCTATCAGCCGGCCTCCGCGCTGGATCAGGTGCGCTGGCCGCTGATGGGCTGGCTGAACGTGATCGAAAGCGACACCGGGCAGTTGAGCGACGTGGACCACGTCACCGCCCGGCACGGGGCGCTGCAGCTCAGCATCACCCGGGTGGGTGAGCAGCTCTCGGAGTTTACCGGCGCCCAGCGGCAGCTCTATGAGTTGGCGGGAGCATTTGAGGAAGGGGCCAAAATGCTGGTGGGCAGCCTGCGCGAGCAGGGTCAGCAGAAGCTTGCGGATGGCATCTACGTTAACACCGAAGAGATCAAACAGCGCCTCAGCGGCACCGGCCAGAACCTCAATCTGGTGCTGGAGACCGTTGACCGGCTGGAGAATCTGGAGGCGCAGGCCAAGAGCGACCAGCGTGGACGCGTGCGCTACCTGATTAACACCAGTTACACCATGGTGTCGCTGCAGCGGGCCATGAATCAGTCGGTGGAAATGATGAACCTGGCGGGAATGACCGGCCAACTGGGTGAGCTGGATGAACTGTTTACCGGCGACCAGCTTTATGTGCTGGCCAGCGTCAACGAAGCGCGGGTGCTGTTGAACATTTACACGGTGCTGATGCTGGTGGTGCTGGCTGCTTTTGGCTTGCGTCTGCGCGCCAGTCACGCTGCGCTGAACCGCTCCCACGATGATCTGGAACTGCGTGTCGTCGAACGCACCCAGGACCTTGCCCAGGCCAACGAAGACCTGAAAGAGTCTCAGGTGCAGCTGGTGCAGGCGGAGAAGATGTCCTCGCTGGGCCAACTGGTGGCGGGCGTTATGCACGAAATTAATACCCCGCTGCTGTATGTGCTGAACAACACCACCACCACAGCGGATTCGGTGGCGGAGATCGCCGCACTGGTGGAGGCAACCCTGCCCATCCTGCGGGCGGAAAGCCCCGACGACGGCAAGCTGGCGTTGAAGCGCCTGCTGGCCCGCAAGGCTGAGTTTGATCCTGAAGAGCTGGCGGAAAATGTTGAGGAAATCAGCGCGTTGTCCACGGACAGCGTGGAAGGGCTGAACCAGATCAGCGAACTGGTGCAGAGCCTGAAAGACTTCTCGCGGCTGGATAGAGTGGCGGACGACCGTTTTGACGTCCGCGAAGGGATTGAGAAAACCCTCACGATTACGCGCAACATGCTGAAATCGGGTGTAACGGTGGAAAAAGACCTGCAGGCGGTGCCGGAAATATACTGCTCACCGTCCCGTCTCAATCAGGTGTTTATTAACATTGTTACCAACGCGGTACAGGCGATGGACGGCAAAGGTACGCTGCGGATACGCACCAGCCCGGTGCAGAGTGCCGCCGGCGACTCGGTGGAAATTGTGTTTGAAGACACCGGCTGCGGCATCCCGGAAGAACACCTGCAGCAGATCATGGACCCCTTCTTCACCACCAAGCCGGTGGGTCAGGGTACCGGTCTGGGTCTGTCGATTGTGCACCAGATCGTCGATCAGCATAACGGCCAGATTCTGGTGGATTCCAAAGAAGGTCACGGCACCCGCATCACTCTGAATTTCCCGGTGAACGGCAGTCTGAAAGAAAATCCTGAAGAGGAGGCTGCCTGATGAGCGCAAATGCTGCGGTAGCCCAGGTGGAAAACCAACGCCCGGTGATCATGTTTGTCGACGATGAGCAGCGGGTGCTGAAATCCATGCGCGCCATGTTCCGCCGCGACTATGAAGTGTTGTTGGCCAACTCCGGTGAAGAAGCTTTGAAACTGCTGGCGGAGCGGCAGATAGACGTGGTGGTCTCGGACCAGCGCATGCCTTATATGACCGGCGTTGAAGTACTTACCGAAATCAAACAGCGGTCGCCGGATACGCTGCGCATTCTGCTGACCGGCTATGCTGATCTTGCCGCGGTGGAAGCGTCCATTAACGACGCTGAAGTTTTCAGATATCTGATGAAACCCTGCCCGGCGGATGAAATCCGCGGCGCGGTGCAGGAAGGGCTGGCATTAAGCGCGGCGGTGGAGCGCTCGTTCAAATCGGTCCAGGCTACCGCGCCGGAGCCCGTGGCGGCGTCGCCGGAAGTGGTTGAGGTGGCGGAAAGCCAGCCCGCGGCCGCTGCCGCGCCGCAAGCTGCCGAGCCGCAGCAGGCGGCCAAACCGGCTGCAGCGCAGCCGCCGGCTCAGGACCGGCCCCGGCTTGAACCGGTCAGCGTCAAGGGCGTGGAAGTGCTGGTGGTGACCGCGGACAAAGAACTGGTTGACGGTGTGCGTACGGCTTGCCCGGGGCAGACCATTCACCAGGCTGAAGATCTGGAGCGCGGCATGGATGTGGTGCGGCAGCAGAACGTCGGTGTGCTGGTAACGGATATTACCAGCAGCGAGCATGACATTAAGAAACTCAGCACCCAGGTGCGCATGATCACGCCGGATATCGTCATTATTGTCGCCAGCGACCGTTCCGACGCCAACGTGCTGATTCAGATGATTAATTCGGGGCAGGTGTTCCGCTTCCTGTTGAAGCCGCTGCAGACCGGCCAGTGCAGAATCTGGCTGCGTTCCGCCATGCAGCGGTTTGTGGAAAATCACAGCCTGCTGGACGCCGGCATTACCGCCTCCGCGGACGGCACCGCCAACGCCATGGTGGAGCCGGGTTTATGGACTAAATTCAGAAATTGGTTTCTGGGGGTGCAGGAATGAGTGAACTGGCCTTACGTTCGCCCAGTATGTCCCTGGGCAACAGCTTCAGCATCGCCGCCGGTGTGGTACTGGTTGGGGTGTGCGGTGCCTGGTTGTACCTTAAACAGAGCACG
Organism: Pseudomonadales bacterium; assembly: GCA_028279305.1. Classification (GTDB taxonomy): domain Bacteria; phylum Pseudomonadota; class Gammaproteobacteria; order Pseudomonadales; family Azotimanducaceae; genus UBA4421. Next base: position 14,259 of record JANQOA010000395.1, read on the forward strand.
GAACCGGCGGTGGCGAGCCTGCCCAAGATTCCGTCTTACAGTATGCCCACGGTGCAGGAAAGCCACGAAACAAACTGGCTGGAACGCGCGGAACAGGCGTTTATGGCCGGCCGGATTGTACAGCCCGAAGGTGACAGCGCGCTGTACTTTTACGATAAAACGCTGCAGCGCGACCCGCAAAACGCCGCCGCCCGGCAAGGGGTGGAACGGGTGCTGGGGTTCCTGATTAACGGTGCGGAAAGCGCCCTGCTGAAATCCGACTGGGTGGCTGCTTCTGAACTGGCGGAGCAGGCGCTGCAGATTCAACCCGGCAACGTAGCGGCCAAAGCCCTGCAATCCCGGGTGTTCCACCACCAGAAGGTAGTGAAGCTTGCGGACACTGCGGTGGCGCAGATCGCCACCGGCAACCTGACCAAACCCAAGGGCAACAACGCACTGGACACCTACCGGGAGATGTTGAGTATGGACCCGGGTAATGCCGTTGCATTACAGGGTATCGATACCGTTGCCCAGCGGCTGGCAACCTTGGCGCAGACTGAAGCTTTTGCGGAAAACCATGCCAAAGCCAAGGAACTGATTGCGCTGGCTAAAGAAATTGCCCCGGACACCCCCGGTATCGCCCAGACTGAAAAACTCACCCTGCAGTGGAGTGACATGGTTAAGGACCAGGCGGTTAAGGAAGACCTGCTGGCCGCGGCCCAGTCCATGCAGGAAGGACACCTGGTTGGCCAGATGAGCCCCAATGGGGTCGGCGCGCTGGAACACTACCGTTCGGTGTTGACCAAGGACCCGCAGTCAAAAGCGGCTGAATCCGGCATCCAGCTGGTGATCAGCGGCTTGATCGAGCGGGCCTGGCTGCAAAGCACCGGCGACAATCTGGTGGAAGCTGAGGAAACCGTCACCTGGGCGGTTGAAGCCGGGGCTGCTGAAGACCAGCTTGCCGACATCAACAGCGAACTGGCTTTTCTGCACAAGCTCAAGCGTGCGCGTTCCGGCCTGTTTGACGAGATGGTTGGCATCAAGGATCTGCAGGCCAAACGGACGACCGCGCCGGTGTTGCCCAAGGGTGTGAATACCGGTTGGGTGGAAGTGCTGTTCACGGTAAACGAAGAAGGCAGCGTGGAAGATGTGGTGGTGGTAGATTCCAGCGCCAACATCCTGCACGATCCGGCGGTAACCGCGGTCAGCCGCTGGCGCTTCGAACCTTACCTGGAGCTGGGCCGCGCTCTGCCGGTGCGCAGCGGCGTACGCTTTTCATTCCAGAGTTAAGCGCCGGGCGATAGCTGTTTCGCAAACAAAAAAAACCCGCTGGCACAGCGGGTTTTTTGTTTGCGGCACGAAGTCGGAAACTGCGCGCCGGGCAGTGGGTTTATAACAGACCTTCGTACTTGCGTACTTCAGCGCGGCCAACCACCATGTGATGCACCTCATCGGGCCCGTCAGCCAGGCGCAGGGTGCGCTGACCGGTGTACATCTTCGCCAGCGGCGTCCACTGGGAGACGCCGGTGGCGCCGTGGATCTGAATGGCCTGGTCTATAATCTTGCAGATCTTTTCCGGCACCATGGCTTTAATGGCGCTGACATACACCCGGGCTTCTTTGTTGCCCAGGGTATCCATGGCTTTTGCGGCCTGCAGCACCATCAGGCGGCAGGCGTCAATCTCGATGCGTGCGCGGGACACCACTTCGATATTTTTGCCTAATTGAATGATGGGCCGGCCGAAGGCTTCCCGGGTGGCGCCGCGGCGGATCATCAGTTCCAGCGCGCGCTCACCGGCACCGATGGAGCGCATACAGTGGTGGATGCGGCCCGGGCCCAGCCGTACCTGGCTGATCTCAAAGCCGCGGCCCTCACCCAGCAGCATGTTCTCTTTCGGCACCCGCACATTGTCGAAGACAATATGCATGTGGCCGTGGGGTGCATCGTCATGGCCGAACACCTCCATCCCCTCAAGGATGTTCACCCCGGGGGTGTCGATGGGGACCAGGATCTGTGACTGCTGTTTGTGCGGCGGTGCGTCGGGGCTGGTTTTCACCATGGTGATCATTATTTTACAGCGCGGATCACCGGCTCCGGAGATGTAGTATTTTTCGCCGTTGAGTACCCACTCATCACCATCCAGCTCAGCCTTGGTGGAAATGTTCTTTGCATCCGACGACGGCAGCGCGGGTTCGGTCATGGCAAACGCGGAGCGGATCTCACCGTTCAACAGCGGTTTCAGCCACTGCTCTTTCTGCTCAGGGGTGCCCACCCGCTCCAACACTTCCATATTGCCGGTGTCCGGCGCGGAACAGTTCAGGGTTTCCGACGCTAGCGGCGACTTGCCGAGCTCGCTGGCGATATAAGCATAGTCCAGGTTGGATAGCCCTTCACCGGTATCCGCATCCGGCAGAAAGAAATTCCACAGGCCGGATTCTTTAGCTTTCTGTTTGGCGCTGTCCAGCAGTTCCAGCTGACCCGGTGCCCAGCTCCAGCGGTCTTCGCGGCCTTCACCCAGGGCATAAAACTCCTCGGTGATCGGGTCGACGTTTTCTTTAATGTGTTTTTTTACCGCATCCAGTAAGGGCTGGGCCTGTTCGGACATGGTCAGATCAAACAGATCCGGATTCTCTAGCGCAGCTTCCGCCATTTTTCCCCCCAGGAAAAGTTGAGTTATCGTTGAGCTGGAATTCTAAACAATTCCATGCCCGGACGCACTCCAAAAGGTCTGTGGGAAGCCGCAGGGAAGCGCTGGCAAAGCGGCGGCAGGGGCCCGCCGCCGGGTGATTTCAGTTGAGGACAGCGTAGCCGCGGTGGCGCAGACAATTGCGGGTGACACGTTGTTTTTCGTGGAGACCGCGGCCGGTACCCTTCGACGCGCCGACCGCCGCGCCGGCGCCGGCGGCACGTCCGGCGGTGTTACTGTTGCCTACCGCGGCACCCACCGCAGCCCCCACCACAGCGCCCGCTACCGCGCCGGTGGCGGCTTTGCCGGCAACCTGAACCTGTTGTGCATAGCTTTCGCATTCAGCCAGATCCTGCTGGTACTGGGCCATATTGACACCCTTGGTATCAACAATGGGTTTGTTGGCGCAAGCCGCCAGCCATAAGGGGAGGCTTAACAAAAGGATGGTACGTGCACGCATGTCTGTCACCCAAAATACTGCTTATACAGATATTTCAGCTTTTTTGACCTGAATCAAACCTGAACGGCGCCCGGCGGCGCTCAGCCGCGGATGGGCGTCTCACGGCCGCCGTTGGCGGCTGAGGCATACAGGGCGTTCAGCATGGTCTGCACCGCCAGGCCGTCGGTTCCCGGGCAGATGGTCGGCTGGCCGTGCAGCACATGATCGACAAAGCCGTCCATTTTCCGTTGAAACACCCGCTCAAAGGCGGTGTCCGGCAACCAGCCGGGAGTTTTATTCACCATGTGTCCGGATTCGTCCGTGTGCACTTCAGCCGGCTCCCAGGTTGCGCCGCCTTTGTCGCCCATGATTTCAAAGTTCATCAGGCTGCGCTGGCCGATATGCGCGGCAAAGGCGGTTTCGATGTGGATGACCGCACCGTTGCTGAAACGGATGCGTCCGACCAGCAGGTCTTCGACGTTGTAAGTGCTGTGGTCCCAGCCTGGCCAGAGGCTCACGATGCCGTCGGAGGGTTTGTTACCCAGGTAGGTAAACATGTCAGCGCTGGCGCTGCGCGGGGTGGGGCAGCCCATTGCATAGTGGGCCATTTCCAGCGCATGCACGCCAATGTCGATGAGAGGGCCGCCGCCCTGCAGTTCCTTGCGCCCGAACACGCCCCAGTTGGGAATACCCCGGCGCCGCAGAGCCTGCACCCGGGTGTACAGCACATTGCCGAATCCGCCTTCGTCGAAAACCCGGCGCAGGTATTGGGTACGCGGGTCGTAGCGGTGCTGGAAGCCGATCACCAGTTTACGCCGGGCCTGCCGCGCCGTGCGCACCATGCGCCGCGCTTCCGCCACGGTCATGGCCATGGGTTTTTCCACCATGACGTGACAGCCGGCCTGCAGCGCCGCCACCGTGGCTGCGGCATGACTCTTGTTGGGGGTACACACGGTTACCGCGTCCAGGGGGCAGTGTTTTAACATCTGCCGGTAATTGCTGAAGCCTTCAGCGTCCGGATACTCGCGGTAGCGCTTTTCCAGCAGGCGCGGGTTAATGTCCGCCAGCGCGGCAATGGTCACGTCTTTGCGTTGCGCCAGCATGCGCAACTGCAGGTCCGCAATTCCGCCGGCGCCGATAAAGCCCACCCGCAGTACTTTTGGTTTGTCTGCTGATTTAGATTTGCGTCTTGTTTTAGCGCCGCTTTCAGCCATGGTTGTTATCTCTCTCCGCGTTGACGGCCCCCGCCTCGATGCGCGGGTAGTATAAGCCCAACAGCAGCGCCCGCAGCAGCATAAATCCGCTCATGCTCAGCCACACCGCGTGGTAGTCCAGCGTGCCGTAACTCAGGCCCAGCATCACCGCCCAACCGGCTGCGGCGCCCAGCATGGCGTTACGCATTTCGCGTATATGGGTGGTACCGATAAAAATACCGTCCAGCAGAAATGCCCACAGGCACAACAACGGCGCCAGGGCCACCCAGGGCAGATAGGTATACGCAGCGGCGCGCAGCTCGGGGGAGACGGTCAACAGGTCGATAAAGTGGCGGCCGGCCAGCGCGTACAGCAAGGCCGTGGCGGCGGCCAGGGCCAGCCCCCATATGGCACAGTAGACAGCCGCGCGGCGTAACTGGCGCGGCTGGCGCGCGCCGTAGCTGAAGCCGGTGAGGGTTTCCGCAGTGTGCGCGAATCCATCCAGACTGTAGGTCATGACAAAAAACAATTGCATCAACACGCCGTGCACGGCCAGGGTCAGGTCACCGAGCCGGGTGGCCACCACGGTGCCGGCAAAAAAAGGCAGTTGTACAAAAAAAGTGCGCAGCACCAGGTTGGCACTGACGTTAAACAGCGCGGTGAGCTTGCTGCGCTGCCACAGGTTGGACGGCTTGCGTTTGCTGTGCAGGGCCCGGTAAACGATCCAGCAACCCAGGGCCGCGGCCCCCCATTCGCTGATCACCGTGCCCAGCGCCACCCCTTCCACACCCATGCCGAAGCCCAGCACCAGCGCCACATCCAGCACCAGATTGGTGAAGTTCAACAGCAGGCTCAACCAGAGGGTGTCGCGCATACGCTGCAGGCCGAACAGCACCCCTAACTGCACCAGGTGCAGCAACAGCGCCGGTGCGCCGTATATACGGATCTGATAGTACAACCCGGCCAGTTCAGCGGTCTGCGGGCCGGCGTCGAACAACTTGAACAACAATTGCCGCAACGGCCATTGCAGTACAACGATCAACAGGCCCAGGGTCAGGGCAATAATGCTGGCACGCAGAAAGATGGCGGTGGTTTCAGCGTTTTCGCCGGCACCCCAGGCCTGGGCGGTGAGGCCGGTGGTACCCATGCGCAGAAAGCCGAACAGCCAGTACACGGCGCTGAACATGGCGGCGCCCATAGCCACCGCGCCGATGTAGACCGGATCCGGCAGGCGGCCCATAACCGAGACGTCGGCCACGCCCACTAGGGGAATGGTGATGTTGGCCAGGATGACCGGCCAGGTCAGCTGCCAGACGCGGCTGTGCCACTGGCGGCTGGTTTGCGGTAAACCCTGCGCGGCTGCTTACCCGCCGTTGGAAGGCTGGGCCAGCAGGTCCACCGGTTCCGGCTTCGGCTCACCGGCGGTCCAGGCTTTGAAGCGCTGCAGGGTGTACAGCCAGTCTTCCACAATCAGATACAGGCAGGGCACCAGCAGCAAGGTGATAAAGGTGGCGAACAGTACCCCCCAGGCCAGGGACACCGCCATCGGCAGGAACGGGGCGGTTGCCGGCGTGCTGGTGGACATCAATGGGATCAGGCCGACAAACGTGGTCACCGAGGTGAGCAGGATCGGCCGGAAACGCACCACCGTGGCACTCAGCACAGACTCCATCAGGCCTTTGCCGGCGCGGCGCTGACGGTTTGCATAATCCACCAGCACCAGCGAGGCATTCACCACCACTCCCGACAGCGCCACTATGCCCAGCGCGGAAAAGAACATCAGCTGCACATTCAACACGAAGTGGCCGACGATGGCGCCCACCGCGCCGAACGGGATCACGCTCATGATCACCAGAGGCTGCAGGTAACTGCGCAGGGGAATCGCCAACAGGCCATAGATGAGAACCAGCGAGAAGGCGGAACCGATGGCCAGGCCGGTCAGGGCGGTAAAACGCTCCTCCTGCTCACCACCCAGGGAAACGTCGATATCCGGGTAGGTGGCGCGGAAGCTGGGGATCAACTCTTCGCGGATACTGGCGGTGACCTCTTCCGGGGATACGCGGCCGCGGTCAACCTCAGCCTGCACGGTTACCGTGCGGCGGGAATCCAGGCGGTTGATGCTGGAGTAGCCGCGGCTGAGATCAAATTTGGCGACACTGTAGAAAGGCACCTGGTTGCCGTCCGGGGTGCGGATGTACATGTCTTCCAGGTTACCGATCGATTTCCGTTCCTGTTCCGGAAAGCGCACCATAACCCGTACGTCATCTTTGTCGCGCTGCACCCGCTGGGCTTCAGTGCCGTAAAAGGCGGCGCGCACCTGACTGGCCAGGTCCGCCAGGGTCAGGCCCAGGTTGCGTGCTTCCGGCAGCAGGCTGAGCTGGATTTCCTGTTTGCCGGAGCGGAACGAATCCGTTATGTCGTACACGCCGTCATAACGGCTGAGTTCACCTTTGAGGAATTCAGCAGCCTCGCGCAGGGTGTCCACGTCTTTACCCTGCAGCTGGTATTCAATGGGGGCGCCGGCGGAGAAACTGTCCGCGTCGAAGGTCAAACGCACGGCGTCGGAAATTGAGCCCACTTCATCGCGCCAGCGGTTGACTACAACTTTGGAACTGATGTCGCCGCGTTCGGCCAACGGCGCGAGGTCCACCACCACTTCAGCGATGTTGCTGCGGCCGGGGCCCGACGGCCGGCCCGGGCCGTTGCGGTCCACCGTCTGGCCGACGCTGGACAGCACGTTGCGGATCAGCGGCTGGCTGAGGCCCAACTCCGCTGTCATGCTTTCGTTCAGGCGGTGCGCAGCGGCTTCCATTTTGCGCGCCGCGGCCAGGGTGGTCTCGGCGGCAATCCCTTCCGGCATTTCCAGCCCGGCGTACACCCGGTCACCTTCCACCGAGGGGAAAAAGCCGAACACCACACGGCCGCTGGCGATCAGCGACAGACTGAGAATAAGGATACCCAGGCACACCGCGGCGCTGACGTAGCGCCAGCGCAGTACCTTGTGCACAAACGGCATGTAATGGTTGGTGGCGAGGTTTTCCAGGCCGTCCGCCAGCCCGCCCTGAAACTTGTTCCAGGCTTTCGACAAGCCGCGTTTCGGCGCGGCGTGTTTACGGTGGGCGAGGTGCGCGGGCAGGATAAGCTGTGACTCCACGATGCTGCAAATCAGGGCAAATATGACCACCCAGCCCAGCGGCGCAAAAAAGCCCGACATGCGGCCTTCCACGGCGATCAGCGGCAGGAATGCGGCAATTGTGGTCAACACGCCGAAGATTACCGGCACGGACACTTCCCAGGTGCCTTCGATGGCAGCCTGCAGACCCTTTTTGCCCATCTGTTCGTGGCCGTAAACCCGTTCGCCCACGACAATGGCGTCGTCGACAACAATGCCCAGCACCAGAATGAATGCCATAACGGTCATGGTGGAAATGTTGATGTCGGTAAATGGCAGCACCCCAAGCGTGCCCAGCAGGGCCACGGGAATACCCACCGCCACCCACATGGCCACGCGGAATTTCAGGAACAGCGCCAGGATAACCAGCACCAGCACCAGACCGCCGCCAGCGTTCTTGATCAGCACCGACATACGCTCGCGAAGTTCCTGGGAGGTATCAATCCAGATGTCCAGGCTGATGCCCGCCGGCACCTGGCCGCGGTATTCGTCAACAAGACCGTGCACGTCCCGGGCGATCTGAATCAGGTCTTCGGTGCCGACCTGGGAGACGTTAACCACCACGCCGCGGGCGCCGTTGAACTGGGCGCGCAGATCTCCTTCTTCGAAGGTATCGTGGATCTGCGCAATGTCCCGCAGCAGCACCCGGGTGCCGTCGCTGCGGGTCAGCACCACCACGTCTTCAAATTCCTGGCCCCAGTAAGCCTGCCCGGTGGTGCGGATCAGAATTTCGCCGTTGCGGGTTTTGATGGTGCCGCCGGGCATGTCCAGCGAGCTGTTGCGGATGGCGCGGCTGACCTGCTCCAGGGTGATGCCGTAGCGGCGCAGTTCCAGCTCGGAAATTTCCACGGAGATTTCATAAGGCCGGATGTAGTCCACCGCAACCTGGGAGATACCGTCCAGGGCGGCGATGTCGTCGCGCATTTCCTGGGCCATCTCTTTCAGAGTGCGCTCATCGGTATTTCCGGACAGGGCAATCTGCACCACCCGGCGGGTCAGCGCCACTTTCGACACGATGGGTTTTTCCGTCTCCACCGGAAAGCTGTTGATGCCGTCCACCAGGCTTTTGATTTCGTTCAGCGCCACCACTTCATCCGCTTCGTTGAACAGCTCAGCGGTGACATTGCACATGCCTTCGGTGGCCCGGCTGCGCAGCTTTTCAATGCCTTCCACCCCTTCAATGGCTTCTTCCACCCGCACGCAGACGGATTTCTCCACCTCCACCGGGGCGGCACCCAGGTACGGGACGTTGACGTTGATCGCCTTTACGTCGAAGTTGGGGAACTCTTCCTGATTGGTGGTAATGGCGCCGAACAGGCCGGTGATGATCAGCATCACCATCAGCAGGTTGGCGGCTACCGGGTTATTGGCGAACCAACGTATCGCGGTGTGCATGCCGGATACGGATCAGGCTTCGTCAACCACAGGGTTGACGATCATGCCGTCTACGGCGGTTTGCAGCGGCGAGATGCAGACCCGGTCGCCGCTGAGAAGACCGTCTTTAATCAGCACGTCGTCCTGATACAGGCGCAGCGGCTCGATCGGGCGGAAGCGCAGTTTGTTCTCTTCGTCCACCACCAGCACCTGGTTGTTGTTGCGCATGGCGGATCTGGGCAGCACCACAATGTTTTCCGCCGACAGGCCTTCAATTTCCGCTTCAACAAACAGGCCCACGGACAATGGCGCATTTTGCGGATCGTTGGGCACCCGGGCAACCAGCTGCACCATGCGGCTGCTGATATCGATCTCAGCCTCGGTGCGGACAATTTTGCCCTGCCAGGTGAGTTTCTGTCCGGCGTATTCCGTGGACAGGGAAACACTGGGCTGCAGGGCCTCCGGCAACTCGCCGCGCAGGGTTGCCGGCAGATTCAGGAATGCCAGCTGCCGGTCGGCGATGGGCAGGCGCACCTCCACCAGGTCGCTGGCATACAGCGTGGCAATTGCCGCGCCGCGGGAGATGAACTGGCCGATATCAACGTTTTCCATGCGTACCAGGCCGGTGAAGGGGGCCTTGATCTCGGTGCGCTCAACGTTCTGCAGCGCCTGTTCGTAGTTCACCCGGGCATCCTGCAGGCTGGCTTCAGCAACCCGCAGGGCGCGCAAAGCGTTTTCCAGCTGCGAGCGGGAAGTGAGCTTGCGTTCGGCCAGGCTCTGCAGGCGCTTGTATTCAAAGCGTGCATGCTGCTGTTCCGCCTCAGCCCGGCCCAGAGTGGCTTTGGCGCGGTCGCGGGTGTTGCGGTAATCCTGATCATCAACCCGCGCCAGCAGGTCGCCGGCCTTAAAATAGCCGCCGGCCACCAGGTTGGGGCTCATCCAGGTGATGCGGCCGGACACTTCCGGAATCAACTGGCTTTCGGTGGAGGGCATGACGGTGCCCTGAGAATGCACCTTCAATTGCACAGCCTCCGGGGTCACTTCTTTAATCCGCACCGTGGCATAGACCGGCTCCCGCGCGGTGGGCTCCAGCACCGGGGCGGTGGCCATCAGGGTCATGGCGCCGAATGAAAACAACAGCACTATGACAAATGGGACAATGAGCGTACGCATCATGATGTGGCGGCCTCCCGGGCTGAGTTACTACGCGCCGTTTCCAGGGCGTGCATCATGGTTTCTCGATTCAGATTCGACAAGGCGGTGAACGTGGCGTGGACAGCCGGCAGATCCCGCTTGGCCAGGGCCTGGTCAAGCTGGCGTGCGAACAGGCTGTACGCATCTTTGTTAACCACGGTCAGGTCCTGCAGTTGAGTCATGCTGGGCGCAAACTGCTCAAACAGAGTTCTTGCAATAAGTTGTAGCGGCAGATTGCGATTGGTCAACATGATGCTCTGGAAAAGTTCAAAACGGGCCAGGGTATGGGCGGCGTCGTCCAGATCCTGCTGGTAGAGCGGCTTTGCCAGCGCGCGGATCTCGTTAATTTCCTCATCGCTGGCCAGTTCCAGGGTCTGCTCGGTGGCGATGCGCATGAGGCTGGTGATGACCACCAGCATCTGGTCGACCAGCAGCGGATCGGGCAACGTTTCCTGGGCCAGCATATGGCCGAGCACATCCAGGCTGGCTTCAGTCATATCCTTCACCCGGGCGCCGCCGGGCTGAATCTCCACCAGGCCGATCTGCTCCAGCTTTTTCATCGCTTCCCGCACCGCGCCGCGGTTGGCGTCAAAACGGGCTGCCAGATCCCGTTCTGAAGGCAGGCGCTCGTCCACGCGGTAGCGTGCGGACAGAATGTCCTCTATTAAGCTGCCCGCAATTTGATCGTATTTTCCCGCCATTCGGCTGCCGCCCGTGCTTGAAACATTACTAGAGTTTTATATAAAGCTTAAAATTGAGTTTTCAGCTTTATAAAGATCTTTTCCTGAGCCGGTTTTCAAACACTTATCAACAGGATCCAGGTTCATAACCGGTGATGGTCAGGCCAAACTGGTCTGACCAAATTGGTCGGGGCAATTTAGAGAAAAACCAGCCAAATAGCAAGCAAAACGTTACGTTGAGTAACAAAACGTGCGCTTGTACACAGAATGCCCCGTTTATACCCCGGGGCCCGTGTGCCGCCTGGTTACTTGCGGCGGTCCAGCATATTGCCGGTGTGCAGCAACTCCACAACCTTGCGCCGGCGTTCAGTGGGTCGCGCGTTCCAGTAGTCGCTCTCGAAGGTAGGCTGGGGTTTGCGCAGGATCACACCCATGGCGGTGGGTTCGTTCAGATTGGCCAGCAACAGGGCCAGGGTCGGGTTGGTCTCGTCGTGAATCAGGATATCCGCTTCGGTGACGCCGTCTTCGCCGATGGTGACACACTCCAGCGACAGGCTGGACGGATCCAGGCGCAGGCCGCGGTTGCGTTCTTTGCCGTAAATCAGCGGCTGTCCTTGCTGCACGTGGATCTGGGTGTCCGCCGCGGTTTTTTTGGCTGCCACATCGTCAAATACGTCTTTGTTGTAGACGATACAGTTCTGCAGGATCTCCACAAACGCGGTGCCCTCGTGCTCCTTGGCTTCAATCAACAGCCCGGGCATGGTTTTCTGGTCGATGTCCACACTGCGGGCAAAAAATGTGGCGCCGGCGCCGATGGCGAACTGCCCCGGCGACAGCGGGTGATCCACCGAGCCGCCGGGGCTGGTGGGACTGACCGTACCCGGCCTGGAAGTGGGCGAATACTGGCCCTTGGTGAGACCGTAGATTTCGTTGTTGAACAGCAGAATATTCAGATTCACGTTGCGGCGCAGGGTGTGCAGCAGATGATTGCCGCCAATGCTCAAGCCGTCGCCGTCACCGGTAATCACCCACACCTCCAGTTCGGGGTTGGCCAGCTTGACGCCGGTGGCAAATGCCGGTGCGCGGCCGTGAATGGTATGAAAGCCGTAACTGTTGATGTAGTAGGGCAGCCGCGACGAGCAGCCGATGCCGGAAACAAATACGGTGTTTTCCGGCTGCGAGCCGCCGTCAGCCAGCGCCCGTTGCACGCCTTTGAGAATGGAATAGTCACCGCAGCCGGGACACCAGCGCACTTCCTGGTCGGTGGCAAAGTCTTTAAAGCTTAAGTCGGACATGTCAGCTACCTACCTTCTGCATGTGTGGGCCGGCCAGTTGTTTAATGGATGCGGCCACCTCCGCCACCGTCAACGGCTGACCGGTGACTTTGTTGAGCTGCTCAACTTTGATATTCAGCCGGTCGCGTAACAGCGTTGCCAGTTGGCCGGTATTCAGTTCAGGCACCAGGATGGTATCGAATTGAGCCAGCAGTTCACCCAGGTTTGGTGCCAGCGGGTTGATGTGGCGCAGGTGCACATGAGCCACCTGCAAGCCCGCCGCCAGGCTGTCTTTGACCGCCTGATAAACAGTACCGTAGGTGGACCCCCAGGCAACCACGCCCAGCCCCCCGGGCACACCCTGGTCGATGGTCTGGTTTGGAATGAACTTCGCCACGCTGGCCACCTTGTCGGTGCGTATGTCGGTCATGGCCTGATGGTTGTCCGCGTCATAAGAGATGTTGCCGGTCACCACATCTTTTTCGATGCCGCCGACCCGGTACACAAACCGCTTGTCCCCGGGGCTGGCCCAGACCCTGCCGAGGGTTTCGGGGTTGCGTTCGAACACACCGCCGCTGGCGTCCTCACCGGGCCGGCAGTTGTCGATGGCTTCGTAACTGTCGAAATCCGGAATGGGCCACAATTCGGAAGCGTTGGCGATGTAGCCGTCTGAAAGCAGAATCACCGGGGTCATGTGCCGCAGGGCAATGGATACTGCTTCTATGGCGGTGTCGAAACAATCCGCCGGAGAACGCGCCGCCACTACCGGCAGCGGTGTATCCCCGTTACGCCCGTACACCGCCTGGTACAGGTCGCTCTGTTCTGTTTTGGTGGGCATGCCGGTGGAAGGACCGGCGCGCTGCACGTTGACCACCACCAGGGGCAGCTCTGTGGCCACCGCCAACCCCAGCGCCTCGGTTTTCAGCGCCACCCCTGGGCCTGACGATGAGGTCACCCCCAGTTTGCCGGCGTAAGAAGCGCCGATGGCAGAACATACCGCGGCAATTTCGTCCTCCGCCTGGAAAGTGCTGACGCCGGCGTCCTGCAAGCCGGTGAGGTTGTGCAGCAGGCTGGATGCCGGGGTGATCGGGTATGAACAGAACATCAGTTCCGTGTCAGCCAGTTCGCCGGCAGCCACCAGGCCCAGCGCCAGACCTTCAGCGCCGGTGATGGTGCGGTACTCAACGGAATCCAGGGGCGCTTCGGGGATCTTCTCCTGGGACAGCACCTGGCCGAACTCTGTATTTTCCCCATAAGCGTGACCGGCATTCAGGGCGGTCAGGTTAGCGTCGCGGACCTGCTCGTTGCTGGCAAATTTGGTCTTGATCCAGGCCTGGGTCGGTTCCCGGGGCTGGTCGAACATCCACAACATAAGGCCCAGGGCCCAGAAGTTTTTGCAGCGGATGGCGTCCTTGTTACCCAGATGGTGGGGCTTGACCGCTTCGATGGTCAGGTGGGTGATGTCGATTTTGACCACGTCGTAGTCAGCCAGGGTGCCGTCCTCCAGCGGGTTGGAGGCCAGGTCAGCACGTTTCAGCCGCTGTTCGGTAAACGCGCTTTCATCCACCAGAATCAGACTGTGAGGCGCAAGGTGGGCGAGGTTGACCACCAGGGCAGCCGGGTTGAAGGCAATCAGCACATCCGGCTCGTCACCCGGGGTGGTAATGCGGTCGCCGCCGAACTGGATTTGAAACGCGGAAACCCCGTAGCGGGTGCCGGCCGGGGCGCGGATTTCCGCGGGAAAGTCCGGCAGCGTAGCCAGATCATGGCCAGCCAGCGCAGAGGCGACGGTAAATTGTTGACCCTGCAATTGGATGCCGTCCCCGGAGTCTCCGGCGAACCGGACCACATGGCTGACTTTACCTGCAAGTTCTTGGTGCACTTTGATTTTTACGGGTGGAAAAAGTGGCGCGCATTGTAGCTAATTTAGAGTGTATTGCGAGCAACGTCTTGGATTTTGATCGTATATGGTTATAAGAGGCCTCTTTCTTATATTGACACGCCGGAGATTGGCGTTACAGTGCGCCTGGCTTTAACAGCAGCGTCTTAATTTGAGGAGAAAGTAATGAAAGTAGTTGCGAGTACCGAAAACTATACGGTCTACCTGCGCAAGGATGGCCGGCATGCGGTCCGCGGTGCGGATAAATCACCGATCAACGGCGACGAGAAGGTCACCATTCTGTTGGAACACGGCCTGATCACCGCGGCGGCGCCCAAACCCGCGGAACCCGAAGCCGCTGACGAAACAGCCGCGCAGGCTGAAGAGTCGGCAGCGGAAGATGAAGGCGGCGCGGCAGAAGAAAGCGCTGCGGAAGACACTGCTGAAGATGCGGCCGCCGCGGACAGCGCTGAAGAAGACAGTGCCGGCGAAGAGGCTGAAGACGACAAGTAAGCCTGTGCGATAAACATCTGCTGTAACGCCTGCTGTAAACGCGGCCTGTAAACGCCTCCTGTAAACGAAAGAAGGCTTGCCGTACACTGGGTGCATGGTGCAACCCGTATCCGAACTCCGTGTGGTGGCGGACTATCAACCGGCCGGCGACCAGCCCGGCGCCATAACCGCGCTGGTAGATGGCCTGGAAGATGGGCTCAGCCATCAAACCCTGCTGGGGGTGACCGGCTCCGGTAAAACCTACGCTGTTGCCAAGGTCATCGAATCAGTGCAACGGCCGTCCATAGTGCTGGCGCCCAACAAGACCCTGGCTGCCCAACTGTACGGCGAGTTCCGGGAGTTTTTCCCGCACAACTCGGTTGAGTATTTTGTTTCCTATTACGACTACTACCAGCCTGAAGCCTACGTACCCTCATCCGACACGTACATAGAAAAAGATTCGTCGATCAACGCGCACATCGAGCAGATGCGGCTGAGCGCCACCAAGGCGCTGCTGGAGCGCCGTGACGCCATTATTGTGGCATCGGTTTCAGCCATCTACGGCCTGGGTGATCCGCAATCTTACCTGCGCATGGTTCTGCACCTGGACCGCGGCGACCGGGTGGATCAGCGCCAGCTGCTGCGCCGCCTGGCGGAGTTGCAGTACACCCGCAACGATCAGGTCTTTCAGCGCGGCACCTACCGGGTGCGCGGTGATGTTATTGACGTGTTCCCCGCGGAATCCGAGAAGGAGGGGGTCCGCATTGAGCTGTTTGACGATGAAATCGAAGACCTGTCTGTCTTTGACCCGTTAACCGGTGAGATTCTCAACCGGGTGCCGCGTTATACGGTGTACCCCAAGACACACTATGTCACGCCCCGCGAGCGCATCCTGTCGGTGCTGGAAGAGATTAAGGAAGAACTGCAGGACCGCCTGAATTATCTGGCCGCCAATAACAAGCTGGTGGAAGCCCAGCGGCTGGAGCAGCGCACCCGCTTTGACCTGGAGATGATTCAGGAGCTGGGTTACTGCTCCGGCATCGAAAACTACTCGCGCTATCTTTCCGGCCGCGCGGCGGGAGAACCGCCGCCGACCCTGTTTGACTACCTGCCCAAAGACGCGCTGCTGGTCATAGACGAATCCCACGTTACCGTGCCGCAGATCGGCGGCATGTACAAAGGCGACCGCTCACGCAAGGAAACACTGGTGGAATACGGCTTCCGGCTGCCGTCAGCGCTGGACAACCGGCCGCTGCGCTTTGATGAGTGGGAACGGCTGGCGCCGCAGATGATATTTGTTTCCGCCACGCCGGGGCCCTACGAAGCGGAGAAAGGCGGGCAGGTTGTTGAACAGGTGGTGCGGCCCACCGGGCTGGTGGATCCGGAGGTGGTTATCCGGCCGGCGTCCACCCAGGTGGACGATCTGCTGGGTGAGATTCAGCAGGTGGTGGCCGCCGGTGACCGGGTGCTGGTCACCACCCTGACTAAACGGATGGCGGAGGACCTGACCGAATATCTGGATGAACACGGGGTGCGGGTACGTTACCTGCACTCGGACATCGACACTGTAGAACGCATGGAAATCATCCGCGACCTGCGCCTGGGTGAGTTTGATGTGCTGGTGGGCATCAACCTGCTGCGCGAAGGCCTCGACATGCCCGAGGTTGCCCTGGTGGCGGTGCTGGATGCGGACAAGGAAGGTTTCCTGCGCTCCGAAGGTTCGCTTATACAAACCGTTGGACGCGCGGCGCGCAACTTGCGCGGACGGGCCATCCTCTACGCGGACAAAATGACCGGTTCCATGGAACGCGCCCTGGCCGAAACCAGCCGGCGGCGGGAAAAACAGCTGGCCCACAATGTCGAATTCAACATCACGCCGCGGTCAGTATCCAAGCAGGTGGCCGACATCATGGAAGGTGCGCGGCAGGCTGCTCCCGGCGCCGCCAAACGCAGCCGGCGCCAGAACGGCCGCGACCACAAAGCCATCAGTATTCCGGACGATCCCAAGGCGCTGGGCAAACTGCTGGACAAGCTGGAAAAACAGATGCTGGATCATGCGCAGAATCTGGAGTTCGAAGAAGCGGCCAATATCCGCGACCAGCTGCAGGAGATCCGCGACCGCCAGTTGCTGCGTTAACGGCTGCCGCCCGGCTGCTAAATCTGCCGGAACGCCAGCGGCATATGCCGGATGCCGGAAATAAAATTGGACGCCAGCCATTGCGGCGGTTCCAGCAGCTCAAAGTCCCCCATGCGGGTGAGGATTTCGTGGAAGATGCAATCGATCTCCACCCGGGCGATATGCTGCCCGAGGCAGACGTGGGTGCCGGTGCCGAACGCAATCTGTTCGTTGGGGAAGCGGTGCAGGTCCAGCCGGCGCGGCTTGTCGAATTTGCGCGGATCCACATTGGCGGCGGCAAAGTAACGGACTACCTTGTCCCCGGCGCGGATGGTTTGTCCGTGCAGTTCCAGATCCCGCCGCGCCGTGCGGCGAAAATAAATTACCGGGCTGACCACCCGCAGCAGTTCTTCCCGCGCGGACGCATTCAGCTCGGCACTGGGGTGCGCCTGCCACTCGCGCAGGCTGTCGGGCTGCCGGATCAACTCGTGCAGGCCGCCCGCCACCAGATTGCGGGTGGTATCACCGCCGGCATCAATCAGCAGCATAAAAAACAACTGGAAGTCGATTTCGTCCAGTTTGCGGCCGTCCACTTCAGCGTGAACAATCTGGCTGGCCAGGTCGTCGGTGGGATGCTCCAGCTTCTGTTTGTAGACCTCCAGCGCGTAGGCGAACATCTGCATGATGGCGTTGGTCTGCGCGTCCGCTTCCAGAGCCTCCGGCGCGGTATGGATGATTTCCGTCAGCTTGTAGAGTTCGCGCCCATCCTGCAGCGGAATGCCGGTCAGTTCAGCAATGACATAGGACGGCAGCTCACCGGCCACTTCGCTGACAAACTCACATTCGCCCCTGCTGATGACCGCGTCGATAATCCGCGCGGACAGTTCACCGATACGCGGCCGCAGTTCAGCAGCCGGACCGCGGGTAAATTCGCGGCTGATGATGCGCCGGAACTGGGTGTGCTGGGGCGGGTCCATCATCAGCATCATCTGATGGTCTTCAGACATGGAGACCGGATTGGCGCTGTCCGGATCCGCAATCATCACCGTCGGCTGGGAAGAAAACAGGTCCGGCTGGCGGCCCACCGCGGCCACGTCGTCATAACGGGTCAAAACCCAGAAGCCGGGACCGTCCGGCTCGGCGTGGCGGTACACCGGAGCGTTATCCTGCAGCCACTGGTACTGGTCCAGGGGATGCCCGTGGGCAAAAGTTTCCGCGCTCAGCAGGTCAATCTGCATAGCTTGTGTTTCCCGATGTCCCGTGCCTTGTGGTGTTTGCCTTAAGTTGCATCCACATAAGATGCCCGCACCACCCGGCGTTGAATTTTACCGGCGGCGGAGCGGGGCAGCTCCGCCACATAGTCGATCTGCCTGGGGCATTTGAAGTTCGCCAGGCGTTCCCGTGCCCAGGTGATCAATTCGTCGCTGAGGGCCGAGGAGGCTTCTACGTCCGGCTGCAGTTGCACCACGGAGCGCACTTCTTCACCCCATTCATCGTTGGGCACGCCAATAGTGCACACATCCAGAACCGCCGGGTGTTTCAGCAGCTCGCTGTCCACTTCCTGGGGGTAGATGTTGACGCCCCCCGAGATAATCAGCTCAGCGCTGCGGCCGGTGAGAAACAGGTAGCCGTCGTCATCGAAGTAGCCCATATCACCCAGGGTGAAGTAATCCCCGCGGTACGACTTGCCGGTTTTTTCAGTGTCCTTGTAGTACTCAAAACGGCCGCTGTCGGGGGCCCGCATGTAGATGGTGCCCACCTCGCCGACGGCAACCGGGTCGCCGTTGTCGTCAAGAATTTTGTTATCAAACTCCGGCCCCGGCCGGCCCACGGTGCCCGGTTTGGTCAGCCATTCTTCCGCACCCACCAGGAAGCCGCCGCCGCCCTCGGTGGCTGCGTAATACTCCCAGATGACCGGGCCGAACCATTCGATCATGGCCTGTTTTACATGCACCGGGCAGGGTGCCGCGCCGTGGATAAGAAATTTCATGCTGGAGATGTCGTAAGCGGCCTTAACCTCCTCGGGCAGCTGCAGCAGGCGGTGGAACATGGTGGCCACCATATGGGTATGGGTAATTTTGTATTCGCTGATGAGTTTCAACGTCTCTTCCGCATCCCAGCGGTCCATCATGACAATGCCCACCCCGGACCATAATGGTTGGACAATATCGATCAGCAGGGGGGCTGCGTGATACGCCGGACCGGTCACCAGATCCCGGCTTTCACCCACCGTGTAAGCCGCCGGGCTGTCGTCCCACACCGGTGCTTCCGGCAGGCGGTCCTTGCGGTATACCCCCTTGGGCCGGCCGGTGGTGCCGGAGGTGTAGAGCATGCGTGAGCCCAGCGTCGGATTTTCGATGTCGGTATCGTCCAGGCCCTTGATGGCTTCGTGAAAATCCGTAAAACCGGGGATATCACCCCCCACCGAAAGCTTCAGTTTTGCTTTGGACGCGTATTGTGGTGCTTCCACAACCGGCGGTCCCAGGCTGGCGTCGGCAATAAACGCCTTGGCTTCACAGTTGTCGACGATGTAGCCGATTTCTTCACCTTTCAGATGGAAGTTGATGGGCGTGAAGCGGATACCGGCGCGGGTGGTGGCCGCCAGCACGTCGATGAATTCCGGGCGGTTTTTGCTGACCACGGCGACCGCGTCACCGGCGCTGATGTTGTGCTGGGCGAACAGGCGCACCAGCCGGTTGGCATTTGCATTCAATTCAGCAAAAGTGCGGCTGCCGTACTCGGTGACCACAGCGCTGGTGTCGGGTTGTTGTTGTGCGTGGTGGGCAACCAGCATGCCGCTCTGTACGGCTTGCTCCACGGTTAATTCAGACATGCCGACTCTCCCTCCCCGAGAAACTTCATAAAACGATTTGTATACGCATTGGCCAGCCGTGATGCAAGGCTGAATTTATTGCATACGCAGCTATTGATTTTAGGCACTGGAGCAGGTCAAATTCGTATCACATTAGGGTGACACTGAATCGCAGGCCCGTTTTTGGGTACGCAGCTGTAGACGCGCAATAGCGACGACAATAGACGACAATAAAAGAAGACAATAAAAAAGACGTTAAAACGGCAATAACAAGAAGAACCGCAATAAAAATACGGCAGTAAATTGCGCAAAAAGGACTTAACAGCGGCACCTAGCAGTATCAGGTAGCGCAGCGAAGATCCGGAACAATAATAAGAATAAGACGAACAAGAAGAACAAAAATAACTAGCAGGCAGGGCACGTTACTGGCCCGCGGCTGACAGCTGAATCGAAAGCAGTGTTTTTGCATTGGCCGTCGGGTACCAGCCACCGGGTTGGTTGCGACTTAAAACGTGAACAACACTTGAAAAAGAACATCGTGCAATTTGAGCGCTCCGAGCATGTGGCGGAAGACTGGTACCTGGTGGCCAACCGGAACAGTCTGACCATCAAGATTCGGGGGACGGTAACGCTGGGTGAAACACCCACGGGCATGCTGGTTTTGGATTCCAGGGTGGAAGCGGAACGCTGGGTGACGCTGGAAGTTGATCCGAAAGGCTGCCTCAACGTTGTGCATCAGGCGGCCGGGTGCCGGCTGGAATGTCCGGAACGGTGGGTATTGGATACGGCGGGCGCCATTGTGCCGCGCTGCACCATGCTCGAACTGCCCAACAACCACGTTTACGTCAGCCAGCAGCTGCAACGCGGCAAGGTGGAACAGCGCGTCATAATTACCCTCAACGAAGCGGCGGGAAGCGCAGATCAGCTCACCCTGGACCCGGATGCTACCTATCCGGGCACGTCGCCGCAGATGATCCTGCCGCCGGTGGCGGAGGCCAGTGATCCGGCGGATTTTGAAGCCAAGCGCCAGGCCGGCAAGGGCAACAAAGGCAGCAAGGGCAAAAAGACGCCGCCGCCGGATGTCAAAGAAGAGGTATCCCAGAACGCCCTGGAAGAAGCGCTGAACGAAGTGGTGTTAACACGGGATGTGCTGGATGAGATGCTCAGCGCGCTGGAAGCCCAGGACGGACGTAGCACGGACGAGGTGGAAACCACCACCATCACCGACGATGCTTCCACGGCGTTTAATCAGGGCCCCGCACCTGAAGAACAGAAATCTCGATCTAATAACAAGACACGGGTCAACCCGGCGATGAAGTCTGCCCCGGGTGAAGCTAAAGCCAAGGTGCGTCTGATCGATGCGGCGCAGGAGGAAGCCGCTGCGGCACCTGACCGGCCGCGCAACCGGCGCCAGGGTCCGCGGCCGGCCAAGGCTGCTGAGGATATACCCCTGTTGCAGGATGTGGCCAACATATTTGTAGCCCGGGCGGAACAGACCCAGATTAATCCCCGTTTGAAAGAACAGCCGCGTGCAAAACAGGCGGTGCCGGTAAATGACCGGGCCGCCAAAGCCAAACCGGGACAGCGCCGCGAGCCTGTGGTACACCCGGCAAACGGTGCGGCGGACATGTACGAGCCTGAAGTACAACGGCGCTCAAGAACGCCCATCACCGTGGCCACCGGTTTTGTGGTGGCGGCCTGTGTATTCGGCTTGTGGCTGTTCAGCGGTCAAGAGGAAGTGGTGGATCCCAACGCGACATTCCGTTTTGATCACCTGGGTAATCCGCTGAAGACGGCACCCCCCGGCGGCTTGACGGCGCCGGTGGTAGCGGAAGAAGTTACCGCGCCGGATACCAACCCGGAAATTAACGCCGCGCCCACCGTTTCCATACCGCCGTTGCTGGCGGAAGTGCTGGAAGAACCCGCGG
>JANQOA010000396.1 GCA_028279305.1 Pseudomonadales bacterium
CAGCGCCTGCACGACATTACCCGCCAGGCCGCTACCCTCAGCGCCGAGATGATGGGCAACCTGTTCAGTGCGCTGTTTCGTTATGAGTTGACGTCGTCCGGCGCGCTGCTGGCGGGGATTCTGCCCCAGGTGCTCAGCGAGGTGATGCCGGATTATGCGGAAGGTGAAAGTCAGGTGCGGCTACAGTTGAGCACGCGGGATCACGCGCGCTTGTCCGAGCACCTCACCCCGGGCGAGTTAGCGGGAGTGCGGCTGTTGGCGGATGAATCTCTGGGCGCCGGGGCGCTGCGTATCGTCTGCGGAGAAGCCCTGGTGCATCTTGATATTGCGGATAACGTCTTTGAGCTGCTGTTGCAGGCGGCTGCGGACACCCCGGCGGAAGCTCCCGGTGCAGACCCTGCTGAATAAATTTGCTGAACACCTGCAGGGTGAGCGTCAACGGGTGCTGAAACCGGTTGAGTATGCCCGGGTGACCCGTTCCATGGGATTGCTGATCGAAGCAGTTGGGGTACGCGCCAGCCTGGGACAGCTGTGCGGCCTGCAGACGGCTAACGGCGAAATTCCCTGCGAAGTGGTGGGCTTCGATAACAACCATTGTCACCTGATGCCGCTGGCGGCGGTGGACGGGGTTGAACCCGGTGCTCTGCTGCGGGTGCCCGATAATGCCGGCCGCCACGTCTGGCTGCCGGACTGTGAGGCCTTGCTGGGCCGGGTTGTTAACGGCTTGGGAGAGCCGATAGACGCGGGCGGCGAACTGCGGCGGGTACGCACGCTGGTCTGCAGCGACAGCATCAATCCAATGAAGCGGGCGCCGATTTCAGACCAGCTTGATACCGGGGTGGGCTGCATAAATGCGCTGCTCAGTGTTGGCATTGGTCAACGGGTGGGACTGTTTGCCGGCAGCGGGGTGGGTAAAAGCGTGCTGCTGGGCATGCTTGCGCGGTTTGTGCACGCCGACGTGGTGGTGGTCGGGCTGATCGGCGAGCGCGGCCGGGAAGTGCAGGAGTTTGTTGTCGACAATCTGGGCAGCGGCCTGGCGCGGGCGGTGGTTGTGGCCTGTCCGGCTGACGATTCACCCGCGCTGCGCCTGCGCGGCGCCAAGCTGGCCACGGATATTGCTGAACGCTTCCGTGACAAAGGCAAAAACGTACTGCTGCTGATGGACAGCCTCACCCGGGTGGCCCAGGCGCAGCGTGAAATTGGCCTGGCCCTGGGTGAGCCCGCGGCCAGCAAAGGTTATACCCCATCAGCGTTTGCCTGGCTGCCGCGTCTGGTGGAGCGCGCCGGCCTCGGCAACGGGCCGCAGCAGGGGGGGATCACTGCTTTCTACACGGTGCTCATGGAAGAGGATGATCTGCAGGACCCGGTGGTGGACGCTGCGCGTGCCATCCTCGACGGCCACATCGTGCTCAGCCGGCAGATGGCGGAGCAGGGCATTTACCCGGCCATCGACGTCGGCAAATCTGTCAGCCGCGTGATGCCGAAAATTGTATCCGCCGAGCAACAGGCGCTGACGGCACGCTTCCGCGACCTGTGGCAGACTTACCGCGAGCAGCAGGACCTGATTACCATCGGCGCCTATCGCAAAGGCAGCGATGCGCATACTGACGAAGCCATTTTCTATCACCGCGGCATGTGTGATTTTGTCGGTCAGGGGGCGGACGAGCAGATTGACTGCGGCAAGGCCATGCAGGATCTGCAGGCGTTGTTTGCCGAGCAGCCGCACAGCGGCGCTGACAATCCGATTGTGGACATGCCGGTGACGGCGCCACAGGTGGCGGCGGATGGCGCGCAGTAAACTCGACAAGATACTGCAGCTGCGTCAGCTTAAGGAAAATGAGAGCGCCGGCGCGCTGGCGCGTACCCGCCGGGCGCGCCAGGCGGCTGAAGACAAAGCCCGCGAGCTGCATGAAATTACCGGTCAGTACCGCGACAGTCATCAACAACAGCCGGCGTTTGATCCGTACATGCTGAAGCAATTCCGCGAGTTTTACGGGCAACTGGCGCGCGCCGCCCAGGCCCAGGCCGTTGAAGTGGAGCGGGCCGTGCAGGCGGAAAAGGTAGTGATGAACCACTACATCAGTCATCACGCGGACCGCAAAGCCCTGGAAAACCTGCTTGAGCAACGTGATCTGGCGCACAAAAACGAAGAAAAAAGGAAAGCCCGTAGGGCAGAGCCGACCCGGCGCAAAGGACCGCTGTCCACCCTCGTCTAAAATTCAGGCTGCGCCTATTCGATTGGACTGGAAAGGACTTATGACAATCAACGCCAACTATGATGAACAAGCACAGAAATTGACCATTGCCGTGCAGGGCCGGTTTGATTTCAGTGCGCACAAAGATTTTCGGGAATCCTACGAAGACCTCAGCACCACTCCCAGCAGTTTCTCCATCGACATGAGTGATGCGAACTACATAGACAGTTCCGCTCTGGGCATGCTGCTGCTGCTGCGCGATCATGCCGGCGGCGATCACGCGGATGTGGAGATTGTGAACTGCAGTGCTGACGTGAAGAAAATCCTCACTATATCCAACTTCGACCAGCTGTTTACCATCCACTAAGACCGTGAACAGTATGGCTCAAAGCCCGCCCTGCAGCCGGGTGCTGGTGGCCGATGACAACGCGGTGGACCGGCAGTTGTTGTCCGCCATCGTGCGCCGTGCAGGCTACGACGTTGTCGATGCGGTTGACGGCAACGATGCGGTGGAAAAATTCTACAGCGAGCAGCCGGACCTGGTGCTGCTGGATGCCCTGATGCCCGGCAAAGACGGATTTGCCGTGGCGGAAGAGATCAAGGCAAACAGCCGGGACAAGTTTGTACCAATCATCTTTCTCACCAGCCTCACCGAAGCCAGCGAGCTGGCCCGGTGCGTGGATGCCGGGGGAGATGATTTTCTCTCCAAACCCTATAACCGGGTCATCCTCAAAGCCAAGCTCGCCGCGCTGGAGCGCATGCGTGAAATGCACCAGACCATGCAGCAGCAGCGGGATGAAATCTCCCGGCATCATATGCAACTGGTGGCGGACCAGGAAGCAGCCAAGGCGGTGTTTGACAATATTGCCCACGCCAGGCATCTGAATGCCAGTTACATCAGGCACCTGCTGTCGCCGCTGGCCATTTTTAACGGTGATGTGCTGCTGGCGGCGCAGAACCCCAGCAAAAACGTTTACCTGATGCTGGGCGACTTCACCGGTCACGGGCTGGCGGCTGCCATCGGTGCGCTGCCGCTGTCCGACGTATTCTACGGCATGACGGCAAAAGGCTTTTCGCTGGGTGAGGTGGTGCGTGAATGCAACCGCAAGCTGTGCTCCGTACTGCCATCCGGTTACTTCTGCTGTGCTGCGGCGTTGTACATCGATTTTCACCGTCAGACGGTGGAGTTCTGGAACGGCGGATTGCCTTCCGTATACCTGCGGCGCAAGCACGCCAGCCCGTTAAAAGATCTGTTGGTACCGCTGGAATCTACCAATCTGCCCCTGGGCATACTGGCGCCCGACCGTTTCAATGACGACACCCAGGTGGTGGAAGTGGCTGAAGGAGACCGGCTGTTTCTGGCGACGGATGGTGTTATTGAAGCGCGAAACGAGTTAGGCGATTACTACGGCGCCAGCCGGCTGGAAGACATCGTGCGCAACAGTCCGGTGGAGCGGGTGTTCGATTCGGTGAAGACGGATGTTTACGGTTTTATGCAGGAGGAAGACCGTGACGATGACATCACCATGGTGGAAATCGAAATTGTGCCCAACAACAGCGTGCAGCCCCAACCGGCTGCACCCGTGGTTGAAGACGGCGGGCCGCGGGACTGGAAGTTCACATACGAACTGGGCTCCGAATCCCTGAAAAGTTTTAATCCGCTGCCGCTCTTGCAGCAGGTGTTGATGGAAGCTCCGTACCTGCGCAGCAAGGCAACGGAAATTTACACGGTACTTGCGGAGCTGTATTCCAACGCCCTGGAACACGGCGTGCTGGGGTTGAACTCTTCGCTGAAATCTTCCGCGGAAGGATTTGCGCAATATTACGCGGCGCGCGCCGCGGCGCTGGAAAACGTCAACGGCTGGGTGCGCTTTGCATTCTCCGCTTATCTGCGGGGCAATCAGGTCAAACTGGATATCGGGGTTGCGGACAGCGGCCCCGGCTTTGATTTTGCGCGGTATGTGCAGCAGGCGGCGGCACAGCCGAAACAGGAAAAAGGTTATCACGGACGCGGGGTTCGCCTGCTGTGGGATCTGTGTGACCGGGTCAAATATACCGAGCCCGGAAATGCGGTGGATGTACAACTGTCATGGGAACACGATAATGGCTGATCCGATCAATATGGAAGTAATCGAAGAGCTGCGCGACATTATGGAAGAAGACTTCACTTCGTTGTTGGAGTCCTTCCTGGCCGAGTCCGCGCGGCAGTATCAGGCGGCGGCGCAGGCCTGGCAGACTGCTGACTTTGACGCCCTGCGCAGGTCCGCCCACAGCCTCAAAGGTTCCTGCGGAAATGTCGGGGCAGCGCAACTCCAGGAAGTCTGTGAGGAACTGGAAGGTCTGGCGCGCTACCGGCAGCCGGAGCGCATTCCCGATCTGCTGTCTGAGGTCAGCGTGCAGTTGCATGATGTGAGCGACGCCATCCGCGCACTTTAGTCCCGTCCCCCGGGAGAGATTGGCCTGCTCCTTGCAGTACTCCTTGCAACAAATATCTAAAAGTGGGTGAAGGACTGCAGCCGGCAACACGTTAAGCCGGACTGCCGCCTTGACCCTTTAGCTCAGCAAGGATCGAGGAGCGGCCCCTGTACCTTAACCTGTTACAATTATTGCCGGGAAATTCTGCGCAAAGTGTCAACTCCCCGACGCTTCCGTTCAGCTCTCAGGCACCCGTCAATTCTCCGTCCGGTCAGGCTGAATTTGCCGCCCTGTTAAGTGGCGCGGGTAATGCACCCGGGCGGCAGCCGGATGGGCAGCCGAGGTCCGCAGATACGGCATCCGACGCGGGCAGCGGCGGCGGCAATACATTGCCGTACGGCATCGACTTGCCGCCGGGCCCTGCAATACAGGACGTTGTAATGGATGCCGCCGCGGACACTACCCTTTCCGCTATGGCCGCCAGCGGCAGATTTGCCGAAGCGCCGCAAACAGCGGGTGCTGATGAAAACGGTCAGGCAGCGGCGGTTCAAGCTGAAGCTCTTGAGCCCCTGCACATCCAGGCGGCGGGGCACGACCCGGCCGTGGCATCTGCATTGCAGCTTAAGGCGGCCGCGGGGCCCGCCGGTCATGCCGCTGACAGCGTCGGGCACCCTGTTGCTGCGCGTGCTCATGGTCCTGATGCAAACGCAAACCCGGGTGCGGGCAGATCTGCTGAAGCGGCGCTTGCTGATGTATTCGGTACGGACCTGCGTTCCAATCGGCCGCTGTTGGCCGCGGCTCTGAGCGGCCGGGATGCCGCCGGGCAACCCCCGGCTGTAACTACCCGTCCGGAAACCGGAGCTGCAGCGTTGTCCGCGGCGGTCTTATCTGACCAGGCAGCGGCTGACCCCAGAGGCCGCCAGGGTGAGATGATGCCACAGCCGGGACAACGCCCATCCGCAGCGGTTGCGGCTGCGGCGGCTGCGGATACACAACGGCATGCGGCCGCGCCGGCGGAGCCGCCACCCGCGGTGCAGCCGCCCGCGCAGAACCGGGCTGAAACGGCTGCACAAGCCAACGCCGCAGTGCAGTCCCAGGCGCAGCTGGACAATACCCCGGCGGACAAACTACAGGCGGACAAAATACACGCAGAGCGGGTCCAGGCAGATCGTCTGCGGGCGACCGGGGCGCAGCCGCACAGGGCGGAGAATGTCCAGACCGGCCTGAGCCAGCCGCGTGCTGCGCTGCAACAGCCGGCGGCGCCTGCTCCGCCGGTAAGCCCGGCTGACCGTCTGTCTCATGCAACCGCAATTCCACAACCGGCACAGCAAGAAGCGACGCAATTGCTGCGCACGGGAGCCGCCGCTCACGCGGAGGTGCAGGGTCTTGCAGCGGGTGCTGCTGAAGTTGTACGGGCGGGCGGCCGCGTGAGTCCGGTCAGCCGCGCAGTGGAATTGTTCCGCCAGCAGCAGGGTAATAACAGGCCCGCGGCAGCAGCCCGCGGGATAGAAGCGGCAACCGCTGCGCCGGTACCGGACAACCCGGAAACCAGCGTATTTAACCGCGAAAGCGGCGCTGAGTTGTGGCGCTCAGCAGCGGCGCCAAGCCAGCACAACCTGCCCGGAACTGCTGCCTCAGCCGCGGCGGAGCGTCCGGCCCTGGCGGCGCAGCTGCAGGCGCAGTTGAGTGATGCGGTCAGCCAGCAGTGGGCCCAGCAGCTCAACCGGCAATCCGCCCGGCAGATGCTGGCCAATAACCGCCTGATCCTGCAACTGCAACCCCAGCAGCTGGGCTCGTTGGAACTGTCGTTTTCCCAGGAGCAGGGTGAACTGCAGCTATCCATAGTGGCCCGTGAAGGCTTAACCAGGGAACTGCTGGATGCCACCTTGCCGCGCCTGCGTCAAAGCTTGCAGGATGCCGGGGTGCCGTTAACGGACATCAACCTGCGCCAGGACCAGTCCCAGGCCGGGTTGAACGACAAGCGACCGCACCAGCAGGACACCGGCCCGCAGATGCCGGGGGTTGTTGAGTCGGAAGATACCCGTACCCCGGTCAGGCCCCAGCCAGCCTCCAATCATCTGTTGGACGCTTACGTTTAGACCGCCCTGGCGGGCCGCCAAAATTCTGGCGCCAAACAGGCACTTTTTCGAATCCTTACTACACTAGTTATGAGTTTGCCGGTTAACCGGCAAAAACAGGCCACTAACTAGACAGGATTTTGACATGGCTGAACAGGAAACCGGACCTGAAGAGCAGGAGCAGCAGGGCGGCGGCAAGAAAAACATTATTCTGTTTTCCGTAGCCCTGATTGTCGCCATCGGCGCCAGTGTCGGCGGCACCATCTTTTTCCTTGGCGGCAAAGAGGAAGCTCCCGCTGCGGCCGCTGTGGTGACCACGTCCAACAAGCCGAAAACGGCGATTTACCACAACATGCGCCCGCCCTATGTGATCAATTACCTGACCGGCGCCAAACCCCGCTATCTGCAGGCGGAGTTTACCGTGATGGCCCGTGACGAGGAGACCATTGAAGCCATCATCCTGCACATGCCGCTGATCCGCAGTGAAATTGTCGGGTTTCTGACCGAACAGAACTTTCTTGAACTGCAAACCCATGAAGGCAAGGAAAGTGTTCGCATGGGCATGCTGGAGCTGGTTAACGGCATTCTCGGCAGTTACCAGGTGCAACACGGCATCGAGTCCGTGCTGATCACCAATTTTGTCCTGCAGTGATTCGGATAGAGCGGCCCGATGAGTGACAAAGACGTACTGACCCAGGAAGAAATCGACGCCCTGCTGACCGGGGTTGATGAGGGTGAGGTAGACACTGACGCCAGCGGCGGCGACGGCGCGCAGACGGTGGAATACGATTTTACCAAGCAGAACAAAGTTGTCCGCGGCCGCATGCCGACCCTGGAGCTGATCTCTGAACGGTTTGCGCGCATGCTGCGCACCGACCTGCCGGCGAGCATGAAATTTCCCATCGAAGTGGGTCCGGGCGGGGTGCAGGTGGTCAAGTATTCGGAGTATGTGGATACCCTGTTTGTACCCACCTGCATCAAGCTGGTGCGCATCCACCCGTTTGAGGGCACCTGCCTGGTCACCCTGGATGCCAAGCTGATCCACCGTATGGTAGACCGTTTTTTCGGCGGCGACGGCTTAATCGAGTCGTTTGACGGCAAGGAGTTCACCTTCACCGAGCGCCGGGTCATCGACCGCATAGTGCAACTGGTGCTGCGCGACTACCAGTCCGCCTGGCAGGACATCATGCAGATCCGCCCGGAAGTGGTGGGGGAAGAAGTTAACCCGGGCCTGGTCAATGTGCTGGCCAGCAGCGAAATCCTCATGGTCTGCAGTTTCCGGTTGGATATGGAGGAAGGCGGCGGCGAACTGCATATTGCTTTTCCGTACGCTTCCCTGGAACCGTACCGCAACCTGCTGGATACCACTACCAAGGCGGATCACGAAGCGTCGGACGGGTTGTGGCGGGCCAAACTGGAAAGTGCGCTGCTGGACGCTGAATTGCCCATAAGCTGCGTGATCGGTGACGTGCAGGTCAAGCTGCGCCAGTTGATGCAACTGCAGCCCGGTAATGTGCTGGACATGAACATGCGCGAGTTGCACCAGGTGCGCATCGCCAATATCCCCACCTTTGAAGCCACCCTGGGCGACTCCAGGGGCAAATTTGCGCTGGAATTCGAATCTTTTAACGACCGTTAGCGGTACCCGGTAACTTAGGACAGTTAAATGGCAGAAGATGTAAGTAACGAAAACGCCGCGGACAGCGGCTCCGCGGAGCGCGCTCAGGACGCGCCCATGGAGCGGGGTTCCGCCAGTTCCAAAAACCTGGAAGCGGTCCTGGATATTCCGGTACGGCTATCCATGGAGGTCGGCAATACCAACATCAGCATCCGTAAGCTGCTGCAGCTCAGCAAGGGTTCCGTCGTGGAATTGACGCGCACCGCCGGGGAACCCCTGGACGTGATGGTGAACGGTACCCTGGTGGCCCAGGGTGAAGTGGTGGTGGTCAATGATAAATTTGGGATCCGTCTGTTAGACGTGATCAGCCCCGAGCAGCGTATCCAGAGCATTAACTGAGGATCTTCGTGGCACCCATGGACAACATATGGCAGGTGGCGCTGGCGCTGGTCGGCACGGTTGGCCTGGTGCTTCTGCTCGGCTACCTGGCAAAGCGTTTTCAGTTGACCAAACCCAGCCAGGGCGGCTTGCTGAAAATTGTTGACAGTACTTATCTGGGGCCAAAAGAAAAACTGGTGCTGGTGCAGGTTGCGGACCAGCAGGTGCTGATCGGCGTGGCCGGTCAGTCCATGACCCGCCTGGCGCAGCTTCAGCACAACGGCAACTTTGAGGCCGTGCTAAACCGCGCTGCTGCTCCAGCGGCAGAGACAGAGGCAGAGGCCAGCCATGTTTAGCCTGCTGAAATCCAGGCACTGGCTGTGGCCGGTATTGTGTGCGGTATTGTTACCCGCGGAGGCATGGGCGGCGGCAGACCTGCCCGCGCTGACGGTGACCACCGACGACAGCGGCGCGGAAAGTTACGGCATCAGTATTCAAATACTGGCTGTCATGACGCTGCTGACCCTGCTGCCGTCACTGGTCATCATGCTTACCGCCTTTACCCGCATAGTTATCGTATTTGCCATTCTGCGTCAGGCCATAGGCCTGCAGCAGACGCCTTCCAACCAGATTCTGGTGGGCATAGCGCTGTTTTTAACCATCTTTGTCATGGCGCCGGTTATCGAAGATGTGAAAGCAGTGGCGCTGGAACCTTACCTGGCGGAAACCATGACACCCCAGGACGCGCTGGTGTCCGCCTCCGGACCATTTAAGGACTTCATGCTGGAGCAGACCCGGGAGGACGATCTCGATCTGTTTATGCGCTTGTCGGAGCACCAGCCGCTGGACGACGTGGCGGACGTGGACTTTTTTGTGCTGGTACCGGCGTTTATGACCAGCGAACTGAAAACCGCGTTTCAGATTGGATTTATGCTGTTCATCCCGTTTCTGATCATCGACATGGTGGTGGCCAGCGTGTTGATGTCCATGGGGATGATGATGCTGTCGCCGTTGATCATTTCCCTGCCGTTCAAAATCATGCTGTTTGTGCTGGTGGACGGTTGGGTCATGATTATGGGCACGCTGGCCAACAGCTTTGGACTGTCGTTATGAGCCTGGGTGAAGTTCTAACCCTGTTTGGTGAAGCCCTGTGGCTGGTGGTGATAGTGGTGGCGCTGCTGGTGCTGCCCAGCCTGTTTGTTGGCCTGTTTGTCTCGGTGCTGCAGGCGGCCACGCAGATTAACGAGCAGACCTTGAGTTTTCTGCCGCGGCTGCTGGTTACCCTGCTGAGCATCATGGCCATGGGTCCCTGGATACTGTCGGAGTTTGTCGACCACTTCAACCGCATCTTTGCAGCCATACCGGCGTTGCTGGGCTGATGGTTGTATCTCTGCACACCTTGATGGCCGGATTCAGCGACTTTGTGTGGAACCTGTTCCGGGTTGCCGGTTTTTTTATGGTTGTGCCCATCTTCGGCAACCAGTTAGTCCCGCCCCGGGTGCGCATCGCGCTGAGCATGAGCGCTGCTCTGGCGCTGGTGCCGGTACTGGGCGGAGCGCCGAACGTGACTGACTGGCACCTTGGCATGCTGTTTGACCTCTCCATGCAGCTATTGATGGGTATCGGGCTCGGCTTTGCCACGGTGATCTTTTTCCAGTTGTTTGTTATTGCCGGGCAGTTTATCGGCATGCAGATGGGGTTGGGTTTTGCCGCCATGGTGGATCCGGGCAACGGCGTGCAAGTCACCGTCTGGAGCCAGTTTTTCCTCATGCTGGTGACGTTGTCATTCCTGGCTCTGAACGGTCATCTGGTGTTGTTTGAGGTTCTGGTCAACGGCTTCCGTCACTTCCCGCTGGACGGCGAGCGGACGCTGAACGAGTTTACCTACCAGATTGCCGCCATGGGCGGCTGGATGTTCATGGGCGGGGCTTTGTTGGCGCTGCCCGGGGTGATATCCCTGCTGATTGTTAATCTGGCTTTTGGCGTGATGAACCGCAGCGCCCCGCAACTGAATGTGTTTTCGCTCGGCTTTCCGTTCGGCCTGTTGTTTGGCCTGGTCATCATCTGGTTTCTGTTGAGCGGCTGGGCGGATCAGTTCCCGCGCCTGGTGGGCCAGTTCTTTGAACTGGTGCTGCAGGCCCAGAGGGGTTAGGGGCGCACATGGCTGAAGAGCAGCAGGGCCAGGAAAAGACAGAAGAGGCCACCCCGCGGAAACTGGAAAAAGCGCGGGAAGAAGGCCAGGTTGCCCGTTCCCGGGAACTGAACAGTGTTGCCATTGTGACCTTCGGCGCGCTGGCCGCGATCCTGGCCGCGCCGCGGGCGGCGGTGCAGCTGCAGCAGATCACCACGGACCTGTTTGCCAACGCGGCGCAGACGCAGCTGCCGATGCAGACCTATCTGGGCCAGGCCGCCATGGGCAGCATGTGGGCCGTGTTGCCGTTTGTGCTGGTGATGTTTGTTGCCGGTATTTTCTCCAGCATCGGCGTCGGCGGGCTGGTGCTTTCAGCCAAGGCACTGCAGCCGAAACTTGCCCGCATGAGCCCTGTAAAGGGCTTCAGCCGCATGTTCTCAATGAAAGCTCTGGTGGAACTGGGCAAGTCCGTGGCCAAGTTTGTTTTGATTGCCGGCGTGACGATGGCTGTACTGTCGGTGTTCCTGCACGATCTGCTGGTGCTGGGCAGCCTGCCGTTCAAGGTTGCGGTGGCGGAAGGCATCGAGTACGTGGGACTGGCGCTGCTGCTGATTGGCTGCGCGCTGATTGTGGTGGCGGCCATCGACGTGCCGTTTCAGCTTGCGGACCACAAGAAGCAGATGAAAATGACCAAGCAGGAAGTCAAAGACGAGCTGAAGGATTCCGAGGGGAAACCGGAGGTCAAAGCCAAGATCAAGTTGCTGCAGCAACAGATCTCCCAACGCAAGATGATGGAAGCGGTGCCTTCAGCGGATGTGGTCATTACCAACCCGGAGCATTATGCGGTGGCCATCAAGTATGACGCCAGCCAGATGGCGGCGCCGCTGATGGTGGCAAAAGGCGCGGACCATATGGCGTTCCGCATTCGCGAGATTGCGCAAGCCCACGATGTCCCCGTTGTGCCCATGCCGCCGCTGGCCAGGGCTGTGTATCACCATACCGAGGCGGGGCAGGAGATCCCTGAAGCGCTGTATGTGGCTGTCGCCCAGGTGCTCGCCTATATCTATCAGTTGGAACAGTACCGGCGCGGTCAGCTGCGGGACAAACCCACCCTGGCGCAAGTTGACGTGCCGCCGGAAATGGATCAGGAGTAAGCTGTGATCAGCCAGTTCAGAATTGCCAGCCTGGGCATACCGTTGTTGTTGCTGTTGTTACTGGCGCTGATGACCGTGCGCGTACCGCCCATGCTGCTGGACGTTTCTTTCACCTTTAACATCACGCTGGCGCTGGTGGTGTTGCTGGTCAGTGTCTATGTGCTCAAACCCCTGGATTTTGCCGCTTTCCCCTCAATTCTGCTGGTGGCCACGCTGTTGCGCCTGGCGCTGAACGTGGCGTCGACCCGGGTGGTACTGCTGGATGGACATAATGGCGGTGCGGCCGCCGGGCAGGTGATCGAATCCTTCGGCGCGGTGCTGGTGGGCGGCAACTATGTCGTTGGCCTGGTGGTATTCATTATCCTGGTCATTATCAACTTTGTGGTGGTGACCAAGGGTGCGGGCCGTATATCCGAAGTCAGCGCGCGGTTTACCCTGGATGCTATGCCCGGCAAACAGATGGCCATTGATGCGGACTTGAACGCCGGCATCATCGATCAGGATCAGGCGCGGCAACGGCGGGAAGAAGTGGCGCGGGAGGCGGATTTCTACGGCTCCATGGACGGCGCCAGCAAATTTGTCCGCGGCGACGCGGTGGCGGGCATTCTGATTCTGGTCATTAACATCGTCGGCGGTCTCACCATCGGCATGGCGCAGCATAATCTGGACTTCAGTCAGGCGCTGGAAAACTACACGCTGCTGACCATCGGCGACGGCCTGGTGGCGCAGATTCCCTCCTTACTGCTGTCCACGGCTGCGGCCATTATCGTGACCCGGGTGAACAGCTCCGAGGACATGGGTGAGCAGATCATGCAGCAGATGTTCGGTGAACCCAAGGCGCTGGCCATCGCCGCCGGCATCCTGCTGACCCTGGGCATGGTGCCGGGGATGCCTCACGGCGTATTTCTTACCCTCGGCGTGGCTGCGGCTGCGGCCGCCTGGTTGTTACGCGGCCGCAACTCAGCGGCGGCAGCGGCGGAAGAAGAAGCACAGCAGGTTGAAGAGGTGGTGGAGCCGGAACGCACGGACGTCAGTTGGGATGACGTGACCCCGGTGGATACCCTGGGCCTGGAAGTGGGTTACAAACTGATCCCGCTGGTGGACAAAAACCAGAGCGGCGAACTGCTCAGCCGCATCCGCGGAGTGCGCAAGAAACTCTCTCAGGAACTGGGTTTTCTGGTGCCGACCATCCATATCCGCGACAACCTTGACTTGTTGCCCAACGTGTACCGCTTCTCTCTGATGGGGGTGAATGTGGGTGAAGCTGAGATTCATGCGGATAAATTCCTCGCCATCGATCCCGGTGAGGTGTTCGGCTCGCTTAACGGCATTGCCACTGAAGACCCTGCGTTCGGCCTGCCGGCGGTGTGGATTGACGAGCAGGATAAAGACAACGCCCAGACCCTGGGTTATACCGTGGTGGATGCCAGCACGGTGGTGGCCACTCATGTTAATCAGATCATGCTGGACAACGCCGCGGATCTGATCGGCCATGACGAAGTGCAGCACCTGGTGGATCTGCTGGCGGCGGGTTCACCGAAGCTGGCTGAACAACTGGTGCCGGGTGCCATCTCGCTGTCCGGATTGCTTAAGGTGCTGCAGAACCTGCTGCGCGAGAAAATTCCCGTGAAAGACCTGCGCTCCATTGCCGAGTGCCTGGCGGACGGCAGCGCCGCCAACATCAGCGTGGAAGAACAGACCAATCTGGTGCGCAGCCACCTGGGCCGCATGATTGTGCAGAATATCTACGGCAACGAGCAGGCGCTGGAAGTGATCACCCTGGACCCGGAGCTGGAGCAGTTATTGCTGCAGGCCAAAACCCAGGGCGGCGCGGACAGCCCGGTGATTGAACCTTCCATGGCTGAACAACTGCAGAGTTCAGTCATCGACGTGGCGGAACAGCGAGAAATTGCCGGCAAACCGGCGGTACTGCTGGTATCCGCCGGCATCCGCAGTCTGCTGGCGAGGTTTGTACGCCTTTCCAAAGCGGTTGTGCACGTACTTGCGTATGACGAGATTCCGGATAACAAGCAGATCACCGTGGTTTCCACCATCGGGCGTTCTGCCTGAACATAGCTAACAAGGGGACGGCTGATGGCTGAACATTCAACTGAGGAACAGATTACACGCGGCCCGCGCACCTTTGCGGGTACAACCACCCGCGATGCTTTAAACCAGGTGCGCCGCAGTCTGGGTGCTGAAGCCATTATTCTGCGGCAGGTGGAGACCGCGCAGGGGGTGGAAATTGAAGCCTGCCTGGAGCTGCCGGAAGATCCGCAGCTTAAGCCGGAGGCGCCAACCCAGCCTGAACCGCAACCCGCGGCACCCGCGGCAACGCCTGTGCAGCCGGCCTCAGCTTATCAGCACGCCGCGCCTTCTGATCCGCACACCGCGGAGGTGGGTGAGCAGTGGCAGGAGGCCGGCTACAGCCTGCCGGTGCTGGAAGACTTTGCCTTCTGCACCAGCCTGCCGGAGTTGCGCCGGCAGTTGGCCCATCGTCTGGATTTTGCTGCCGACATCTGCCCTGGGGGCCTGCACAGCCTGCGCGGCGTATACCGGCTGGTAGGTGCAGCGGGCAGCGGCAAAACCACGCTGCTGGTGAAAATTCTGCTGGAGTGGGTATTGCACCACAGCGCGGACGAAGCGGCGGTGGTGTCGACGGACCTCGACCGGCTGGGCGCCGGAGAAAGCCTGCAGCTTGCGGCGCAGATGTTGAACGTGGATGTATTGGAGTGCCAGCCGCGGGATCTGCAGGGGTCGCTGCAGACCTTGGCGGGTAAACAGCTTGTATTGATTGACAGCCCGGCTCTGCAGCGGCACGGCCAGGGTGCGCCGCCGGGGGTGCGTGATATCTGGGTGCTGTGCGGTGTGCACAACCTGCTGAATATCAAAGCCCAGCAGGCGTTGCTGCCGCAGCCGCCGGCAGCGCTGGCTCTCACCCATATGGATCAGCTGCTGTGCCCGGACCTGTGGCTGAATCACATTTATCGCCAGAGACTTCCATTACTGTGTCTTGGCACGGGCCGTGAATTGAGCGGCGCGCTGGACCTGGCGGATGCCGAATCGGTGTTGCGGGTGTTGTTCCCCCAGGTGCAGACAGGCGTCAATCATTTGACGGTATCCGTATAGATTTACGGTCAGCGGCGCGGAATTTCTGGCGCACTTGTTGACCGTTGGCGGATTGCAACTATCTTTCTAAGAGGCTTAAGCGCTAAAGGTTGAATTTTATGGAGCAGGCAGTAACCAAGCCTATTCAAGTGGTTGCCATCACCGGAGGCAAAGGCGGCGTGGGTAAAACCAACGTCAGCGTGAACCTGGGGCTGGGGCTGACTCAACTGGGCAGACGCGTCACCCTGCTGGACGCAGACCTGGGGTTGGCCAACGTGGACGTCTTGTTGGGCCTGAAACCCAGACATACGCTTAAGGATGTGCTGGATGCAACGTGCAGCATGCGGGAGGTGGTTGTCAGCGGTCCCCAGGAACTGAAGGTAGTTCCGGCTGCGTCGGGCTTGCAGGAAATGGTTAAGCTGGGCCCACGCGAACATGCCGGGCTGATCAGCGCCTTTTCCGAGATTGCGCACAATATGGATGTACTGCTGATCGATACCGCGGCGGGCATCTCCGATGAAGTGGTGAACTTCCTGTGCGCCGCTCAGGAAGTGCTGATTGTTGTATGTAACGAACCCACATCCATTACCGACGCTTATGCGCTGATCAAAATCCTCAACCAGCAGTATGGGCTGAGCCGTATCCGGGTGGTGGCTAACATGGTTCGCGACGCGGAAGACGCGGACGTGGTTTTCGCCAAGATCCAGAATGTGACCGACCGCTTCCTCGATGTATCGCTGCTGATGGCCGGCTGGATCCCCCAGGACGAACAACTGCGCCGCGCGGTGCAGAAGCAGAAGGCGGTGGTGGACCTGTATCCGGCCAGCAAAGCGGCGGCGGCTTTTAAACGCCTGGCGGAAGAAGTGGACAGCTGGCCCATTCCCACCATTCCCACGGGCCACCTGGAATTTTTTGTTGAACGGCTGGTGGCGGATTACCCCGTACACTAGGGCACACCGATGTCGAATTCCGGAGTAGCAGCATACAACGAACTATCCAACCGCAATGTGGCGGTGGAAAAGTATGCTTACCTGGTAAAGCGGATTGCCCATCACCTGATGGCCCGGCTGCCGGACAGCGTTCAGTTGGACGACTTGTTGCAGGCCGGCATGATCGGCCTGATCGAGTCCGTTGCCAAGTATGATGCCAGCAAGGGCGCCAGCTTTGAAACCTACGCCGGCATCCGTATACGCGGTTCCATGCTGGATGAGATGCGCCGCGGCGACTGGGCCCCGAGATCAGTGCACCGAAACGCGCGCCGGGTAACCGAGGCTATCAAATCCGTGGAGCACCACACCGGGCGGGTGGCGTCGGACCGCGAGATTGCCAAAGCCATGGATGTGCCGATCCAGGAGTACTACAGCATCCTGGATGACGCGGCAAACTGTAAACTGGTCAGTTTTGAACAGGTCAACGAGAGTGAAGACTCCGGCGTGCTGCCCCGGGTTGAGGACGACGACCACGGCGCGGAATACAGCCAGCTGATCAAACACCTGACCGCGGCCATGGCCAAGCTGCCGGAGCGGGAAAGGCTGGTGATGGCGTTGTACTACGATGAAGAGCTTAATCTCAAGGAGATCGGCGCCATTCTGGAAGTCAGCGAAAGCCGGGTCAGTCAGATTCTCAGCCAAGCCACCGCCCGCGTACGCGCTCATGTTGCGGACTGGATGGGTCCCTGACGTGGACGTTTATGCGCTCATAGGGATTTTTGTCGCGTTTGCCGCGGTGCTGACCGGTAATGCGCTGGAGGGCGGCCAGCTGGCGGCGCTGCTGGACCTGCCGGCGCTGATCATCGTGCTGGGCGGCACCCTCGGTGCGGTCATCCTGCAAACACCCATGCAGCGCTTTGTACGCGCCTGTCAGCTCAGCAAATGGGTGCTGATGCCGCCCCCCAACAACGCGGGTGAGGAGATTGAGCGGCTGGCGCAGTGGAGCCGCATAGCCCGGCGCGAAGGTCTGCTGGGACTGGAGAACCTGCTCGATGCGTTAGCCGACCCGTTTCAGCGTAAAGGTCTGGAACTGGTCATCGACGGGGTTGAACCCGCCACCATCAGGCGCTTGCTGGAAACCGACAGCAGCACCCGGGTGGATGCGGACCTGGCGGCTGCCCAGGTGTTCAAGAGCATGGGCGGTTATGCGCCCACCATTGGAATTCTGGGTGCTGTGATCGGTCTGATCCAGGTGATGGGCAACCTGGCGGATCCGGATGAACTCGGCCAGGGTATCGCCACCGCTTTTGTCGCCACCATTTACGGGGTCGGGTTCGCCAACCTGTTATTCCTGCCGGTGGCGGACCGGCTGCGCAGCCTGGTGCTGCGGGAATCGAACAACGACGACTTGTATATCGAAGGCCTGATTGCCATAGCTGAGGGTGAACACCCGCGCGGCGTGGAGATCCGGCTGCGCGGTATC
The DNA here is from genome assembly GCA_028279305.1 of Pseudomonadales bacterium. Taxonomy (GTDB): domain Bacteria; phylum Pseudomonadota; class Gammaproteobacteria; order Pseudomonadales; family Azotimanducaceae; genus UBA4421. The sequence continues at coordinate 17,490 of JANQOA010000396.1, forward strand.
GCGGCTCCGGCGTAGCATATGCGGCGGCGCCTGGCAGAAGAAGAGACCAACGAAGAACGCTGGATGGTCTCTTATGCGGACTTCATCACTCTGCTGTTCGGGTTTTTTGTAGTCATGTACGCCATCTCCTCGGTTAATGACGAAAAGTACAGGGTGCTCAGCGCCACCCTGCAGGAAGCGTTCAGCATTGACGCGGCCAGCCCCGACCCCATCCAGGTGGGTGAACCCAATCTGCTGGCTTCCCCCCATGTGGTGGACCTGCCCGACAGCGAAGCATTTGCTGATCAGGCGGACGGCGATACGTTTGTCACCGATCCGGTCCAGGCCGCTGCATCGCTGCTGGGCGGATTTGCCCGGCAGCAGGGAGTATCAGTGCAGAGTAACAACGACTGGCTGGAGCTGAACGTGGAGGCCGGCGTGTTGTTCCCGGCGGGCAGCGCCCGGCTCAGCGCGGCGGGCCGCCGCGCCCTGCAACCGGCGGTGGAGATCATGCAGACCACTACCAATCCGGTGACCATAGAAGGTT
>JANQOA010000005.1 GCA_028279305.1 Pseudomonadales bacterium
ATAAAGGTCAACCGCTTCCTGCAGAGCGAATCCCACGCCAACGTTTTTGCCGCCGGCGATGCCGCGCACCTGAATGGTCAACAGCGGCCCAAGTCCGGCGTCTACGCGGTGCGCGCCGGCCCCTATCTGGCAGACAACCTGCGCCGCGCCCTCACCGGGCGGGTGTTGCGTCCATACCGGGCGCAGCGCGAGCATCTGGCGTTAATTGGTACCGGCGACGGTGAAGCCATTGCCAGCCGCGGTGGCTGGGCCTGGAGCGGCCGTGGGCTGTGGCATCTCAAAGATTTTATTGATAGGCGATTTATGAATAAATTCAATAAGTTGCCGGAGATGTCTCAAGAAGATTATAAAATTGATGCGGCGCTGCGGGACGAGCTGCCTGAGGATGTGATGCGCTGCGGCGGCTGCGGTGCCAAGCTGGCGGCGGAACCTCTGCGGCGCGTGCTGGAACGGTTGCCGCCGCAGAAGTCAGCCAGCGTCACCCTGGGTATTGGCGACGATGCGGCACAACTGCAGAACAGCAGCCCCAGCACCCTGCTCACCGTGGACGGCTTTCGCGCCATGGTCGATGACCCATATGTGTTCGGCCGGATTGCAGCTCATCACAGTTTGAACGACATATTTGCCATGGGTGCGCAACCCACCGCGGCGCTGGCGCTGGTCACCGTGCCGCTGATGAGCGAAGCCATGATGGAGGAAGATCTTTACCAACTGCTCAGCGGCGTGACCGCCGTGTTAAATGCTCACGACGTGCCGCTGGTGGGAGGACATTCCGCTGAAGGTGCTGAGCTGAGCCTGGGCCTGACCGTCACCGGTGCAGCACCAGAGGTGCTGCTGCACAAGGGGGGTGCGCAAACAGGGGACCGGCTTATTCTGACCAAACCTCTGGGCACCGGCGTATTGCTGGCAGCGGCGATGCGGGGCCTGGCGGACATTACCGCGGTGGAAGAGGTGATTGCGGGGATGGATCAGAGCAACCAACCTGCTGTGGACGTGTTCGCGCGGCACGGGGTGACCGCGCTGACCGACGTCACCGGTTTCGGGCTGGCCGGGCATCTGGGAGAAATGCTGCGCGCATCCGGCCGCGGCGCGGCGCTGGAATTGGCGCATCTGCCCCTCTACCGGGACGCTGAGGAGTTACTGCCCGACGCGCCCAGTTCCCTGCAGCAGGCTAATGAGTTGGCGCTGGGAGACTTTACCCTGCGTGCCGGGGTGCGCCCGGATTCCGCGCGGCTGCGGCTGCTGGCTGACCCGCAGACGTCCGGCGGCTTGCTGGCTGCGGTACCGGCCGCCCAGGCGGCAGCCTGTGTGCAGGCGCTGCGCGGGCGGGGCTTGCCCGCGGCGGACATCGGCGAGGTCACGGCTTCAGCCTGGCAGATTAAATGACCCTACCCACCCTGTATCTGGTCACGGACCCGATGTGCAGCTGGTGTTGGGGGATGGCGGCGGATTTTGAGCAGGCGCGCAGGCAATTGCAGGGACAGGTTGCGTTTGACCTGATGCTGGGCGGCATTAACACCCACGGCACTCAGCCTATCGGCGACTACGGCCGCCGCTTTCTGCTGCGGTTGTGGCGGGAAGTGGAGGCCACTACCGGCCAGCCGTTCGGCTACCGGTTCCCCGCGGAATACGTGCACAACTCGGTGCTGCCCTGCCTGGCGGTGGAGGCCATGCGCGGTCTCACCGGCCAGGTGCCGTTTGCATACCTCCACAATTTGCAGGAACGCTTTTTTGTGCACGGTGAAAACATCAACAGCGAGGCGGTGGTATGCGCCCAGGCGTCGCTGGCGGGGGTCAGCAGCGCGGATCTGCAGGCGGCCATGGCGGAGCCCGGGCTGCGCGAAAGACTGCGCTTCCAGTTTGAACATGCGGGCAAATTCGGCACCCAGGCGATGCCCAGCCTGCTGATTCAGGCGCAACCGGACGCCCCGCTGGCGCTGTTTGCCGGCGGCTACGTGGATGCGCAGATGCTGGTCAGCCTGGTGCAGGGCCACCTGGGCTGAAGCGCTAGAAAAATTCCGCTACCGCCGGGCGGAAACGGTCCATATCAACCAGAAAAGAGTCATGGCCCTGGATGGAAGCCATGCGTTTGAAGGTGACGCTGGAGGTATGTTCCTGCAGCGCCAGCGCCAGTTCTTCCTGCTGATGGACGGGGAACAGAAAGTCGCTCTCGACGCCGATCACCATGGCGGCTTCAAGCTTTAACTGACTGAAACTGGCGCTCAGACTGCCGCCCTGGTCAGCAGCGTCAAACAGATCCATGGCACGGGACAGGTAGAGGTAACAATTGGCGTCAAAGCTGCCGATAAAACGGTTGGCGTGGCTTTCCAGGTACGATTCGACCTCAAAATCGATGCCAAAACCGTTGTCTTCTTCGATCCGGTCGGTAGCCCGTTCGCGGCCGAAGCGCTCGGCCCATTCAGCAGCCGAGCGGTAGGTGATCATGCCCAGCTTGCGCGCCAGACGCATGCCGGAAATGGGTCCGTGGCCGTTCAGATCGTATTCCCCGTTCTGCCAGGCTTCGTCCTTGCGGATGATTTCCCGTTGCAGGGAGCGCAGCGCAATGCTGAACGGCAGGCTGCGCGCGGCGGAAGAGATCGATACCAGGCGCCGGCAGCGTTCCGGGTGCAGCAGGGCAAAAGCCAGTGCCGTCATGCCGCCCATGGAAGAACCCAGCACGGTATGCACCTGATTGATGCCGTAGTGGTCCAGCACGTGGCCGGCGGCGCAGGCGATGTCTTCCACCGTCAGTACCGGGAAGTTCAAACGGTAAAATTCTCCGCTATCCGGATCCACGCTGGCGGGGCCGGTGCTGCCGAAACAACTGCCCAGGGAATTCACGCAGATGACAAAGTAGCGGTTGGTGTCGATGGGTTTGGCCGGGCCCAGCATGTCTTCCCACCAACCGGCCGACGGGTCTGCCGGGGACGAAGCCGCATGGGCTGAAGGCGACAGTCCGGTAAAGATCAGCACTGCATTATCTTTGGCGGAGCTCAGTTCACCCCAGCATTCATAAGCCTGGGTGGGCCGGCTGATGGCGCCGCGTTTCATGTGAAACGTGCCGTCCACTGTGATGGTTTTTACCGCGCTCAAGGGACCTTTGCTCAATACATAAAAGAACAGCGAACCTTACGGCTTTCAAGCCGCGATCTCCATAACCTTTCTGCGCCTTGTCTCGCTGCTTTGCACCGCCGATCTGACTGTTGGCCGGCGCAATTGGTTGCGTCATAAAACTAAAAACGATAGCTTAGCGGCCGTTGTATTCTTTCAGCTAACTTCAAGGCGGAGACCAGATATGAGCAACTCAACCGAAACCACCAATCCCGACGGCACCGTAAACACCTCGTTAGATGGTCATGTCATGACCATACACGTTGACCGCGAAGACAAAATGAACGGTTTTACGCCGGAAATGTTTGAGCAGTTGGCGGATGCCATGACCGCCCTGGAAAACACCGACGAGGCCTGGGCCGGATTGTTGACCTTTGCCGGCAAACACACCACGGCGGGCCTGGATCTGCCCAGATTTGCCGGCTCCATGCGGGACGGCTCCCGTGACAACAGCAACAACGACCGCAGCGACGATCGGGTGGATGCGTTTGCGCTGCGCCGCCGTTGCAGCAAACCGGTGGTCATGGCTGTGCAGGGCGTCTGTTACACCATTGGCATTGAAATGATGCTGGGCGTGGACATCGTTGTGGCGGCGGAAGGCACCCGCTTCTGTCAGATGGAGCCGCGCCGGGGGCTGGCGGTTTTTGGCGGTGCCCACGTACGCTACGTGCAACGCGCGGGCTGGGGCAATGCCATGTACCATCTCTTGCGCGCGGATGAGTTTGATGCCGCGCGGGCGCTGCAATTGGGGTTTGTGCAGGAGGTTGTGCCCGCCGGGCAACAGGTCAACAGGGGACTGGAATTGGCGCGTGAAATATGCGCCAATGCGCCGCTGGCGGTACGTGAAATTAAGCGTGCTGCCGGAGTGTTTTTGCAGCGCGGCGAGCAGGCGGGATTTGATGAGATCCCGCAGATGCGGGCCCGCACGGCAAATTCAGGGGATTTTGCGGAAGGCATTGCCTCGTTCCAGGAGAAGCGGGAAGCAAAATTCACCGGCAGATAGCAACAAATTTATGTATTGCTAAACAAAATATTGTCCGTAAACTTGTCATTTTGCGTGTTGGAAACGCGCAGGCCGCCGGTGGGGCGGCCTCAGCAAGGGTCTGGGAGTTAGGAAGCAGAGACGTTGAGCAGGGCAGTAAGCGGGGGCAAGTCGCAACGGTCCCCCAATAAAGATGACAAGGGTGTGGTGACGGTTGGTGTTTTTCCGGAGCCGCAACCCCATGCAGAGCCGCGGCAGTCGCTGGTGCGACGCTTGCGGCGCCATGAAGTGGTGCGCTGGACCGGGTTTGCCGGTGGTTTTGTGGCCACCCTGATGTTGGGTGTGTCCATCGGTTACTATCAGTTGCCGCCGTTTGAATTTCTGCGTGAGGCAAAACTGGCCACCGTGGGCGAAGTGACGCTGCGCAATTTTTCCCAGGCACAGGAGATAAAACCTCCGGCAGAACCGGAGGAAACCGGCCCGCCGCCGGTGGATCCACATTCGGTGCTGGCTAATTCCGGCCACATACTGTTTGTCGGTGATTCCATCACCAGTTCCGGGCAGTGGCACGAACTGATGCCGGGGTTGTCCATTGCCAACCGGGCGGTTGGCGGACATACCGTGGAGGATACGCTGGCGCGGACCCAATATCTGCGCCAGCCCCAGTCCAAGCTGGCATTCATCATGCTGGGCGTGAACGACCTGCGCAGCCGGGAGCCCGTGGCCATGGTGGCGGCGCGTTACGCCAACCTGGTGGCCATGATGATTGAATGGGACATGCAGGTGGTCATCCAGAGCACGTTATCCTGCGGCGAAGCATTTAAATTCTGCCCGGTGCTGAACCCCCGTATCGAGGAGCTGAATCAGGTGTTACAGGGAATCGCCCGGGTAAATCCGCAGATCGAATATCTGGATGTGAATACCCTGCTGGCGCCGGAAGGTCTGTTGTTGCCGCAATTTACTGATGACGGTATCCACATAAATGCCACCGCCTACCGCACCTGGGCGGACGGTTTGACGGGCTATCTCAAGGAGCGTCAGCTACTTGCTGTTGTAGCGGATTGATGTAGGGCTGGCCCACCTTCAGCTCTTTCGGCAGGTTGGCCACCGCCGCCTGCGCCTCCCGCAGGGAATCAAATGCACCGTAACTGACGTGATAACGGGTATTGCCGTCCGCGTCGCGTTGGGTTGTGCTGGTGACTTCGGGATATGCAGCCGCCGTGGCCAGAAAACGGTCTCTGTTTTCTTCACTGGCAAAAACAATCAACTGGATGGTGTACAGGGCGGTGGAGGCCTCGGCTGCAGCGGACGGCTCAACGGCGGCGGGTTCAACCGTGCCGGACAATTCAGGCGCAGCCCCGCTGTCAGCCGACTTGTCCGACAAAACGGGGTCAGCCATCTTGTCAGACAAAGCGGAGTCAGCCAATACCGGGTCAGTCTGGCCCGGGTCAGCGATAGCCGGGTCGGCTGGGGCCGGTGCGACCGTAGTACCGGCTGTTGCAGCCGGAGTCTCTAGTTGCCGCGGGGCCTCGGATACATCGGCCGCGGCGCCGGTTTCGTTTACGTTGCTGTCTTTGGTTGCCGCGGCAGGTGCCGGCGGCAATGGCAGCGCCAGCTCCTGGGTGGTGCGGAAATCTCCCGGCGCAGGGCTCAGCAATGCGATTACAACAAAACTTAGCAGAACCGCGCCAATAACCATGCCCGTAACAACGCGGTATTCCATAAGCCAGGCCGTTGCGCGGTGCAGCGGTGTTTCGGGGGACGGTTCAGCAACCACCCCAATATCAATATCCGCGGCCGGCTCCGGAGCCGGGGAGAGCGGCGGCTGTGATTCGCCGCCGCCTTTCAGGTGATGCAGCAGCAGACCCCGGCGTTTGGCTTCGTGCAGCGCCAGCGGATTCTGCCGCCAGTGACCGCGCAACACCAGTTTGATGGAAGTCTCCGCAGCCATCTCAAACAGCAGTTGCAGATTACCGCGGTCCAGATTCTGGGCATCGGTGATACACAGCAGAAACCGGTTACCGCGCTGGGCCATTAAACCCAGCTTAGCCAGCACGGCGCGCCGTATGGTGTCGGGGTTTGGATTGGGTAAGGGCGGTAGGTTGAGATGTTCTGCCAACTCGGTGATCAGGGTCTCCTGATTGAGCTGGTTTCCGTTAAGGATAAACCCCTTGCTGCCGTCGTCGAGCAGCGCGTGAATAGAGGCGGCCATCTCTTCGATATCCGGTACAGCTTCTTCGTGTACCAGCACCACCAGTTTATCGTCCCATTCCCGGACCGTACCGAACTGATACAACAGATTCTTCAGCTCATGGTCGCCGGCAATGTCCTCAAGCAGCGGCACACCGGACTGATCGCTCATAAATCCTTGCATGGCGAATAGTAGTGGTGGCGCATGTTAACAGGTTTGGCGGGGATGTTAAGTGGCTGGTCGATTTTCTCGCGGCGTTGGAGATTGTTTTTTAGCCGCATTTTTAAGGAATTGGGAAGTAAACTAACTGTTCGTCATAGGTACGCGGTTCGGCTGCACGTTGTTTTGCTGTTATCCGGCTTATACGGATCGTTGGCACGTCTGCAAGGCGGCTGTGTTGAAATACGGGCGCGGCAGGCTTAGCCGGGCCGCCAGCCGTGGGTTAAACTGTTCATCAAACTGTTGGTCCAGAGCAGGGAGAGCAATATGTACAAACACCAGTCTGCGCTCATTCGCGCGGACCTGGATGGCACCATCGCGGACTGGGATGCCGGCGCTGAAGAGTTTTTCGGCTACAGCCGCGAGGAGGTGCTGGGCCGGTCACTGGATCTGATTGTCCCCGAGGAATACCGGGAACGGCACTGGGCGGGCTTCAACCGCGCTGTGCAAACCGGGGTCTGCCGCCTGGACCGGGCAACCACCAACGTGCCGATTCAGTGTAAGAACGGCAACATCCATCCGTTTCCGGCCCGCTTTGTATTTCTGCAGAACGCCAAAGGGGGCGTCGCGGGGGTGATGGGTGTATACGCGGCGCGCACCGGCAATGAAGTGGCTTTTGGACCCATAGAAGAAACGCAGGAACCCAACGCTTAGCGGTGGGCTGCCGCACCCGGTTTGCTTCAGCGGTCGGTGCTTGCGCCCACCGCGGTTATGGCCGGGGCACCTTCAGCGACAACTACCCGGTCCTTGCCTGCCCGTTTTGCGGTGTACAGCGCTTTGTCTGCCTTCTGCAGCAGAGCGCCCAGGGATGTGGGCGGGTCGCTGGTGTCAGCGATACCCATGCTCACAGTCATGGTGAGTGTTTGATTGTCCACTTCGATCCGCAACGCGCGGATGGCATCCAGCAGACGGTTGGCTAAGCGCGCCGCTTCATCAGCATCCGCGTCCGGCAGCAGAATGGCAAACTCTTCGCCGCCGATGCGTCCCGCCGGCTCACCTTCGCGCAACGTGTCAGCCAGCAAACGGCCGAACGCCGCAATCACGGCGTCACCGCTAGCGTGGCCGGTTCTGTCATTGATCTTTTTGAAGTCGTCAATGTCGATCATTATCAAGGCACAAATCCGCCCCGAGCGGGTGGCGTTGGCGACCAGCGGCGCGCTGGTTTCAAAAAAGCCGCGGCGGTTTTGCACGCTGCTCAGTTCGTCAAACCTTGCCATGCGTTCCAGTTCACCCGTCAGGTGGACGTTGCGCCGCAGGGTCACGTTCATCAGTTTGGTACCACGGGTGGCGCCCAGTACAAAAAGAATACCCGCAAGCCCCAGCACAATATGAAACAGGTCACCCCTGGCAAACATGTAAACGGTAGACGGCCCCAGAATCAGCGAAATGGCCAGGGCGGCGCTGGGCCCGTGCGCGGAATAGAGGGTCGCGCTGCCGCCGGCCATGCCCATGACAAAACAGTAGATCAGCACCTGGTGGGCACCCTGGTCCGCGGGCATCAGGATCAGCGCGCCCGCACCCCAGACCAGTGCCGGCAGGCCGATTGAAAACAGAAACAGACGTTCCCAGTACTTGAGCACATCCGGATCAAAAGACGTGCGCTGCCATGCCATGGCGATGCGGTGGCGGACCAGCGAACAGACGCATAGTGCCGCAATCCAGGTGAGCAGCAATCCCGGCGGCGAAACCGGCCACAGGGCTACGGCCAGGGTGACCCCGGCAATAGGACTGAGAATCTGATTGCGCAGCGCCGTGAGGAATACAATTTCCAGCTGCTGGCGCAATAGCTGATGAGCTGCCGGGTCGCACTCCGCAGGTTTACTGGATTTGCTGAACAGGACGGCGAGCACTCCTTTGCCGCGGGGAACTGCTTCGAGTATACCAACCCGGGCTGATGAAATTGTGCGTTAGGACACAGCAACGGGGAATTCAACCCGGGTCAGCAGATCCGCTTCCGCCACAAGCTGCGGATCGTTGAGATAGATCTCGCGCGGTGCGTCGACGATCTGATAATCATGTTCGGTGATCCATTTTGTCAGGCTGTGGTAGGCGGGGGCAATGGCGGCGTAACTGCCCCGGTGCTCGGTGGCCACCACGGTGCCGCCTTCCAGGCGCCTCGCAAAAACTTCTCCGGCGCCGCTGAACGTGTCGCTGACCGGTCCCGCGATCGGTCCCGATATCGGTACCGCGATCTCCACGTCTCCGTCGTTCTCAGCATCAATTACATCGTGATAGAGAATCATCGGCATGCCGGCCGGGCTGCGGCCGGCTTCACCCATGCCGCTGACCAGCTTGTGAAACCCGGCTGCAATGTCATTGCCGATCTCTGCGGCGTTGGTGCGGAAGCGGACCGCCGCAATCAGCTGTGGTTCGCGTGCTTCCAACTCTATTTCGTAAGTCATTACCAGCTCCTTGCGTTCAATGATTGTGTTCAGGTAGTCCAACATCTGCTGTTGTTCAGCCAGCCTGCGGGTCAGCCGCGCCTTGTGCGCCTGAAGCTGCGCAATGATTTCCGCCTCGCTCGCGGATTTGAGAATCACATGAATGTCCTGCAACGGCATGTCCGTCATGCGCAGGATGCGGATGATTTCGGCATGCCTGAGTTGGGCCAGGTGGTAGTAACGGTAACCGGTTGTTTCATCAACGTGGACAGGCGATAGCAACCCCTGTTCGTCGTACAGGCGCAGTGCCTTTATCGACAAACGCGACATCCGGGAAAATTGCCCGATTGGGACTCTTGGCGGCTTTGAATGGGTCATGGCGCCGCATGATGGGGTCTACCCCAGGGGACGAGTCAATAGCCGATAAGGAACTTTCCGCAATTCGCGCCCGGGCGATTATTCGTCGCTGGGCGAAGGTGAGAGTTCGCCGAATTTGCCGCCGGTTGGAAAGGGTAATCTGAAGTCGGTGTGGCATCCCTCACAAACGACAACAAGCTGATCGCCGATGTTGGCAATTGCAATCAGGTCCCGGTTCTGCACCGCGGCAACCGCGTCAGCACCTGTATACCGAAGCTGATTTGACCATTGCTGCCAGGCCGGTTTGGCCGCCCATTTTTCATCCAGTGCGCCGGTTCCCGGTGTCGCGATCAGCAGTCCGGCGAGCTGCAGCTGGTACGCCCGCCGTTCAAGATTTTTCCAGTCATCTGCGGATTTCGGCGCCTTCCATGCGGCCATCCAGATCGGGTTGGCGGCATCGTTTACCAGCGCAACCATGACATCGTTGATACTGACCGGCAGCCTGTAGGGGCTTGCAGCAGCGGCTGTTTCGGGTTCAGCCGCCGCGGTCCCGGTTGTCGCTTCAGAGCACGCAAAGAGGCTGAGGGCAATGACCGCAACCGCAACTGATTTCATGTTTACCACCCCTAAATCCTGCTGATTGTTCGTGTCTGTCACTCGGTCCGCAATACGCGTATGCACGGGTGGTAATACATAAAAACCGAGGTAACAGGCCGGTTTTTGTTGTCGGAACACGGTCACCAACAGCTATAATATGGGCCATCTTCCTACAGCGGACTTGAGCGGAAAGCATCGTGACAAAATTGGGTTGGTTGATTGCCGTTGTCATGGGAAGCGGCCTTGCCTACGCGGACAAACCTCACCCGCAGATGACCTACGGTGCCCTCAGCGGCACGGAGCTGAGGGCCCCGGAATGCACGCTTCATTGGTTTCAGGACGAACGCGGCGAGCTGGCGTTGAAAGCGTGTCCCAAACTGGCTGACCTGTACGCGGGGCTGGGCAGGCTGCGTGAAGACGACCCGCAGTTTGCGGCCAAAAAGCAGATCCTGCTCAAACTGATAGATGAACGCAGCAGGCAGGCTCAATAAGCCGCCGCCCGTTCACTCGCCGATTTCGCGCAACAGTTTTTCTTTCACCGACTTCGGCAAGTTGTCCCAATGTTTATCGCGCAGGGCGCCTTCCAGGGAGTACAGGTAATAACACACCGGCCAGGTGCGGTCGGGAAAGCTGGCTTTCAGGTGCAGGTAGGCTTTGGCCGGGGTAGCCTTTTGCAGATCCGCATAGGTGGCAATGCCGATGCGGCGCAGATGACCCGCCACCGTGGGGCCAATGTTCTTTAAGTTCTCTACCGGTTCAAAACCCAATCGCATTGCAAACCTCTACACGTTGGTATAACCCGCTTCGTACTCGTTGCTGGGCGCAATCTGCTGCACCACGTCAACCAGAATTCCGCTGGGATCTTTGAATATGAAGTGCCGTTGACCCCATGGTTCGTCCCGCAGGTCGAGCACCAGAGGGTTAAGGGCGGACTGTCTGCGGAGGTTGGCGTAGATTTTGTCCACCGCAGCAAACTCCAGGGTGAGGATAACACCGTCCCCGCTGAAGGTCCGTTGGATGGACTTGTCCTGCCCGGTCATGTCCGGTGTCATAAACGCAAGTTCAAGGGGAGGCCCGGATGCCCTGGGGAAGTGCAACTGGATATACCAATCCGCTTCAAACACGACGCTGAAACCAAACATTTCGCAATAAAAATTCTTTTCTTCCAACAGTTTGCGGGTCACGAACACGGGGAACAGGCTCTGCATGATGGCGCCGGACTAATTCTGGTGGAGTGAACCTTCGGCATCAGCGGCGGGGAAATCAATTGATCTGCGAACCCTGCTGACACCGCTGTGTCAGCAGGCCAGGCTACACATTCAAACCTGAACTTGCTTAAATCGTTGGCGCAGGGCGTTTTGCCCTGCGTCAATCATGTGGAGGACCCATACATGGAAATAGTAGCTAGAGCATTCCCCGTCCGGAGTAAAGAAGCCGCCATTGAACTGGGCCGGGCGATAGACGAATGGCCGGCCGAAAAGAAGGCCCCCATGGCCGAAGCATTCGGCGGCGACGGCCGCGAGCATTGGTTCTATCAGGAGATTGAAGACAAACCCCACGTGGTGTCCGTGGCCATAGTTGCGGATGCCGCCGCCGGTTATGAGTTTCTGCAGACGTCGGATGACGAATTCACTCAGTGGTTCAGGGGGCAGGTGGCGGAACTCAGTCTGGTTAACCTCAGCGACAAACCGAGAGGGCCTGCTTCTGAGTTCATCTACGAATTTAAACCCGATTAAGACGGACCGGGCCGGTTATGATCAGGATGTACAATCTGGTTGAGGAGACTGCTACCCACGTGGTCTACCAATACAACACGCTCTGCGGTTATTGGCTGTACGCCAGTGTGGCGCTGACCTTTGCCGGTTATGCGATGCAGATGCAGGCGCTCACGCTGCTGGGGGCACTGGTGCTGCTGGTGTATTTTGCGCTTGTTTACTTTCCGGGTCTGGCGGTGGCGCGGCGGCTGAAAGCCGCCATGCGCATGAACAACGTTCAGCTCACGGGCAGCCGCTGGTCCTTCGCCGAACCGCTGACCATCAGAGCACTCAAAACCGATGACCCGGAAAGCAGTTGACCCGGGGTTAACCGGGCTGCCCGGGCGGCAAAGCGTCATGCCGGTTCAGCCGTCTGTAACCCGCGCGCCGCGCAGCATGATGTCCATGCTATTGCCTTCATGACAGGCGTACTCATAAATCAGGCCTTGCAGCCGGGATAAAGTCTGACGCGCGGTCCAGGGCGCGGTGAAGGTGTCCGGATCGTGCACCGTATATTCGTAGATGAGCTGGTCGGGCAGGGCTGGTGTGAAGCGTTCTGTCAGGCGCAGGTTGGCGCTGGTGCCGATTTGATTGACATGGGTTTTGAAGTTTCGGGTTTCAACAACCAGGGTGTCCTTTTGCCAATAACCCAGTGACTCACCCCGGTAGCTGGGCGGCAGCTTGTGCTGCACCGGAGGTTCGACAATTGTCACGATGCGCGCCTCGTGAATCATCTCCACATGAATTAACACGTGGTCCGGGGTCTGCACGATACGCAGGTTGTTGTTAAAGAAGCTGGGCCGCACGGGGACTGACGGATAGTATACGCAGCGCTCCAGCAGAGTGCGGTCTTCCGGTCCATTCAGTGCCGCCATCATCTGCCGCTTCCAGCCGCCGGCGAGGGTTTCACCGTATTCAGTCCGCGGCGGCAAGCGGCCGTCGGGCGGGTCGACAACCAACGACCCGCGGTTACCTTCTGTCAAGGACCGGCCGCGGTCCGCCCAGGGTTCGTCGCCGACAAACTCTCCGAGGGATTTCACAAAGCCCAGTGCGCGGTCTTCGGAACCCGCTTCGTACTCGCTGGCTTCAGCATCGCTGAAGGTGCTGCGTTGGCCGAGGCTGGCCGGGCGCTCCAGCGGGGTAGCGGTGCGATAGTCCCAGAACCCCTCAATGCCGGGGTTAGCGGATTCATCCCGGGTTTGGCCGGCGGCCGGTAGAGCCGATGCCAGCAGCCAGATTGCCGCAGCGTGAAGTTTCATAGTTCGTCCCCCGCAAACCGGTTAACCACAGCCCAACCGCACTCCGCAGTTTAACTAGCTCAGCCCTTCGGACAAGAGGTCGAAGACCAGACGAATGCGCGGATTTGTGCGCAGTTCGCGGTGGGCCACCAGCCAGGTTTCCACGGGTAACGGTTCGAATGCCGGCCACAGCTTTTCAAGCTCCGGGTATCTCGCAGCCACCTCCTCGGGTAACAAGCCGACGCCGAATCCCTGGCGGATCAGTTCAAGTAACAGCATGCCGCTGGCGGTGTTGAAGTTGAAATTGGCGGTAGTGAGCTCGATGCCGCGGGCCGCCAGCGGCGCCAGCAGCGGTTCCGGATCTTCCGCTCCGACAAACAGCATGCTGCTCAAGTCCTTGGCTTGGGCCGGGCGTCCCACCTCCTTGATATAGGATCTGGAGGCATAGAGGTGCGCGCTGGTGTCGCGCAGGCGCCTGGCTATCAGGTCCGGATCCTGCGGACGCGTGTGCCGGATGGCAATGTCCGCCTCACGGCGGCGCAGATCGCTGACATGGTTTGAGGTGATGATCTCAACCTTCAACTCCGGGGCTTGGGTACGCAGGCTGTCGAGCAGAGACAGCAGGTAGTGGGTGGCCATCATCTCCGTGGCGGTGATGGCAATGTTTCCGGTAATGCTCTGCGACTGGCCTGTTGCGGCTATGGAAATGCGGTCCGCGGCGTGCCCCATGCTGCGGAAGTGTTCCAACAACTCCGTGCCGGCCCGGGTCAGCAACAGCGCGCGGGGAGTGCGTTCAAACAAGGTGACGCCCAGGGTCTCTTCAAGGCCGGCCACCTGCCGGCTGAGGGTGGGCTGGGTAAGCCCCAGCGCCCGCGCGGCAGCCGACAGCGAGCCTTCTTCAGCGGTCACCAGAAAGCCGCGCGCCTGATTCCAGTCAAATGCAGTTCTTTGCCAGCCCATAATTTACGTATACCAGATCTGCATAATTATGCAATTTCGTATGAGCGGCATAAACGCTAGTTTAGTGTCCTGATTTTCATGGAGTACCGGGTGGCGTGATGAAGTTGAGCAGGCTGGAAATAGTGATACTCGTCTGCATATTTGTGTTTTCGTTTGTGCCGACGTTTGGTGGATTGTTACGGGTAGTGGAACTGGCGGGCGGCGCGCAGCTCATTCCGGCCAACCCGCGTGCCCTTGCCGACCCGCTCCCCATTGTCGGGCATATTCTCAGCAGCTTTATCTTCTGTATCGCCGGGGCGCTGCAGTTTCTGCCGAGCCTGCGCCGTCAGCGGCCTGCAGCCCATCGGCTTGTGGGCCGGATTGTCGCTGCGGCCGGATGCGTATCCGCGCTTACCGGGGTGTGGATGACCCATCTTTTTGCCTTCCCGGAGGAACTGCAGGGCAGTGTGCTGTATGTGACCAGGATGGTTCTGGGGCTGTCGATGCTGGTGTTGATTGCCAGGGCGCTGCGGGCCATGCAGACACGCAACGTCAGCCGGCACAGTGCGGCTATGCTGCGAGCTTACGCCATCGGGCAAGGTGCATCCACGCAAACGGTCATCGGAATCAGCTGGGTCCTGATCACCGGCACGGAGCCCCTGGGCCTGCTTCGCGATCTGCAGATGGTCTCCGCCTGGGTGCTTAACCTGTTGCTGGCGGAATATCTCATCAGAAGATACGCGGTGCCGCGCCGGAGAATTTCCTTGAAAATTTCATAGCCGGCCGATTCTCCCGGGCGTTCAAATGCTGGGTGGTTCAGCGTGGCTTCAAAACGGCCTGGATCGAGGTTACAACTTCTCACAGCTTCTGTAATCCGGCAGCGCTACCCTGTCAGCCTGAAATTTTGATTTATGGGCGGGACGTTTGATTTCAGTGCAGAAAGCCCTCAACCTGGCGGAATCGATTTTGACCCCACTGTTTGTGGTCGCGGCGGCCATGCTGGCCGCAACTGCCGTGGTGCTTGTCGGCTTGATAGTGTGGTACGTGTCTACTTACTACGACGAAAGAGATTATGTTTACGAACAGTTGGATTTGATTCCCGGTGTTGAGGTTGTGGAGATAGGCGGCAACCCTGATGTCACTTTGGAGCACATCCACGCAACCGTGCTGGTTAACCAAAAAGATACGATTACATTCAACAACCTTCATTATGAATCGTTCGAGAATCCCAAGACAGTATACGTTTCGCAGGTCCGCGGTCTCTCACCTCGAACTGTGGAATGTGCGCCCACAACGGGTAACTCTTCTTCGACAACCCACGCCGACTGCTCAACTTCCGGGTTAGTAGACCTGGCCGCGGGAGGGCCATTCGAAACCGAACTTGGCGGCGGCATCAAAAATGTCTCAGGGGCCGTTGAGCGAATCGAGGAACTGGCGAATCTATTTGAATCTCTGCCGCAATGCCCATTAACTCTGGTCAATCAGGCGAGTTCCGGAGGTACCCAACACTTCTGCGTGGTTGGCGTCGGTTCGACTGATTTACCAGAACTGGGCTTTGATCAGACAAGTCCGGACTGTTGAGGTTGCGCAGATGATTCAGTACCGCGGGTCTACGGCATCGATGCTCAAGCCGCGTGAACCGTCTTCAAATCCCGTGCCGCCGGCGTATGGCTGGCGAGCCAGGTCTCATCATCCTGACAAAAGGATGGCGCCTCGACCCGCACATAGTCCCGTTGGCTCTGCGCCTGTTCCAGGTTGAAAGCGCTGGTGCCCAGGATCTTCAGGAAACCGGCCATGGCTTTTACGCTGCGCCCGATGCCGGGTGACAGGTCCGGGCGTGCTGCAACGGTGCGGCGTACGATGCTTGCGAAACTTTCCGCTTCACGCCCGCATAACAGACGAACATCATCAGTGGGGGCGTTTACCGCAAATGCGCCGCGGCGGTATTCCTCTGCGTAAATGGCAAGCTGGGTGACCGCCGCAACTGAATAGTTGGCAGGCGGCAGTGCTTTCAGGGCTTTCACCATCATGCGTTCGGAAATGTCCATGTAGCGTACGCGCCGCCCCAGGGCCTGCCCTAAGCTGTCAGCGACCTCATTGGGTGACAGCAGTGCGGGCCCGGTGGGCCGGTAGGTTTTGCCTGCATGGCGGTCCGGGTCTGCAAGCGCAGCGGTCACCACGCCGGCGATGTCCTCGTTGGACGGCGGCGCGTTCTTTTTGATATCCCCGTCACCCAGCGGCATGGTGAATACACCCAGGTGCGCAGCCATATCCAGAACCATAAGGTAGTTGTCTGCAAACCAGCCCGGGTTAACGGTGGTGACAGACATGTCCGGCCGCATGCTGATCAGGCTGTCGCCCAGGTACACCTCCCGGGTGAACAGGGAGGGGTGATCAGCGCTGGCGAGCCATTGACTCATGGTGACCACATGTTCCAGTTGCGCTTCATGCGCCGCCACGGTGAACACGGCGTTGAAGTGCAGGCCGTTAGGCGCGGTGGGGGCGCACTGGTAGGCGCGCTGCACACCCTGCATGGCGGCGCGCATATCGCGCAGCGCATATTGATTGCCGACAAATACCTCAGCGCCGGCACTCTCCAGCCGCTTCGCGCGGTGATCATGGCGCCGCACAAAGGCGCGCACGGGAAACCCCTGCTGCCTCAGCTGCAAGGCCGTGTGCATGCCGGTTTTACCCGCGGCGCTGGTTACCAGGATTTTTGCATGGCTGGTCATGGGCGGTTCCTTTTAGATGTTGTTTTAGATGTTTATGGTAATCTATAATTAAAGATGATATATATCATCCAAAATGTCAACCCTGCACGGAGACTGATTCATGCCCAGGATGTCTGAAGCGGAAAAACAGAGAAGTCATCAGCGCATCCTCGATGCCGCAGCGCGCCTGCTGCGCGAAAAAGGTCTGGAGGCCACCAGCGTGGGTGACGTGATGAAAGCGGCGGGCATGACCCATGGCGGTTTTTACAGGCACTTTAAATCAAAAGAGGATTTGATCGCCGCCGCGTTCCAACATGCGGTTGATACCGTTGTCTGTGAAATGGAGGCCGCGTCCACCCCGGCTGCACGCAAGGCGGCGCGAAGCGGCTACATTGATCAATATCTGACCGCCCGGCATGTTCAGGACCGCGGCAGCGGCTGTCCCCTGGCGGCGTTGGCGGAAGATTTATCCAGGGTGCAGGGCCCTGCGCGCGGGCTTGCCGGTGAAACGGTAGCGCGCATGGCGGCGCTGCTGAATGAAGACAGCACCCGGGATACGGCAAAAGGACGCGCCATTATGGCGCTGTTGCTCGGCTCTGTGGCGTTAGCGCGTCTGTCTGATGACGACGAAGACGTTCAGGCGGTGCTTGATGCCGGCAGAGCGGGGGTGACCCTGCTGCAGAAGCAACTGAAATAAGTGCTATTGGCGTCCGAACAGCCGCTTGAACCAGGATTTACAGCGGGACCAGAAGTTTTTCAGCAGGGCGACAATTTCCGGGCCCAGCAACGGCATGGCCGCCCACCAGGCAACTTCCGCGAAGACCAGTAATCCGGCCGTCCACGCCGCTTTGGCGCTCAGATCAATGGGCAGGAACGGCACTACCGGTAGCGCCGCCCAACCGAGACACGACAGCAGGATAAGTATCCATCCAAGCCACTGTCTGAGTGTAAGGTTTTTGAGCAGAGGATAACGGTCGAGCACTTACTTGCGGCCCGGAGTAATCAAACTCAGTTCCCGGCGAAAGTTCACCACGCGGATTTTCCCCAATTCACTGATGTGCCAGGATATTTTGCCCACGTCCGGCCTGCAACGGGTAGGCGGTGGGTACCGTACATACGCCGATGGGGGCCGATTGGGCTGATTGTGTGGACCTGTTAGTATGCGTAGAGGGGTGGAAAACCGATGTTGCAGCGAGCACCAATAGCCAGGCTACAGCCGTACATTGAATCTGTATGGGCGAGTGCGCGTGCGGCCGCTGAGTGCGGCGGTCAGGAAATTACCCTGCCGAATCAGAATGCATCCATAGTGATGCGCCTGGATGGCACTTCCCTGGATCTGATTCGGCAAGACAACTCGGTACGTTCGGTTGGACAAGCCGTGATTGGCGGCGTTCAGACCCGTGCCTTTACCAAAAACCGCAATTGCGCCAGCGCCGTCGGCGCGGTTCTGAAGCCCGGCGCGCTGCCGTCTCTGATGGGCGCCAATGCGGTTGAGTTTACCGACGATCATATTCCCCTGGATGCGGTCCTGCACCGGACGGTGATCCAATCAACAATTGAGATGCTGCAGGAAGTATCGGCACTGGAAGCGCGGCTATGCATGTTTGAAGCGTTTTTGCTGACCTTGCTGCCCTCAAGGGTTGCCCTGCATCCGGTTGTGCAGGGTGCGCTGCAGGGGTTGCACCGGGAATCACGCATCGGCGATCTGGTCGCCGCATCCGGTATCAGCCACCGTCATTTTAATCATCTGTTTACCCTGGGGGTTGGTGTATCACCCAAGTACTATCAGCGGCTGTTGCGGGTTAACTTCGGAATTTCAGCACTCGCTTCACATCCCGCAATGCGGTGGTCGGATGTTGCGCTTGGCTCGGGATACGCGGATCAGCCGCATTTCAACCGCGAGTTCAGGGCGCTCACCGGTTTGACCCCGACGATTTATGCGCGGAGCCATCGCCGCGCGCCTCTGCATGTGGTGTGCTGAGGTCAAATTTATTCAAGACGGCCGGCAGCCGCGTGGTAAACAATCCGTTATCCATGACAAAAGGAGCCGCTGATGAAAATTCACGAACTCATTGTTTATCTCCGCGCCAAAAGCGCTGACGAAGCCATTCGTTTCTACGAGCGCGCTTTTGGCGCCAAAGAGCGCTACCGGTTGGTGGAGCCGGGAGGGCGCATCGGTCACGCAGAGCTGGTGATCGGCGAGGCTGAGTTTTACATTTCAGACGAGTTTCCGGAAATGGACGTCCTTGCCGCGGATCCCGCCAAACCCGGAACCTTTGTCATTCACCTGCACGTCGACGATGCCGATCAGTGCATAGACTCTGCGGTACAGGCCGGAGCAACCCTGGTGAGGGCCGCGCAGGATCAGTTTTACGGTGAACGCTCCGGTACGGTGCGCGACCCGTTTGGCTATGACTGGTTAATCGGGCACTCAACGGAAGATGTTTCTGCTGAGGAGATGCAGAAGCGTTACACGGCGCTGTTCAACTGAACACGATTGTGTCGGATCGGCTTTCGGCGCTTAGGACTGGGGCTGCTGACGCAATTCGAAGCCGTTGCCTTCACAGTCTTTAAACATCGCAACACGCACCGGCACAAAGTCATCCGGCTCCCGCAATTCGAGCAGTTGACCGCCGAACCGTTCGATGTCAGTTTGGACGGCTTCAATATTGTCCACCTCAAAGTTCAACCCGGCATGGGGCAGCGGTGCCTCCGGCTCGGTCGAGTCGGGCATGAGGATATGTAAGGCAAGGATAACGGCGCCGCAGTCGAGCTGAGTCCAGCCGGGTGATTGAAACAGCGGCTTGATATCAAAAACTGCTGAATAAAACCGGGTTGCACGGTCCATATTGTGTACGTAGTGAATCACCATGGGGTTTCGGATTTTCATTTGATGCTCCAGGTAACAGTTACTGGTCGTGGCTGCTGATGGTTTCCTGTTGGGTGAAGCACAAGCCGTTGCCGTCCGGGTCTCTGAGGTAAAACGAGCGCGCGCCCCAGGACTGGGTTTGAATCTCTTCAGTTACATTTGCCTGTGCTGCGGCGGCGTTGCCGCGCGCCTTTTCCAGGTTGTCGGTGGCGATGTATATCCAATCCGGATTAGGCAGCAGATCAAGGTCATGGGCATAGGGTTCACGCAGCGCCAGGGCAAGGCCACCCAGGTAGTAGTAGTGACGCCCCGGCGATACCAGCACGCCGGACTGGCCGAGCAGGGTGTCGTAGAACGGCACTGCGGCATCGAGGCTTTTTACTCTTAGTGCGGTCATGTACAGGGCAAGTTGCATGGTTGTTTCTCCAAAGTTTCTGCTTTTCACATCCCACACGCCTGGCATGCCCGGCCAGGTCCG
This sequence comes from Pseudomonadales bacterium, assembly GCA_028279305.1. Taxonomy (GTDB): domain Bacteria; phylum Pseudomonadota; class Gammaproteobacteria; order Pseudomonadales; family Azotimanducaceae; genus UBA4421. Next base: position 19,828 of record JANQOA010000005.1, read on the forward strand.
GATGTCGGAGCGGCTGACCAGATTGAGTTTGCTTAAGATGTTTGAGACATGGGTTTTTACCGTGTTGATGGAGACACCCATACGCTCAGCAATCTCCGCGTTTGTCAGCTGTTGCCGCAACAACGCCGCGGTCTGCCACTCCTTAAGGGTCAGAATGTCGGGGTGGGCCGGCCGCCCGCGGGTTGAGCTGTTTCCTGGCATGAGGCGATGATGGCGCAATTGACGGCGATTTACCTCATTCCCGCGGGCCGTGCTAACCTCCGGGGTGCGGATGGTAAGAGGGTATCTGACACATGGACTCTGCTAAATTTGTCGGTTCGATCCCGGAAAACTATGAGCGCGGTCTGGGGCCCCACATATTCGACGGGTTTGCCGCAGACATCGCTGAGCGGGTTGCCGCTTTCAATCCGCGTAAAGTTCTTGAGCTGGCGGCGGGCACCGGCATTGTGACGCGCAAACTGCGGGACACGTTACCCCCAGCCTGTGAACTGACCGCCTCAGATCTTAATGAGCCGATGTTGGAGGTGGCGCAGGCTAAGTTTGCGCCTTCCGAACGGGTCGTATTTGCAAGCGCTGATGCCATGCACCTGCCCTATGCTGATGACACCTTCGATGTGCTGGTGTGCCAGTTTGGGGTCATGTTTTTTCCGGACAAGTTGCGCGCTTATCAGGAAGCGCACCGTGTTGCGGAGCGAGACGGCAGGTATTTATTCAGCGTGTGGGGCTCCTGGGACGCAAATCCTTTTGCCCGCCTTGTACACGAGACCATAGCCGGCTTTTTTCCCGATAATCCGCCAGGATTTTACCGGGTACCGTTCGGTTACCACGACGCTGATGCAATCCGGGAATCTGTTCTTAGTGCGGGCTTCAGCACGGTTTCCGTTGAGGTGGTGGAGCTAATATCAAAGATATCAGCGGACGTTTTCTCAACCGGCCTGGTGTTCGGCAACCCGCTGTACCAGGAAGTGATGGACCGCGGTGCTGACGCAGAAGAGCTTCGCAGCGCTGTCTCAGCCGCGCTGCAGCGCAATTTAGGGTCCGAAATGCCTCTGCAGGCGCTGGTCTTCACGGCACAGGTGTGAGCAAACAGTTCGGTTCTTTAGGAGAGAGTCTTGAAAACGACGGTAATCTGCCTTTTTATCAGCATGTTTCTCAGCATTCTGGTTCCGGCCCCCGCGGCCTGGGGCAAGTGCAAATATGAAGTCGATGAGCCTGACGTGCAGGAAACCAAGGTGTTCATTATCGGGCGCGGCTTTAATACCGGCCTGTCCGGGCACATGGGCCGCAGCGGCGACATGTTCTATCTGCGCGGGCGTTATGTGTCGTCATTTGCCGGGGTGCCGGTGTTTGATCATTCCACCCCGATGACTCTGACCTTTGCGGACGGCAGCAGCATTACTTTACCCATTCTTGAAGGTGCGGAGGGCAAACTGGATTACCATCCCATGCTGGCCAACAACCGCGAGGCGATGCCGGTGTTTCTTGTTACCGGGGAACATCTGCAAAAAATCAAAGCGGGGAATATCAAGACGTTGGACGTGCGCCGCATAGACAAAGGCAAACTGGGCACCAAACACTACAAGCTGGCAAAAAGGTTCTCGCGTAACTTTGCCGCCGCCGCGGTCTGTGTTTCGGGTTCTCAGGCAATCGGAGCAGGTTGATGGAGACATCATTTCAAGTTGGTATGTTAATCCGGCGGGTGCGTGCACTGGCTCTTCTATCAGCCTGCGCGCTGGCATTCGGCTGTGCCAGCATGCTCGGCGACATCAACCCGGTGCTCATGGCGGTGACCAAGGAAGATGCCAACCGGGTGCGCGAGGCCGCGCGGCTGGGGGAAACCTACGAGGACGGCACGCCGAAAATTGACGGCAGTAACGTGTGCGGCGAACGCGGGCTGCATCTGGCAGTGCAGCAGAATAACGTGGAGATTACCCGGATTCTGCTGCAGGAAGGTGCGGACCCTGATCTGCCGTCCGAAGTCCCGCGCGAGCCGTCGCTTTGCGAATCCTTGGGCCTGACCCACACTCCGGCGGGATACCCGCCGTTGCACTATGCCATCAGCACCGCGCGGCCGAGAATTGCTGAAGCGTTGTTGATGGGCGGGGCAGACCCGATGTTAACCACACCTGCCGGGCAGAACGCGGCGGATCTGGCCCGCGGCAAAGCCGGCCTGGAAGAGCTGGTGGCTTATATGGAATCACCCCTGCACCTGGGCGCAAAAACCGGCGATCTCGGCAAACTGCGTGAAGCTGTTGACCGGGGTGCTGAAGTGGATGGGGTGCTGCCGGTGGTGGGCACGACCGCGCTGGAAGAAGCTTTGCTCAGCAGGCGCTGGTACGTGGTGGATTTTCTCCTGCAGCACGGGGCCGGCAGCCAGAGCACAGTTGCGGGTGACGACGTGTTGGACGCCGCGGCGGAGTACGCGGCGGCACAGCCTGATTCTCCGCATACCGGGCGCGTTCGCGCGCTGCAAGATAAACCGGTGCGTTAACATGTTGCGCTGGGGCCTGCTGCTGCTGGTGTTTGTTTGCGGGGTGGTGCTTGCAAAGCCGGATCTGCACGAAGCGGCAAAACACGGTTACGTGGAAGCGGCCGGCAAAATTCTGCAGAAGAAAAAGCGCGCAATCAGCAAGCCGGACAAATACGGCAACACCCCTTTGCACTATGCAGCCGGGTATGCACAGCCTGAGATGGTTGAGCTGCTGTTGAAGGCCGGTGCCGATGTCAACTTGCGGAACAGGAAGTACAACACCACGCCGCTGCACGACCTTGCGCGGACCACTCAGACGGACCGCCGGCGTATTGCCGGCGCCGCTGACCTGCTGATGAACGCAGGGGCTGACTTTCGGGTGATGGATGCCCACGGTGAGTCGCCGATGCTGGCAGCCAGCAAGATAGGCAACGCGGTATTGGTTGGCAAGCTGCTCAATGCCTACGACAGCGGCGGTGAAGAGATTAAATCGGCGCTGCGCATCGCGCGGGAAAACAACCGTTATGAGGTCATCGCAAAATTGGAGGCGGCCGGCGCCCGCTCTCTTGAAGGGTTGGCCGGCGGCCTGCTGAAGGCAGCGGCGGAAGGCAACTACGCCAGCGCGGAGCGTTTACTGCAGAGCGGTGCAGATATTGAGGTAACCGACGGGGCGGGCCGCACGCCATTGATGCTGGCCGCGGCGGCAGGTCATGGCGGGTTGGTCAAATTGCTCTTGAGCAAAGGCGCGCTGCTGCAGGCGCGCTTGCCGGACGGCAGAACGCCGCTGCATCTGGCCGCCGGGGAAGCCCGGGCTGATGTGGTCGAATTGCTTGTCGGCCGCGGTGCTGACGTTAATGCTGAATCGTTGCAGTGGGGTACGCCTTTGAACTGTGCCGCTAACAAAGAAGCCATACATATTGTCGACAGTTTGCTCAATCACGGCAGCCGGCCGCTGATGGTCACGGATTCTGCTGAACGTGCGTTCGGCAGCGGCATGGCGCTGCTTCTATACACCCAGCGGCATACGGATACCCTGCCCGCTGATACTGCAGAGCAGAACCGCAGAGCAGCCTCCCGTGCATTGGCTGCAGCGCGCGACGGTTGGCTGCTGGAACGCAAAGAGCATGAGTTGGCGCGTAAGAAGAAACAGCGCAGCGATGCGTTCTACGACGCGGTAGGCACAGCCCTGGCCGCGGCAACGGTGACAGGCCTGCAATACATGCAGCAACAGCAGGCGCAGGCGGCGCGCAAACAAACCGCCCAGATCATGGCTCTGAAGGACGCCACCTCCTATGACGACTATCACAGACGTTACGGCTTATACAAAGACGTGATGCTGAACAACTCCACCAACCGGCCGTATCAGTTGGATTTTGCGGACACCACGCTGGCTAATACAAAATCGGTGTCAGGCCTGGATGTGTTAATCACCGAATACGATCGGCGCATTGCCCTGGCGGAAAGCCTGGCTGAAGGGCCCGCTGCCGGCAGCGTAGAACATGGCGGGGCTGATAAAAACTAGAACCCCCCATGCCGGGCGGATGCGGCCGGTAAACATAAGTTCAGCGCAATTTCTGTTTCAACCCGGAGTCCGTCAGCCACTTGCTGATAGCCTCACCAATGGCCGTGGGCTGGTCCTCCGGCAGGAAATGGACTCCCGTACCCACATCTACAACGGTTAGATTTTTGAAGTGTGTGCGCGCGTAAGCCACGGCGTCGGGCTGCACGATAAACCCCGGTTGGGCGTACAGCAGCAATATGGGTATGCCGGTGGCTTTAAGCGCGGCGGCGCTGCGGTCGATGACTGCCGCTGCATCTGTTGGTGACCGCGATATGCCGCCCTTGGGCATGGCCGCGGGCCCGAAGCCGTCGCGGACAACCCGGCGGCGCTCGCGGTCCGCGTAATTGGCGAGGTGGCGTGCCTTTTCATCTTTGGAGAGTTTGCGCACCGTGAATTTGTTAAGCGCGGCAGTTTGCATGCGCGGGCGGTTGAGGATCATGAAATCAGCGAACCACCCGGAGCGCATGGCCGCAAACATCAGCTTTTGGAACCTTGTCAACTGGGCAAGCCAGTCTTGCGACGGCATAAATACCGCCTCCACCAGCACCAGCCCGATGACCCGGTCGGGGTTGCGCATTGCATAGTCGATACCCAGCACAGATCCCAGGTCCGTCACCGCCATGACAAAGGGGGCTTGCTGTTTGTCCAACCAGGTGGCCATGGTTTCATACATGGACTGGTAAGAATAATCACCGGCTTGGTCGAGACTCGATTCGCCGTAGCCGGGCAGATCAAACGCCGCAACGGGAACTTCTGCTGCAACTATTGGGGTAACGTTGCGCCACAGATAGGAAGAGGTGGGAATGCCATGCAGGAATAGAACCCTGGGTGTTCCCGCGCCGTCGGTGTAGTAGGCAATTGACTCGCCGTCAACCTGATCGGACTGCATCGTGTAAGGAAACCCTGGGGAAACGTTTTCTTCGGTAGGGCCGTAGCTTGTGCAGCCCGACAGAATGAATAGAGCCAGCGCTGTGCCCCAGGTGGTGGATTGTGAGCGCCGACGGCGTTCTATGAATCTCATCATGCTGCTTTGCTCGCTATGTTCCGGTCGCCGGCGATCCACCGGTAGGTATCGAACAGGTCGAATAGAACGGAGATACCGTTGATGATGAACAGCGCAATGGCATAGTTGTGAATCAACGGCGTGGCCTGCAATTCTTCTGTGCGGAAAAATAGCCAGTCGCCCATATACGCCAGCAGCGGTATCCACGGAATGAGGTGCGGCGCTGAAGTGATTTTCGAAATACCGCGTTCGTAAAGCGCGGTGGTCATATTGGCAACCAGCACAAAGGCAAAACCGATTGCCGCCCACATGGCAATTGGATGTCCTGTTACGGCATAAATGGCAAAAGCGGCCAGATTCACCGGCGCCAGGAACAGGTTCACCCAGATGAACACCCACGTTTTGATTGAGCGGAACGAGCGCCATGCGTCAGCCAGGCGGGCGAACACCGAACACCCGATGTTAAAAAACAGCATGCCGGCAACAAGGAAGAGTACGGATTCAACGGCCATGACGGCCCGCGCCGGGTCGAATTCTTCATCCGGAGTCAGTGACGAAAACACCCGCATCAGGCTCAGTGCGGTAAAAGCGACGCCGCTGGCCATGGCAACCACGCGCCTGGTTTCATCGGACGAAGTTGCCGCCCATAACAGGGATGCCCCCCAACCCAGCATGACGCTTCCGCCGGTTGCGGTCAGGTAGAAAGTATAGGGATTTACTCCGACAAGGACGTAAAGGTCACCCAGCCATCCCGCCACACCCAAGGGCAGGGCAAGGAACAGGGCGGTTCCCAGCCCGGTCAGCACAACGCCGGCTATCTGGAAAAAAGTGGTGTGCATTGGGGTTTTCCCGTGATTCATGTTGTTGGCGCTCGATCCTATTGTGTGCGTTTTTGCAGGTCAATTGATAATATATGCCTATTACTCAGGCAAGTTTGCATATATGAATTCTGACGATATCAGGGTATTTCTGGCGGTTGCCCGGCAGGGGCGGGTGCGCCTGGCAGCGCGCGAATTGAACATCAACCAGACAACGGTTAACCGCAGGCTCAACGCTCTGGAGACCCGGTTAGGCGTATCTTTGTTTACCAGCGAGAATGGTGAATTTGTGCTGACCCACGACGGGCAGAGGATTCTTGATCACGCCAGGCGCATTGAAGAGGAGCTGATGACAATCCAGGCAACGTGCGAAAGCAGCGGTCAGTTGCAGGGTCATCTGAGATTGACGATGGCGGATATCACGTTCGAAATTGTTGCCCCCAGTCTACTCGCCTACCAGCAGCAGAGTCCGGAGCTTTCTCTGGACATAGTGTTGGATAACTGGAACCTGGACCTCACCGGACGGCAGGTGGATGTGGCCATACGCGCAGCGCCGGCCGTACCCAAATCACTGTTCAAGCATCACCTGGGTTTGATTCGTTGGGCTGTTTATGCGCCGCTGGATGCGGAAGACCACGTGGACCCCAAAACGCTTCCGTTTGTTGCCTTCACGGAAGAATACACAGGTCATCCCATGGCGCGGTGGATGGACGCTGAAGCGGATAACGTGGTGTTTAAGGTGAACTCACCCGCCGGGCTGCTGCAGGCGGTCCGGGCCGGCATAGGCGCATCGCTGATACCAACGGTGCTCGGCCGGCGGCTGCCGGAAATCAAACAGGTATCCGAACCGATACCGGATCTGGACATGGATGGCTGGTTTTTGGCCCATCGTCATGTCATGCGGTATCCGCGTACAACAACTCTGCTTGATAAGGTTCAGCAAGCGTTCCAGTGAGGCCCGCTTTAAAGGCGGCTGAGCCAGTCCTCTGTAGCGGCGATAAAGCGTTTATCGGAGACGTAGCCGTCCGCGCCGCATAAATCAATCACCGCGGGTTCAGCGTTGGCAGGGCACACCGGTGTACGGGCCTGTTGCAGCATGGATAGATCGTTTAAGCCGTCGCCAATGGCGGCGGTGTGAGGGTTGCTGAGGCCAAGCAGGGCCATTACCGCGGCCATGCCCAGGCCTTTGTCCATGCCGCCCATAACATCGATGAAACGGTTCCAGCGGCTGTAGTGATAGGTGAATTGGGCAGCGGCAAAATCCGGTGAACTGGAGATCAGGGACTGCAGCTGAGCAAATACTTCGTCACCATCCAGTTCCCCGGGCACCGCGAATGTCAGATTCCAGGACTTGTCGGGTTGATGAAGCAGGGCGCCGGCATAACTCATGCGTTCAGCCAGTTGCCGGGAACCCTCTTCATCAAACCACTCCACCAATGTCTGCAGCCGGTTACGGCTGGCCAGCGCTTCGTCAAAGCCGAGGATGGAGTGATCCAGGTTTTCAATGTCAACGGGAGTTTGGGATCTAACGTCCCAAAGCTGCGCACCGTGTTCCACCAGCGCATATCTCAGTTTTCCGCTGTTAATTGCCTGACAAAGAAAGTGGGTCGCCTGCCAGCTGCGGCCGGTGTTTAACACAAAACAGGTCACGGGGCTGTTGTCCAGCAACTCGCCGAACTGACCGAGCCTGTGGTAATCGGTGGAAATACACTCGGATTCGTAAAGCGGCAGCGGCGCGCCGTCCGGCGGATTGAGGCACCCGTCCACGTCGTGGAACAGTACCAGGGCGTCATTCATGGAACTTGGGGCCTTGCTAAGCAGCGACCAGAAAGATTAACAGCACAATCCCCAGCAAGGACAGGTTCCAAACAATGTTGCCTTCGTAACCGCGGTACAAAACCGACTGGCGCGGCTGATCCGGATTGACAAATACCTGCAACTCGTCGCCGTTGTTGACACCCACCAGATGCACCTTGGGGCGGCTTAATCTCTCGGTCCAGATGTTGCCGTATTTTACCCGCCTGCCCGTATAACGTTTGCCGCCATAGCGGTATTCGTACCTGATGGTGGGTTTGTGTTCATTGGGGCCCACCTCGCTGCGGTATGTTTTTGTACCCGTGCTGAGTACTTTGGCCTCACACGGCTGCCAGCGTTCAGTGGCCTTGCCGCGCGCGAACTGAAACAGCTCATTAAGTATGCATACGGCAAGCGCGCCGAAAATCAGCACCCTGGCGATGAGTTCATTGTCCATAATAGGATGTCCGTAATAGGCTTGTCAGTTCCGTTGTAGACGGCAATAGCATGTGGATTTTTGTAACTTTTTCAGTGACCTGGGTGGAAGTTTTGATGCAGCACATGATACACCTAACGCGCTTTTGCCTGCAGCTTCTGCAGCACAAATTCGCCCCGTTCCGCAACTGAGGGAGAAGGGTCGGACGCCAGCCGTTTTGCCAACACCAGGGATTCTTCACCAATATGGTTGAGTTCTCTTATCAGCATCTCACCGGCAACGCGCCGTACCATGGGTGAAGGGTCGGCAGCCGCCTGTTTCAGAATGTCGATAAACGGACGCTCCACACGAATGCGGCGTTCTCCCACTACCGGCCGGGAGCGCCATTCCGTGTAGAGTTTGTCGGACCATCCCCATTTGCGCCCTTCGAACCAGACTGCTTTCGCCTGCAGCAGGCTCCGGTAGGCTTTGGCCCGCACCGACGGCTGCACGGCAGCGCGGGCGATTTCCGGCAGCTCGCGGTCGAATAGGTCCGTGCGGCCCGTCTGCGCGAGTACTGATGTCAGAGGACCGGCGGTGCCGGAGATGATGCGGGCTTGCAGCGCCGCGGCAACCTGTTTTACAGCCGCTATCTGCAGGATCACCTGCTTGTCCGCCTCTTCCATCCGCCCCCAGGACGTCCAGTGGGGCAGGGTGATACACAATACATCCGTCACATGCGACGGGTCGGACTGGCGCGCGATGACCGGCAGTTGCTGCCGCGCGGCTGCGCGGACCTCGGGCACCCAGTCGTTCAAGCGGCGTGTGGCGAGGGCAAAGAAAAAGCGGTTCGGGGCAGCACCGGACAGCGTACGCAGGGTCCTTTCCCGCATGAAGCCATCACCGGCGGACAAGTCGATCCAGGTGGGCAGGCGCCTCTGCCGGGCCCACAATTTCCACTTTGGCGGGATAGACGCCGCGAGCGCGTCGGCAAACTCCCAACGGATCAGCCGTTCCCAGTAGTCCAGCCTGGACAGCGGCAGATTGGATGTGGCCCGCACCAGTGGTGACATGTCAGCAACAACACGACCGCCGGAGTTGACGGACTCAGCAAAAGCCCGCACGGCAGAGCGTATTTTGTCTTCGGTCTGTTGTTCCGGCATATTTTGCGCTTCCAGGATCTTACGTTAACCCTGATCTCCTATGTCCGGCAACCGCCCGTACTGCCGCTGCATATCCGGGTCGTTGGCTTCAGCCAGCTTTTTCAGCGGCTGCCACAATCGGGCCATAACGGTCAGTTCAGTTTCCGCGGAGCCCTGGGAGGCGCCTGCCGGCACCGGCTCGCCGCGGATCGGCCCGCCGCTGAGCACGTAATCCACAAATTGTTGCTCAGCTTCCGTCAACTCAAGGTTGCGGGATTGCTTGTTACCGCCGGCCAGGGCCGCGCTGAGAAACGCCAGCGCTTCGATTAATCGATCGTCAATACTATACCCGCCGTGGTCAGCCCATCTCACCTGGTGATACTCGTGGGGAATATCAAATTGCCAGAGCAGCCGATGCAGAAATTCAGCGCCGTCCTGCAGGTGCAATAAATCTTCATCGCCAGCCTCCAGGTAAATCTCCAACCCGGAGGCAAGGATCTGCTGCGTGTTTGCGGCGGCAATATTCGGCGGATGCTGGGATAGAAAAGACTGTGGAAACGGCTCTCCCCACACCGCCCGCGCGCTGGCGTCCAGCATCCACCACGCCGCGCGGGTGTGTTGTTGCGGCCAATCCAGGGCGGGCATGATGACAGGTTCCATGGCGGCAACCGCCCGGAATGCATGCGGGTGTTTAAACGCTATTTTCAGCGCGCCGTGCCCGCCGGCTGAGATTCCTGTTAACACCCGGTTTTCCCGATCCACGTTTCCGCTGTACTCGCTGGCAACCCATTGGGGTAATTCATCCGTCACCCAGGTTTCCCAGCCGCCGGTATAAAACACATTGGCGCCGCCGGAAAACGAAACGTGAATGGAGTGCCGTGGAATTACACCTGTCTGCGCCAGCATGGCCAGCAGGGTTTGGCGTTCCAGCAGGGTGTTGCGGTCACCTGCGCCGCCGTCGAGATGAATAAAAAGCGCGCCGGGTTGGCCGCCGGTCACTACCACGGACACCGGCACATGGGTTTTTAATGAGTCCGAGCGCACTTCAGCAACGCCGGTTTCCACGCCCTGCTGGATTGAGTCCAGGGACTGGCTGCTCAACGCCAGTTTTTCGATAATCTGTTTTGAATACATACAAGCTCCTAACGACATATGTTCGCCGCTACAAATCCATAGACGAGTTTGAACGCTGCGCCGGAAGGCGCAGCTGAGAGGTCAGGTGCCTGTCAGCAGACGGGCCTGCGGATGGGTGGCTGGGTGGAACTCATGGGGCTACTGTAGCCGATAATTGCAGCTTACGCAGCGCAGATATCACGGGCAGCGCGCACGCGCACGGGAAACTCGGCGATCAGGTTCCGCCACAGCCACTGGTGGTGTTCGATGATCTTAGCGGCGTTCAGGTGCGGACGGTTCGCGCAGGTGTGGCCGTCAGCGGCCACTTCGACGCGATAACCGCGCGCTACGGCGTCGCGGACGGTGGCGTCCACGCAGAAATCGGTTGCCCAGCCGGTGATAATAAGACGTTGTGCGCCGTGCGCGGTCAGCATCTCATCCAGGTCCGTGCCCGCAAACGGGCTGTTGAGGTGTTTGCGGACCCGCAAGTCCGAAGACGCGGCGTTTATCCCCGGCAGCAATTGCCAACCCGGGCTGGCCGGGTCAAACGGCTCGCGTGCTGGACCGCAATGGTGCACAAAGATCACCGTGCCGCTGCCGCGGCGCACGCTGGCCGCAAGTTTGTTAATTCGGTCCACAACGCGCGTCAGGTTGTCGGGACGCGGCTGCAACAACATGTCCTGTTGCATATCAACAACAACTAGAACATCTTTTTTGGCATTGGTCATGTCGGGCTTGGCCATGTGCGGATTTAACTGGAAATCCCCGCGTGCGGCCAGAAAAAGTAACAGCCATTCCGCTAGGCCGAGGCTCCTTGAAGAAACTGGCGTTATTAAATGATTCAGCGGATAAGTGCTAGCCGCTGGAGGCGTGCTGCCGGAAAACGTCTAACAGATCAAGCCAGTGGGTTTCCATCAGCGTGCGGAACTTCAAGCTGCGGCCGAAACCATGCCGCACCGGATGGTCAAGGGGCAGCGTATCAAGGCCGCGGTGCACAATAACCACCCGGGTGCCTGCGGGCACCGCTTCAAACGTCACGTCCACATAAGTGGTCTGCTGCGGCGCAAAACTGCCGGGGCGCCATTCGAAGCTCAGGCGGGCGCCGGGCTGCCATGCCAGCACGGCTCCGACAGTGTATGGCGGCCGGTCAGGATAAGTCTCAACCAGGCTGCCGCCAAGCTGGCCTTCGAATTTTAAACTGCCGGTGCGGGGGATATTGCCGTTATCCATATCTTTAACGCCGGTCCACCAGATGCTGATGTCATCGGTAAACAGGGTAAAAGCCACGGCGGGGTCTACCGCGATTTCGGCGTGCACACAAATACTGTCGGTGTTGCTCATTCAGCGCCCCGCGGGGTGTTGTTCAGCATACCGCTTAAAGGCATCAAGCTGATCCACCCACAGATCCTCCAGTTCTGCCAGCCAACCTTTCAGTTCGTGCAGCCGTTCGGATTTCAACCGGTAGGTGCGGATGCGGGCGTCAGCGCCGCCGTGGGTTTCTTCAATCAGCTCGTTTTGCCGCAAGAGCCGCAAGTGACGGCTCATGGCCGGGGCGCTCATGCCCGCTTGTCTGGCCAGGTCTCCCGCTTTGTACGGCCGATGATGCAGCAGTTCGATCACCTGGCGCCGTACCGGGTCTGCCAGGGCTGAAAGAATTTGATCAACCCGTTGGGCTTCAGCCAAGCTATTTCTCCTGTTGATTAATAGTTAACGATATCGTTAAATAATTACGAACGCAAGATGGAGTGCAACATGCCTGAAAATCCACCCAAAGGGATTCAACGAATCACCACGCGCATTGCTTATGAAGACCCCGCGGCGGCTTTGGCGTTTCTTGAAGCGGCGTTTGGCTTCCCTGAAATTCCCGGTCAACGCCTGCAGAGAAGTGACGGGTCGCTGATCTTAACCGAGGTGAAAATTGTCGACGCATACTTAATGGTCTCTTCCGCGGGCCCGCATGCGATTGCCAGTCCCAAAACAACAGGCGCGCCAACGGAAAGCCTGATGGTCTATGTGGATAATGTGGATGAGCATTTTGAAACCGCAAAAAACAATGGTGCGCACATCGTCAGTGAACCCGCGGATCAATACTGGGGTGACAGACGCTATGAAGCGAAGGATATAGAAGGGCACCTGTGGTTCTTTCACCAGCGCACCAGAGATGTGCCGCGGGAAGAAATCGACGCTGTGGAGGCGGGGTTTTGAGCGTCCGAAGCTACTTCACAAAGTAGCCGCTCACCCGCCATTCGCCGCGGTCCAGCATGGGGGTCACGGTTTCTATGGCTTGGGCCTTATTGGCGAATGCGGTCTGGAATTGCAGCACAACGTATTCACCATCGGGAGCGCCGGGCAGGCTGGTTGCATATGTCCCGTTGATAAGCTTGCGGGTTATTAATACGCCCAGTGGCTGCCGCGCCGCGGAAGCTGCCTGCCGCCACTGGGCTGCGGTGATCTGGCCCTTGAACAGGCTCGCCGCGTTTTCCCAGGTGGCCTGATATTCACCCGCGTCGAGTTGCGATAGCCAGAGCTCGGCCGCCTGTTCCGCCTGTTGCTGCTTCTCGTCCGCCCAGGCTGGCGTGGAGAAGCCAATCATCACAAGCAGGAGTAGAGCTTTCATCCAATCATCCTTGTCAGTGTGTTGAGAGTTTTGTTGCATGCGCCTCAAGCCAAATCGCCAGCCGTTGCGCGGATGCGGGTAGAATTTCTTCCAGCAGATGGCGGATCTTACCGCCGTCGTAGGTAACTGTTTCTCGGCCCTCAAGCAGTAAATCTTCAGCGCCTTGCAGCGTAAACTCGCAAGCCCAGGTTCGAGTGAGGGTATTTCCTTCTACAACAGGTCCCTCAACCGTGCGCAACTTTCTAGAATCGCACTTGCGGTCGAAGTTGGAAACATTGGATTGCAGCGCGTTGAGCAATGCCTGCCGTCCCTCAAAGCGGGTGTCTTCAAAACCATGGGTTTCATAGACGGCTTGCGGGTGGAAATACGTTTCCAGCCGTTGCCAGTTGTCGTCGTCGAACGTGCGTTCGAACATGGCGGCGTATTCCTCAAACAAGCCGGGCAGGTTCACACAGAAGGCTCCTTCAATCCGCTAAGACCATCAATGCTGTGCATGTTTGAGGCAAGCTGCCCCTTGCGGAGCCCTTCAGGGCCCAGTTTCTCCGCATAGTTGTGGTAATAGTCCCGGCTGCCCTCAAAACTGTAGAGGGGTACGTTCCATCCGCAGGAATCCGCGATGCGGTGAATGTCCAATTTAATAATGGAACGCACCCCGGGCAACTCGCTGAATCCGGGTCTAAGTTCATGGAACTCATCATCGCTTGTTTCCAGCACCGTACCCTTGCCATGCAGCCGCAGGATCAGCGGCCTGCCTTCAAAAGCGCAGAACATAAACAGCAGCCGGCCGTTTTCTTTGACGTGGGAAATGGTTTCCACACCGCTTCCCGTGACATCGAGATAAGCAACGGTTTTCGGGTCAAGTACCCTCAAACTATCCATACCTTTGGGAGACACATTCACATGTCCCTCTACGTCCAGCGGCGCGGTGCCTACAAAAAACAGTTTTTGTGCGGATATGAATTCGATGAGTTCCGGGGTGAGTTCGTCGTAGAGTTTGCCCATCACATAATCTCCAAGCGCTTAAAGCGGTGATTTTATTCCCTTGATACTGCCACCATTGTGTCAGTAGCACCTGACGTCAATGTTTACCCGCGGGCGCCGTTTTTACCAACTAGGCGGCTCATTCCACCAGTTCGCCGCCAAAAGCGATTCGCCCCCTGGCGGCGGGCTCAACAATGATGTGGACGTTTTGCACCGGGTGGTTCGCAGCCTTGGCCACCGCTTCGGCTAACAACCGCACCCGTTCGCGCAGTTCGGCACCCCGGCCAACGTCAGCCTCCAGCAGAGAAACGAGGATGGGCGGGCCTACATTGGCGCCGCTGTTTTCTGCATAGTCGGAAGCGGCAATGTACTGCAGCTTCACCCAGGTGCCCTGCGGGCGTGATCCAAGTGCCGCACCGGCAGCGTCCGCCAGCCTTTGCGCAAGACCTGTGTCTTCGCCGCGGTCACCCACTATGTCAATTTGAAGTATCGGCATGGTAGTTCGTCAGCTCCGAGAAATCATGGCTGATGCAGAACCGGTCAACGGGGTTGATGCTAACACAATCCTGCGCCGGGGCTTCAGATGTCATAGCCCGCGGCCAGCGCCCGGGAAATTGTTGCTGTTACGAAATCCGTTTTGCCCAGGGAGTAGCGTTCGCGGGACGCCAGCGTGCGGCCGTCATGCTCCGCGGCCAACTGTGCCTTCAGCGACTGGTAGACTGCAAGCTGGTCCGGGTGATCTTTGAGGAAGTCACGGAAAACGATGTGGTTTTTTTCCTGCACGGAGCCTTCCGCGCACAGGTGCACATGGTGGGTGGCGGGCCAGGTTGATGGCTTCTGATAAAAGGGATACACGTCGTCCGCGTGTTCGATGGCCGGATCGTCCGGTACCGGCAACGGAATGAAGGTGTAGCCGATGGTGCCCAGTCTCCGGGTATGCGCATTCAGGGGCTTAAGGCTTGCCACTGAAACCTGAATGTCTATGACCGGCTTGGCACGCAGCCCCGGCACGGCAGTGCTGCCAACGTGTTCGATACGTAGCGCGCTGGTGCCCATGGCTCGTTGTATGCGGTCTGACTCCCGTTGGAATTCCAGCGGCCATGCGGGGTCGTAGTCGACCAGGGTTATACCTGACATGTGCGGGATTCTAGCACCTCGCACAGCCGGCCCGGGCTGGCGAACCGATCTGCCCGCAATAGGCGTTTCCATCAAAACTATTTTGTCTTAGGGTGCGACGGAATAAGAACCACCGCGCGGGGTTCAACTCGGGATGAAACGTACAATTGTCAGTATCACCGTCTTGCTTGCGCTGCTCGGCATCAGCCTGTCGGTTGAGCACCTTCTTGACAGCGACCACTACAACCCGGGATTTCACGAAAATCCAGTCACAACTCAGTCGCACGTCATATTCGGTGCGCTTTTTCTCGCGCTGGCGTTGGCGCAGTTCAGCAGCCGCATCCGCAGCCGGTATCCCGCGCTGCACCGGTTGGGCGGCCGGGTTGCCGTCAGCGCCGGTGCGGTCACCGCGGCGGCAGCTTTAGTCATCGGCTTCATGTTCCCCTTTTCCGGTACCGCGGAGGTGTTGGTTACCGGGCCATTTGCCGGGTTGTTTGGTCTGGCCCTGCTGCGCGGCATGTGGCTGGCCCGGCACCACCGTTTTGCTGAACATCGGGAATGGATGATCCGGGCGATGGCGCTGGGTACAAGTATCGCCACCCAGCGGTTGATCTTTGTACCCGTTCTGATTGCGCTGGGCGGCACATTGGAAGTGGCTTACTGGCTGTCGGTGACATCGTTTGGGGTCGCTTTTGTTATTCATTGCGCGGTGGCGGAGTGGTGGATTCGGGCGACGCGCGTTCACACCGCGGCAGATGGTATCCCCCAAGGAGATAGAGGAGCAGGGCGGTCCGCTGCGTGAGCGGGTAAAAGAGGCCGGGGTGGAGGTGCCGGGTGGCGCAACGGAGTTTTCGTTCTGGGAGAGCCCGGCGGGCTATGGTCGCGGCTGGGAGGCAGTTAACTCCGAACTTTGGTAGAGGGAATAATCATAGTTTTGATCCTTTACGAGTTCGCAGGTGGGGTCAATATCCCCGTACTTGAGCTTCGCCTTAACAATAGCGTGCTGTGCATTCCACTCAATAAGCAGGCACGTATAGTCGTCGAATGCCTGAAATCCCCAATTGTTTAGCAAATAGTCACCGTAGTACGCAAAGAAATACTCCATGTTCGGCTCCATGATTCTTCGTGCAATTGCGGGCTCGCAAAATCCGGAATTGAGACAGGCGGCGAACATCTCATAGTAAGCGGCAATCTGCATGACGTTGTGTTCTACCTCGCGGTCGCTGGTGACAAACTCTACAAAATCTTGTGGGGTTGAAAGGTTCTGCTTCCTAGATTTGTTTTGTTGGTCGAGTGCATTACCCAGTTCTTCAAGTGCTGTGGTAATTGGAGGTTGGTTGATTTGCTGTATAAGGCTGAACGTATATTTGTTGCGTTCTTGTCTGGCTGATTCGCCCGCGATGAACAATTGATATACGGTGAAAAAGACACCTGATGCGATTGCGATGGCCTGGATGATCGTAGAGACCTCGACCCACGATTTTGGAGTTTCGAAAGCCATGTTTCCATCTCCCCGGAAGTGGGCAAGCTGCAATGCGAAAATATTCTAAGTGAGAAATCGATAGAGCATGTGTCACCTGGGTGACATAACTTAGAAAATGTCCGTGCTAGGTTAGCCGGCGGGAAAGCTTGTGCATGGCGGAACCAGAAAGACGTCGGTTCGGTGCGGGACGAGGGGGGATGAATGAAAGCTGTTAGCTATCTGTGTCTGATCGTGTGTCTTGGTATTGCTTTTGCGGGGCAGCAAGTTGCGGCACAGCCGCTTGACAGAGTGGACTGCCCGGCCGGGCTTTGGGTGGAGCATCATGAAGATGGCTACCGCGGTCTGTATAAGTCCACTGCGCAAGACATCAACGGCCAACCCGTGTTTGTCCATGAAAATCTGTTTGTGCCGGAGGGCAGCAGATACAGTAAAGCCTATATATTCCGTCACACGGCGTCCTGGGTGATCCAGCCGGTCACTCCGGATCCGTCTCAATGGCTGTCCGCTGATTACACGGACAAGTCAGACCCCTGGAGCGGCGGTTGGCAAGACAGCCGCCTCACGGTTCAGTGCAGGGAGCCCCGTAACCAGGCAGTTGATTGGAATCGTGATAACAATATGCGGGCTCACCGCACCGAGCTGTTTATCCCGGCATTGGAGCAGTCAGCCCGCACAGACAACTGGGGTCTGGTTGTGCGCCGGGGCTCAACCATTGCACTTGGATCGACGCTTGCCGGGATTCCATCTTCGATTGTGGTTCGCAACCGTACAGCACACAACAATCCCCTCAGCAGCTGGCAAGTACAGAACCACCGGATTCAGCTCAGCGCGGATATGCCGGTGGGGGAATATGAGGTTCAGGAGCCGGCGGCACTGGCCGGTGTTAAAGTTGTTGTGCTGTTCAACCCGCACTTGCAGGGTACGCCGGAATACTTCCCGGAAGACGAGCAAGCCGCACAATTCTGGATTTATTCGGCAAACAGCGGTTTCTCCAGCTGGCTGCCTCAGCATGGAGCCACCTATCAGAGCATTCCGCTGGAACACTACCGCCCTGTGGTTTTGCGCAGCGTGCTGCGTTTGCTTAAGGAAGGCGCGAGGCCGGGAGGTGCTGTAGATCTTGCGTCACCCTGGTCCGTGTTGCGCGGGTTTACGTGGCTGATCAACGATCGGGAAAATCCCGGTGAGCGAATTGTACCGGCTGTTGCCCATGCGCAATGGCGGGCGCAGGGACGATGTCCAGGGGAAGTGGGTTCAATGGGTTGTCAAGCGATGGCACTCAAAACAGTCGGCAATTGGTTTGAAGAATGGGAAAAACTCAACCGGGCTTTGTGGGTGGCCAATTGTGAGTTTATGGGCAGCATATATTGTGCTTCCAGCAGGATGCTCGGCGTGCCCTGTAGATTGGTACACGGGCGCCAGGTTGGTCAGGAAGAACTGCCCAGCGACGGTGTACTGGATGTTCACCCGACCATCGGGTCTGCAACAGATGTGAACGGCAACTTGACGGAAACAAGGCGTACTGCTGGAAACAATGCGTTGTGGGACTATCATGTATGGTCCGAGGTTCACTTGAACAGCTCGCCGCTGGATGATGTTCCGGGGTGGTATATGGCTGATGCAACGCCCGGGTTTGAGTCGGCCGGGCGTTTCCAGACCGGCCCGGCACCCTTAAGGAGCATACGGGGAGATGAAGGGTCGACGCTTACAGATCCCGTCATGAGCAGGGAAGTGGAGGCGCTGGCCACAACTGTCCGCGGATATACCTGGATGGGGCGCGCGCGGGTTCGAAGTCTCTTCCAATTGGTTTCCGACCAGGCCGCGCGGCAGGATTTGTACAACAGCGCTATAGATGTCAGCTTTGCTGAATGGAAAGCGAATGGATTCAGCCCGCAATCATATGCTTGTTTCCTCAACGCCTGCCTTACCCTTGATGGGTATGAGGGGGAGGCATGGGATCAAGCCCGCAGTTTCGGTCACATCTATACCCAGGCAAAAACCTGTTCCGATGAACACATGGAGCAGCGGGGTCAGTCGCCTGGTGCGATTACATTCCCACCCGTCGGGGAGTGCTTGATGACCACCACTCACCTCTACAAACAGGGCTTTTCCGACGGACCCAACCGCGGCATTGCGTGGCCCGCGCCCACGGCGGATTTCGCCGCCATGCGTGCAAGCCAATCATGTTCCTGCAACGGCGCTCCCCAACAGAGCCAGGGACAACAGAGCCAGGGACAACAGGGTAGACAGGGTACCGAGAACAGGCCAAGCCCGCCGAGTCCCCCCGTAAATCGTCCGAAACCGCCGGTGATGCTGGAATGAGGTTTCGGGAAGGTGTTAAAGTCTTACCACGTGCGTGACTGGCGAAAACTCGTGGAAGCAACCACATGGGAGCGTACGTCTTAGACCGCCGTTCGCCTGGGCATCCAACATCAAACGGGTGCACAGGAGGCAACCATGAACACACTGTCCCATCTCGCCGCATTTGACCCTGAAATCAGCGAGGCCATCGCTAACGAGAACCGCCGTCAGGCTGAGACCCTGACCCTCATCGCTTCGGAAAACCACACCTATCCCGAGGTCTTGGAGACCAACGGCTCCATCCTCACCGACAAGTATGCTGAGGGTTATCCCGGCCGCCGCTACTATGCGGGTCAAGCGTTCTATGATCAGATCGAGCGTATTGCCGTTGAGCGTGCAAAAAAACTGTTCAACGCTGAGCACGCGAACGTGCAGCCGCTGTCCGGCTCACCCATGAATCAAGCAGTTTACTTTGGTCTGTTGAAGCCGGGCGACACGATACTCGCCATGGATCTCACCCATGGCGGGCACCTCACCCATGGCGCGCCTGCATCTCACATGGGCAAGATTTTCAACTTTGTCCGCTATCGCACCCATGGTTCCCGCGGTGATATTGATTTTGACGAGGTACGGAACCTTGCGATCAAACATAAACCCGCGATGTTGCTGTGCGGTCACTCCTCCTACCCGCGGGAACTGGACTACGCCGCTTTCAGGCGAATTGCTGACGAGGTGGGTGCCCTGACGATGGCTGATGTGTCCCACATCGGCGGTCTCATCGGCGGCGGCGTACTGGCCAACCCCCTGGATCATGGTTTCGACGTACTGACCACTACTACCCATAAAACTCTGCGCGGGCCCCGCGGCGGCATGATCCTGTGCCGCAAGCCCTTCGCCAAAGCCATCGACAGCGGTGTGTTCCCCGGCTTGCAGGGCGGACCCCACATGCACCAGGTGGCGGGCATAGCAGTGGCTATGCGCAAGGCGGCCACCGCCGAGTTCCGCGCTTATGCGGAACGCGTACTCGCAAACGCACGCGCGCTGGCAGAGGGTCTCACCGCACGCGGCATGCCGCTTATCACCGGGGGCACGGAGAATCACCTGCTGGTCATGGACGTTGCCGCATGGGGTTACGACGATGGCGCCAAGGCGCAGAACGCTTTCGAGCAGGCCGGACTGGTGACTAACAAGCAACTCATCCCGGACGATCCGAAACCGCCATTAAGACCCAGCGGCGTGCGCATCGGCACGCCGGCAATCACCTCAAGAGGGATGGGGGATGCTGAAATGGCGCAAATTGCAGGCCTTTTAATGACGGTGCTCGAAGGCGGTGATGCGGAAGTTGCGGCTGAAGAAGTTAGAGCTTTGGCGGCGCAGTTTCCGATCCCGGGCCATGAACCCAGGGCGGCTGAATCAAGATAGGGCGTTGTTTCACTTATCTATAACTATATATAGTTATACTTTTTGTGAAAAAGCTACCGATATATGCTTATTTATGTATAGTAATAGATAGCATTAAATAGGTACGAAAGGTTCGGGTTTTTTCGGGGGGGCCTAATTGAGCGATGATGATCCGAAAGAAGGGCCATTACTGACTATTTCTGAGGCGGCTGACTTCCTTAACGTCAGTAAGGCTACTATCAGGCGCTGGACAAACGCCGGCTTGCTGCCTTGCGTGCGCCTGGGCCCGAGGGGGGAGCGCCGGTTCAGGCCCGAAGATTTAACGGACCGTATTTCCGCTGCAACCGACCGTTCTCAGCCTCGCCTGTCAGCGGTTAACTATCCGAAGAAAGAACACGCGCACCATCGCTGTGTGATCTGCGACGACCCACAGCAGGAATGGTTTGTGCTGGGTGCGGAGATTGTTACTGCCTTGAGAGATGGCGCCCACGTTTTTGTGGTGGACGATCGCGATCGGCGCAAATTCTTGAAGCATCATCTGCAAGCGAACGGTTTCGACTTTGGCGACCTGCAGGCGCGGGCAGCGCTTAGATGCGTGTCGATTGAAGATTCTTATCTGCTGAGCGGCAAAATGCATTGGGAACGGGCGGTGGCGTATTTCGAATCCGTGATTCTCGCTGCCAAGGCCAGGGGCGTGGACAAAGTGCTGATTGTCGGCAACAGCAGTTGGCTTCGCGAACACAGTGAGGATACGGCACTACTTACCGAGTTGGGGAAATACGAGCGGGGCATGGACGTCGTTGTGGAACGTTACCCCGGTGCGTCGATCTTGTGTCCATACACGGCCACTCAGGTTGATTCGCAGATTCTGATGGAAGCACTCGCCAGTCATGAGTCTATTGGGGTCCGGCCAGCGGGGCACTCTACCTGAATGTTTGACCAACCGGATTTGCATATTTAAGGGGGGACCATCTGTTATGAACTACAGATTTCAACAGTTTGCGGCGTGGGGAGGCATTATCCTTATTTTGACCGTGTTTACTTTCCTCATTGCCATGGGCTTTTTTCCGCCGCCCGGGCCCGGAGAGAGCGCGGAAGAAGTTGCCGCCCACTATGCAAGTCTTAACTGGGTGATTCTGCTCGGAGGGTCTGCCTGTGTGCAGATGTCCGCCCTTGGAATCATCTGGTGTGCCGTCGTCAGCGTTCAGTTACGCAGAATAGAGGGGGATACCCCGGCAATTTTCAGTACGTGTGCACTGGTGTGCGGACTGTTGGCCAATTCTCTTTTTGTATACGCGTGTGGGGGCTGGGTACTGGCCGCTTTTCGTCCGGACCGCGCCCCGGAAATTATCATGGCATTCAACGACTGGGCGTTTCTGCTGTTTTTGATGACGATTGGGCCGCTGATGGGGCAGGCATTGAGCATTGCCGCCGCAATATTCTCCGATGAATCCCAGGAGCCGGTTTTTCCCCGTTGGGCCGCGTTTTTTAATTGTTGGGTGGCTGCGATTTTTTTGCCCGCTTGCCTGATTCCGTTTTTCAAGGCAGGTCCGTTTGCGTGGACAGGTTTGTTTGGCTTGTGGCTGCCGGTACCCATATTTGGTATTTGGGTTATCACCATGTCCGTGCTGGTTTTGTCTGCCCTGAAGCGCCAGAGAGCCGATAGCCTGGATCCCCAATTCGCGTAAAGCAGGCAGCTTGAACCGTTCCTCTTCCGTAGCAGTAGGCAAGCCAACCAGACATCTTCCCGGTGAGGAGGGCATATGGATGTTTGTTCTGGGCGATATGCTGCTGTTCTCGTTGTTTTTTGGCACTTTCTTATACTATCGGAACGAACAAATTGAGCTCTTCTTAGAAGCCCAGCTGTTGCTCAACCGGCACTATGGCGCTGTTAACACTCTGCTCCTGCTCACCAGTTCCTGGTTCATAGCCCGCGCTGTTGGGTTGTACCGTATCGGCAACGCGGCGCCGGCAAAACAATTTATTGCCTTTGCCTTCCTCTGCGGCTTGGGGTTTGCGGTGATTAAGGTGATCGAGTTTGGCGAAAAATTTGCTGCCGGCATCACACTGAATACCAACGATTTTTTTATGTATTACTATATGTTCACCGGTATTCATTTTGTGCATGTGCTCATCGGTTTGGGGGTCTTGTTACTGATGTGGCGCACTGCCGGGCGCACACCGACACAGCGGAGCATCATGACCTTGGAGAACGGTGCCACCTTCTGGCATATGGTTGATCTGCTGTGGATTGTTTTGTTTCCACTCATCTATTTGTTGCGCTGATATGCTAACGAGTCTACGCATCACCGTGACAACTACTTGGTTAGTGCTCTTTCTGGCAACGGCCGTTTCCTGGTACCTGGTTCCGGATGGAAAAGAGGTTGCGTCCGTAGCAGCAGGTTTGGGGATACTGACTATCGCCTTATTTAAAGTCAGACTGATCTTATTGTACTTCATGGAACTCAAGACGGCCCCGGTCGCCTGGCGCTTAACGTTCGAACTCTGGGTGCTGGCGCTGTGGACGGCTTTGGCTGTGATATGGCTGCACGAGGCTCCACCGTGAGCTCTCTCCTAACGGTTATGATCAATCTAAGACTCGGTCCAGCACGCAGAACACAATGTGCTTACGGGTGTTGTAGCTACTCGCGAGGTCTGCAAATCATCCCGATACCAAAGTTGATGGCTGGGAAGGCCGGTTTAAGCGGATGGCCGGACATATCGATCACTTCGAAATAGGTTTCCACCTCGCGCCTCAAGCTCCGATAGTCGAAACCTTTGTGTTGGTTGCGCTTGACGGATTCTGTTTTACCGAGCAGGGCACAGGCCAACTCCTTGGCGGTGTGCTCATGGTAGTCTCCGCCGAGCAGCCACTTGGCGAAGTGTTTGGCCAGAAAAACTAGGCCAATCTCATTCGGCACCGTAACAAAAAGATACTGCCGGGTGGCTTGACGCTGCACCTCGAAATACGGATCCACCATGTCCGCGGGTACGTGCTCCAGCGTTTCCATGGCAAAACTGCAGCTGAATGTTTCCTCACCCAGTTGCATCTGTTCCGGCCGGGTACAGTAGCGGAATTCGACGGTTGGGTCGCCGCTCCATTTTGACTTGGCGATATCCAATCCACCCTCCCAGTTTGCGTCCAGGCCCAGATAGCGTAAGGGTTTCTTCGGCAGGGATTCGATCAACTTGCCGTCGTAGCAGCCAAGCTCCAATACGGAATACGTATCTGCGCCGAGTTTTTTGAGGCGGTTTGAGACCCAGATCTATCTGGCCGGATGGAGCCTCCGGCGCAAGCCGCCGGAAAACAACCGTTGGTTGTATGTAACATCCGTGTATTTCTCCATTTGTACAACTCGCAGTGGTACCGTCGCTGTGGGCGTTCGAACAAACCTTTGGAGTGCCTGTATGGCCGGCGGCAGATTCTACTCGTTTACAGTGTTTAGTCCAGAGTTTCTCTTAGTATTTTGGTTGGTGACAAGCCGAAATAAACAAATTGAGTTAGCGGCGTTGATTTTTCACAGGGGTGTTGTCTATATGGGTGGCTAAAATGATTCGTGGAGGGAATCATGAAGCACCATGTCCTTCCGTCCGCACTGCCTTGCTGTGGTCCAATTATTTGCTGACTATAGTGATGAGTTCAGTCGCACCAACCCGACCTTTTGATCCCGGGTGGGCAACCGCCGATTTTTTTAGGCGAGATCGCTTCAATGACGATCCGGGCGCTCTCCTTCTAGTCGCGACTGATGACGCCGTAGGGGAGGCATAGGGGGGCGCCGGTCTCGGGATCTGTGAGGATGCGAGCGCGCACCCCAAACACCTCGGCCAGCAGCACAGCTGTCAGCACCTCTCGCGGCGAGCCGTCAGCGACGATTCGCCCGCGGTCGAGCGCAACCAGGCGTTCCGCGTAGCGCGCCGCCTGGTTGAGATCGTGCAGCACCAGTACGATCGTCATCCCTCGCTCGCGGTTGAGCCGGCGGATCAGGTCGAGCACCTCCAGCTGATGCCCGATGTCGAGGAAGGTC
>JANQOA010000024.1 GCA_028279305.1 Pseudomonadales bacterium
CAGGATGTTCCGTCTTCGTGGGCAACGCGGGCGTCGCAGCCTGCCAGCGGTTTGCCGATGGTTGCGGCTACATCTTCCAGCGGTGCGTCCAGGGCGGTATAGGTAATGATGCCGCATGTTTCCGTCTGGCCGTAGACTGACGAAATCGGGCAGCCGACCCGGGACCAGGTTTTGAGAATGTTTAACGGTGTGGTGGCGCCGCCGCAGACAATGAGGCGGGTGTGATCCAGGCGTTCGGGATCAAACCCCGGCAGCGACATGGTCATCATGAATCCGGTGGGGGAGGTCACCATATAAGTAGGTTCCTCCTGCTCGCGGATCCGGCCCAGCGCTTCGACATCGACCTTGTGATAAAAAATGATGCGGCCGCCGGCGGCAAATACGTTCATGCACACGTTGTTTAAAGCGCCGACATGATTGGTGGGTGCCGCGCAGACGGTGCTTTCGAGACGTTCACCCATCCAGGCGGCGTTGGCCATCGCGGATTGGGTGATTGTGCCCTGGGATAGCATGGCACCCTTGGGTTGACCTGTTGTGCCGGAGGTGTAGACGATGACGGCGGTGTCGTCCGCTGCGACTGCGGCGCGGGCAGCTTCCAGTTCCGCGTCGCTCACCGTTGCGGCACGATTCAGGAATGCCGGCAGGCCGGCTGCGCCGCCGTCGGGACCGCTGATTGTCACAAACTGTTCAACGCTGTTTGGCAGCTGCCGCAGCTCTTCGTCGTATTGGCGCCCATCGAAGGGTGAGCGCACAAATACCAGCCTGGGTTCAGCGTCTGCCAGCAGGTATTCGAACTCGCGTTCGCGGTATACGGGATTGATGCCATGCCAGATGGCGCCGATAGAAACGGTAGCCAGGTATGTCAGCCAGAAGTCCAGGCCGGGTGGTGAGAGCGTGGCGACCCGGTCTCCGTGTTGAATGCCCGCCGCGAGCAGGCCTTTGGCGTAGACGTCGACCAGCTCCCGCAGTTCTGCAAACGACAGGCGTTGCTCACCGTGCACAACCGAGATTCTGTCGGGGGATTGCCCGGCATGTTTGCGGACAAGGTCAAAAATCACATCTGTTGTCATGGTGTTTCCTTGCATGTTTTTTCCTTGCATGGCGTTTCCTTGTGTGGTGTTTCCCTGGATCGCCCTCCAATGGACGCGCCCGTACTGAACGAATGATTATTTTCAGTGGAATCAATGGCCATATCAGATTGAATCAGCACGTTTTTGCAAAGTATTGCATAAAAACTAAACAAGTGTATAGTCTCCCAGTCACGCAGACTCGCGTCGATTTGGAGCGAATACTATGGGAATCAGCAAAAATTACCTCAGAACAGGCTTTTCGGTATGGCTAATCGTTTGTATTGCGGTTGTTCCATTCAGTGAACGGGCTGCGGCTGAAGAGAACGCAATCGAAGAGATTGTCGTGACCGCGCAGAAACGGGAGCAGGCCATCACCGATGTGCCGATGTCCGTACAGGCGATTTCAGGTGACGAGCTGCGGGAAAACGGGATCGACAGCTTGCCTGACCTGGTGAAATTTGTGCCGGGAGCGTCGGTGGTCTCAAGTACCGCCCCGGGGTTTGAAACCATTATTCTGCGCGGCATTGCCAGCGGCACCACCGGTGATGCCACCGTGGGCTACTACGTTGATGACGTGGCCTTTGGGGTACCCAACCTGCAAATTGCACCCCCCAACAACATGTACGATCTGGAGCGGGTGGAAGTACTGCGTGGTCCCCAGGGCACGCTTTACGGCCAGGGATCAATGGGCGGCAGCGTCAAGCTGATTACCCCGCAACCCGACACGGAAGAGTTTTTGTCCCGTTTCCGTGTGAGCGGCCGTGACGTGGACGATGGTGACAGCGGTTACAGTGTTGACGGGGTGGTGAACGTGCCTGTGGCGGACAACTTTGCCTTCCGGTTGTCCGGCGGGGTTGCAAATGCACCGGGATGGGTGGACAGCCCTGAGCTCAACGAGGAAGACCTGAACGAGCTGGACAGTTGGAATATTCGTCTCAAGGCGCTGTACACAACTGATACGATGGATGTGACCTTCAGTCACTGGACGGTGGAAAATGAGCTCGATTCCGCCAATACCTTCTCCCGCACTGATCCGCTTACCGGGCTCGAATTTGATGAACCGACAATGGCCGGCGTGGGAGGCAACCCGGGTTTCATTGATACAACATTAGATACAACAAGTCTGACATTTGATGTTGATCTGAACGGCATGAGTTTTGTCAGCGCGACGTCCTATACCGAGTATGAGTTGGATTTTGTGTTCCCGCTTTTCACCGCCGGGTTTCAGTTCTTTAACGACAGTACGTTTGAAACAGAAGCCTTAACACAGGAGTTCAGGCTGCTGTCGACCGGCGACAGTGCCTTCCAGTGGCTGGTGGGCGCCTACTACAGTGACGCGGAGATCCATTCGGACATCAATTTCTTCCTCGACTTCGGCGGTGGTTTCACAGCCCCCCTGATTAATACAGTAGGTGATATTGAGACCGAGGCCTGGGCGGTGTTCGGCGAGATATCCCTCGAACTGCTGGACGGGTTGGTGACGCCGACCCTTGGCCTGCGCTACTTCGAAGACGATCGCAAGACGGCCAACGGTTTAGACAGAACCACCGGCATTCCGGGCGTTTCCGTCGGCACAACTTATGAGACCGTGAACCCCCGCTTTGCGGTGAACTTCCGCCCGCACGACAACGGCTCAATATTCATAAGTGCCGCCAAAGGTTTCCGCAGCGGCACCACCCAGACCGCGGCGCAGGTTGCGCTGGCTGCCAGTGTCGGTGTCGACACGGGGACCACCATAGCTCCGGATGAGGTGTGGACCTATGAACTGGGCGCCAAGTACCAGTTTGCTGACGGACGGCTTGCGGTCGATGTGGCGTATTACTACTCCGACTGGGAAGAAATCCAATTGCAGTTCAACGTGCCCGGCACCATAGCGCTGGCCAACGGCGGTGATGCGGAGATCAGCGGATTTGATCTGGCGGTAAGCTGGATGCCGGCGGCTAATCTGGTGCTGCAGATATCCGGCAACATCAACGACTCGGAGTTCAACAACGTCAACCCGAATCTTGCCGCCTCAACCGCGACCGTACGCGAGGGCGGATCGCTGCCCAACGTGCCCGAGAAGAATGTTTCCCTGGGCGGCAGCTATGAATGGCGGGTGAGTGATTCGCTGCAAGGTTTTGTCAACGCCACCTATGCGTACCGGGACCGGCAGGTGGATGCGGGTTCCGGTCTGGAGTCCGGCATCATGAACGTAGCGGACGTCCGCCTCGGCGTTCGCGCGGACAACTGGCAGCTGACTCTGTTCGGGGAGAACATTGGCGAGGAAGAAGAGCCCGTGGTCCGCACCGCCACCGGGGTCCAGTTCATCACGCCGCGCACAATCGGCTTGCAGCTTGAGTTTGAGATTTAGATCATGCCTCTTGACGGTAAAATGGTGGGCCAGTCTACCGGGGGAATTGAGCATCAAGTTGATGCCCGCTGGACCATGGCCTACGCGGCGGGGTTGGGGGACTTCAATGCCCGTTATCTCGATACCGAGGCCGGCGCGGTGTTGGCGCACCCGGTGTTTCCGGTCTGTCTGGAGTGGCCGGTGCTGTTGACGATGCGTTCCCTGGCCGGTTACGAACAGTCGAACCCGGAAGAGGCCGCACGCGGTGTCCACGCCGGCCATGACCTGCACATCCTCCGCCCGATCCGCGCCGGAGACAGGCTGACCACACGGGCAACCGTGATCGGGCTTGACGAGATCAAACCCGGTGCGGCCCAGACCACAAGACTGGACACGGTCGACGGGGCGGGTGAGCTGGTGTGCCGGACCTATCAGCTTGGCATCAGCCGCGGGGTTGCCGTGACCAATAGGGTAGAGCCGGTTGAAACCGCGCCGGCTTGGCCGGAACCCGAAGCGCGGGGGGACCTGGGCAGTTTTCCCATCAGCGTGGGTGCCGGTGCCGCTCATGTCTACACCGAGTGTGCGCGTATATTTAATCCCATCCACACGGACCGTGCGGTTGCCCTGGCCGCGGGGTTGCCGGACATTATCCTGCATGGCACGGCGACCTTGGCGCTGTCCGTCACCAGGCTGGTTGACGCATGCCTGGACGGTGAAGCGGCAAGAGTCCGCCGTCTGGGCGGAAGGTTCAGCGCCATGGTGATGATGCCTTCGACGATTGAAGTGCGGCTGACCGGCACAGCAGCGGATGCTCTGTTTTTCGAAGTGGTCACAGAGGATGGACAGACCGCCTTAAGTCATGGTTTCTTGTGCTTCGACTAGCAGCGCCGTGAGAACAGAATTGACCGATCCGAAACTGACCGTTGTGGAAAACCTTTCCGGCAAGGACCGGTTGTTACGCTCTGCCATGAAGTTGTTTGGTGAAAGCGGCTTCGATGGGGTGAGCGTGCGTGACATTGCAGCGGACGCTGACGTATCAGTGGGTTTGATCAAACACCACTACGGGTCCAAGGAAGGCCTGCGTCAGGCGGTGGATGAATATTTCATTCACAAGTTCGAGTCGTTTTACGGTGACGATGAACAGCACGTCGAAGACCTGCCCGGCAGCGAGGCATTGTCGACCGTCGATAATTGGGTGGCCAGCGTTGCAGATGAGTGGCCGGTTTTCAGCCGGTACTTCCGCCGGGCGCTGCTGGAAGAGACAAGCTGGGGTGCCGCCCTGTTCCGGCGCTATTTTGAACTGGTGCGCGGTTCCATCGACCGGATGGATGCTCAGGGTCGCATCAGGCCCGAGGTGGATCGCCTGTGGCTTCCGTTTCTGTTTATTTTTCTTGAAACCGGCACGGTGTTGATGGACCCGTACATCGAGAAAGTGCTTGGGCGTTCGGGCTACGACCCTGATCTGTGGCGGCGCCGCTACCGTGCTTACAGCGATATGATTGCCAGAGGCATCATGGTGCCTCCTGAAGAAAAGAAAGACCCTTAGGGTGCTGGATTCCGGCTGCCGCTAACCGGCCTCCGTTCCACTAAAAATATCCGTTAGGGTTGTAAATGTGCTCAGCAGATGCTCGGTTGTTGCCCTGATGCGCGCTGTTTTACGATGCCTGGGATGGTAAAGGATCCAGATCGGCGGCAGCAGATCTTCCCGCCGCGCGGACACTCTGGCGAGATTCGGGATTTGATCCGCAACGTAGCAGGGCAGTGCTGCAACGCCGCGGCCCGCCGCCACAAGTTGCATGGCAAGTTCCATGGAACTTGTTCGGGCAACCACGGCATACGGCCGGTTAAATTCAGACTCGATCCACTGCCGCACATGGTCGAAGTTTCTTTCGCTGAGCGTGCCGTCTATATAGTCAATGGTGGTGTTCGAGTCCAAACGGCTAGCCACCGCAGTTGAGGCGTAAAACGCGGTGGTCGGCTTGGCGACCTGATGACCGATGAGTTCGTTGGGAGGGTTAAAGGTCAGGCGGATCGCAATGTCCGATTCCATCAGTTCCAGATCTTCAACGGCGTTGGTAGCGCTCACCTCCAGTACAAGGTCCGGGTGAGCCAGACCGAATTTCGCCAGGCCCTCCCCAAGCATTGAGGCAATAGCTGGGGTTGCGGTGATTCTTACGATACCCGCGAGGTCATGGTCTCGGCCGAATAGCCGGCGTTCCAGATTCTGTACTTCACCCTCGATCATACGCGCAGCAGCAACCACGTCGTGGCCGCTGGGGGTCAGGGCTAAATCGCGCCCGAGTTTGACCACTAACTGGGTGCGCAAATCCGCCTCGAGATTTGCAATGCGTCTCGAGACGGTAGTGCGGTTAACCTGCAGCGCGTTTGCTGCTTCGGGTAATGTGCCGTGCTCCGAGAGCGCCAGGAGGTGCTGCAGGTCATGCCAGTTCATGGACATATCCTACACCGTTCGGTTGGATTATCGCAGCGATAGTCCGTTTTTGGCCGCTTTCCGTGCAAAAATGCACAGATAATTGCATCAATTGGGCTGTTGCAGGCAGCCGCGAGTGTTACGTTCAGTAACCCTTGAAAATATGGTGTTCAATTAAATGCGAAGATTTACGAAGTTGGCTGTCGGCATGCAGCTTCTTGTTTTACCGGTGTTTGCCCTTACCCATGCGAATGCGGAATCACCCGACCCGGCTGCGGATGCGGTCGTTAACTGTGCAAAGGCTGTGCAAGCCAGAAGTGGTGTATCTAAGTTGGAGTTTGTTAAGCGCGTGACTAAGTCGGGGCATGGGAACTACTCGATATGGCTCAACGCTGAGGGTGAAAGTATGCGTGGCTTCTGTAACACGCGCTCTGGTGAAGTAAGTGAAGTGTATGTGTTGCGCGGCCATTGGAACCGGACCGATATGTTCGAGCCGCGTGGCTTTGAGGTTGCAGCGCGCTAGCAACAGTTTTTGAAGGAGCGGTGCTCTGTCGAGTTCTTCCCAATTTTGCTTGCGGAGCGCCCTTCTTCTTTTGCCTGGCGGCGGCAAAGTCCAGCGGGTAGCGGCAAGGTCAACCCTTTAACGCCGGCACCACAAATTCTCTGGCGTAGCGCCCCACATCTGCAATGGTGGGAAAAATTTCCCGCCGCTCCATAAACATGAACTGGATGCCGAGCAGCCAGTTGAGAATGCGGTTGGCGTCCAGTTCCTCGCGCAGTTCTCCTCTACCTTTTGCCGCCTCCAGTATTTTTGTCCAATACTCGGTGTTGGATTCCAGTATTTTGGGATCGGACGAGGCTGCGTAAGCGGTGTGCGGCACGTTCCCGGGTGTAATCAGGGTAGACCAGAATTCATCTCCTTCAATGAGTTCCACTGCCAGTTCCAGGGATCTGACCACCTGACGCTCGAGGGACCGCAGGCGCCTGACTTCTTCCCAGCGGCGGGCGTTTATTTCCGTAACTTCGCTGGCGATTACCGCGGAAACCAGTTCAGTCTTGTTCTTGAAAAATCTATACAGGTGCGGCCTGGGCAAGCCCGCGTCTGCCGCAATCATGTCTAACGTGGTGTCAGCTAAGCCGGTGGTTTTGAAACGTGCTTTAGCCAATTGTGCTATTTCATTCACCCGCTGTTGCCGCGACTTGCGCTTACGCATATTTCTTCCATTCCCGATGGCTGGACAAGTCCAACTTAATGGTACATTATATATGAAATGTACCATTAAGGGATAGCCGCCGTGGAGCCGTTTAATCCATTAAACCCGGAACTTGCCGTGAACCCTTACCCCGCTTATGCAGACCTGCGTGAGAACGATCCGGTTCACCTCTCTGCAATGGGTGCTTATGTTCTGACGCGTTACGACGACGTCAGGCAAATGTTGAATGACGGGGCAACTTTTCAGCATCAGTATGTGGCACAGCAGAAGCTGCGTACCGGAGCGCATGTTGAGGACGAGCCGTACTTCGACTACTTCCGGCGCATGATCTTTGTTTCTGATGGTGACGCCCACCACCGCCTGCGCAAGCTTGTGGCAAAAGCGTTTACGCCCAGGCAGCTAACAGAGTTGCGGCAAAAAGCGGAGCAGATCGCCGGAGAACTTTTTGCAGAGGGCGCTAAGCAGGGCGGCATGGACTTTGTCAGCGAATTTGCATTGCCGTTTCCGCTGCGCGTCATTGGCAGCATGCTGGGCATTCCGGATTCTGACCACGCCGAAATTGGCTCCCACGCCACGGCGCTGAACCCGGTGCTGGAGTTTCTGCCGATGTCCCCCGAAGTGCTTGCCCAAGCGAATGAGAGTGTTGAAATCCTGGCGGACTACTTTTTGCAGATGGCGGAAGCGCGGCGCAGGAGTCCGACTGACGACCTGTTTTCCGCCCTGGTACACGCAACGGAAGATGGTGACACGTTGTCTAACGAAGAGCTGATTGCGAATGCCATCCTGCTGTATGTGGCAGGGCATGAAACCACCGCGGGCGGTACCTCGCTGGCCCTGTTCACCTTGCACAATCATCCGCAACATATGAACGCACTGCGGGATGATCCGGAGATGATTCCCGCAGCGATAGATGAGCTGCTGCGTTATGACACACCCGGCCAGGGTACAGCCCGGGTGGTGATGCAACAGGCAACATTTGGCGGGCATGTGGTTGAGCCGGGCAGCTTTGTGCTCGGTTACATCGGCGCGGCTAACCGCGATCCCGCCGTCTACGGGAACCCCTGCGAACTTGACTTTCAACGGGACCTGGCACGAACCCGGCCGCTGACTTTCGGCGGCGGCGGGCATATGTGCGTGGGCCGCAATCTGGCCAGGCAGGAGTTTGAGGTCGCCTTTACGACCCTGCTCATGGAGCACCCTTCAATAAAAGTCAAAGAGGACCAGTGCCGGTTCCGGGATACCCCGTTAATGCGCGGCCTGAAAAGCCTGCCGATTGAATGGTAGCGGCTGATTATCGACTAACTGTTTGAACAGCCTCCGGCGCTGCGGCAAGCAGCACCAGAGTTTTTACGGAACTCAGCATCCCATTGAGCTCGCGCCTGTTGTCACAGTGTTTGAGGTGCATGGCGCTTCTGACCAGGAAGGCGGCCAATTGTGTAGTGCTCTGGCCGGTGCTTTCGATCTGCTGCTGATAGGGTGAGAGCAGGGCTGCCACAACCTTTTTGTGACGCTGATGGGAGTTTGCAATGGCCGCTCTGCCCGCATCGCTGTGGCCGCTGATTAAATCTTCCACGTCTTCCGACGTTTGCAGGCGTTCAAAGGTGCGCACCACTGTTTCGCTGAGATAAATGTCGAGTTTGTCCGCAAGGTGCGCGCAATCCTGCAGTTGATCCGTAACGCGCGACAGCACCAGATCCGTATTACGGCTTATTGCCGCTTCAACCAGGTCGTCTTTGCTGCCGAATTGGTCGTACAAGGTCTGGCGCGATACCCCCGCTGCGTCAGCAATATCCGTCATTGCCGTTTTGCGGGCGCCGTAACGGATGAACGTTGTGATCGCGGCGTCAATAATTCTGTTTTTGGTTGAGAGTTTTGTCGCGTTCATACAGCCTATTTTACCCAGTACTTTACTACTTGACAATATATGAATAATTGTAAAGTATATGCCGGCTGAAACTTCAAGACGGTGAACTGAGCAAGTTGGATCACGGGTTATGGATACATCTAAGCGGGTAGCGTTTGTGGGGCTGGGGGCCATGGGTGAACCCATGGCGGGGCGGCTGCTGAGTGCCGGTTTTACGGTGACCAGTTGTGCAAATCGAAGCCGGGACGCCATCGAACGCCTTGCAGCTAAAGGTCTTGTTGAGTGCGCAACTGCGGGTGAAGCCGCCAAAGACGCGCAGATCTTCATCTCCATTGTTTTTGACGAAGCTCAAAACGATCAGATATTGCGCGGTGAGACAGGTGCCCTGGCTACCCTCAGTCCCGGGTCCACGATTGTTCTTATGAGCACCATCAGCCCGGGTTATTGCCGGAGCCTTGCAGAAGAAGCGGCTGAATCAGAGATCCATGTGCTGGATTGTCCGGTCAGCGGTAGAGTTGAAGGGGCGGTTGCCGGCACATTGACTCTGATGGTGGGCGGTGACGAGGCTGTTA
>JANQOA010000025.1 GCA_028279305.1 Pseudomonadales bacterium
GCTGCCCGACGCATTCATGCGGATGTTGTGCAGACCCGACACCCCGGAACCCGGCGCGGGCAGGTACTTGTCGTGCTGGATCTTGTGCACCAGCAATTCCGCCGGATGCACAAACAGCGTCAAGCGGTAGCGGCTTTCGTCAAATATAACCGCCGCCTGAGGCGGGTAGAGTTGCCCGCAGTTTTCCCGATTACGCGAATTGCAAAGCTGCTCCGCATGGGTGGGCAACGGGCCGCTGAGTACCGAGGCAATTTTTTCCGGGTCTTTCAGATTGGGGATCAGCTCAACCGCTGACAACGGATCGTGAATGGTGACCTGATAGGGGTCGAAGTCGACAAATACGGTGGCCAGGAACTCACCGCCGTAATACACATCCGCCTGGGTGGTCTGCGCGGCGCTGAGGTCTTCAAAACCCGCCGGCGGTCCGGCGGCCATGCTGAACACACCGTCCGCCCGGGCAGGCTGGACCGCCGGCAGCAGTGCCAGGCAACCCAGCAATAATGTAAACGCCAGCCCAGGTCTGCGCACGGCTCACCCGACGCTCAGGGGTACTGTTCTACAAAGTTGCGCGTGCCGACACTCTGGTAGTAGGTAACCGGCAGATCTTCGGGTAAATCCAGGGTCCATTCGTTGCCCGGATACATGCGTTTGCCCGGCAGCGGGGTGCAGTCCTCGCGGGGCTGATCCGGCAGTTCGCACTGGTAACCTTCCCGCAGCAGGACGTTGGTATTGCCGTGATTGGCCACCACCAGCTTGTTCCCCAGGCGGCTGGCCTGCAGATCCGGCTGCGGATTGTTGGGATAGACAATGGCAAGAATTTCATAGCCGACCAGCACCTTCACGCCGCTCTGTTGCGTGTCCTGCAGGTCACCGGCCACCGGCCGCGCGGCAATGCGGTAAATTTTCTCCTCAAAGCTGGGGCCCAGCTTAACCAGGCGGATGACCTTGGTGGCGCCCGGCGGCAGGATCAGTTTGTTAGGGGTCACCAGCAGACCAGCCTTGCGCGGATCCGTAATGGGGCTGCGGTCCTCCTGCTCGGTACCCGGCGACAGCACCATGGTCGGCTCAATCTCGACATACATGGGTTCTTCACCGGTATTGGAGATCTCCACATCCTGGCGGTTGGGCTCTCCGGGTTCGAAGTGCACAATAACGTTGCTGAGCACCATATTGCCCATGGCCTGGGTGCCGCTGAACAACAGCAGAAACAAGCCGGCGGTCAGCTTTTTCAGTCGGGTTATTTTCATAAGTAGCCTGTAATCCTTGACAGTAATGGGTTGCCCACACGTCATTTTATCGGCGCCATGGCGCGGCAATGTGGACTACGTCACAAAACGGACCGCACAGATCAAACACATCCAGAGGAGGCCCCAATGAGCGATACAACCCCCGGCACGGACAACGAAGTGCTCTACGAGGAGCGGGACGGCATTGCCGTCATCGCCATCAACCGCCCGGCAAAGAAAAACACCCTGACCAATAGCGTCATTCAGGGTATTGCTGACGGTGTCGACCGGGCTGCCCGCAGCGCCGAGGTGGCCGCCATAGTGCTGCGCGGGGTGGGCGATACGTTTACCGCCGGCTACGATCTGACCGCGCGGCGCAATGACTGGGACATACCCTACGACGCCCCCCGGGTGGAGGCACGCCCCGGCGCCTGGGACCCGGTCCGCGACCTGCAATTCATGGGCAACAATGTGCGGCGGTTCATGAGTATCTGGAATTGCCCGAAGCCGGTGCTGGGCGAGGTGAAAGGCTGGGCGGTGGGCGGCGCGACCGATCTGGTGCTGTGCTGCGACCAGTTGTACATGGCGGAAGACGCACACATCGGTTACGCCCCCAGCCGCGTTTACGGGACCCCGACCACCATGTTGTGGGTGTACCGCCTGACGCTGGAACATGCCAAGCAGTTTCTGCTCACCGGACGCGCCATCGACGCCGCCACCGCACACCGCATCGGCCTGGTATCTCACGTGGTGCCGGCTGATGAACTGGAATCATTTATCGAAGCGGAAGCGAAACTGTACCGCAACATTCCGGCTAATCAGCTTGCGCTGAACAAACTGCTGATCAACCAGGCTTATGAAAACATGGGGCTGCGCACCTCCCAGTTACTGGGCACTTTGTTTGACGGTGTCACCCGGAACACAGAAGAAGCCCTGCGCTGGGTAGAGTCTTTTAATGACAAAGGTTTCCGCGAAGTGATCCGCGAACGGGACCAGCCGTGGCAGGACTACGGCGAAAAGCCGAAGCCCGGCGAGGGGGACTGAACCCCTCCGCCGGCTGCGGCACGGGCGGATTGTCTGATTAAAACGTCTATGCCGGGCTGCGCGGATTAGGTAAAGTCGAGGGCTCTTGGGGAGGATTAATGGCATCACCGCATGCACCT
>JANQOA010000043.1 GCA_028279305.1 Pseudomonadales bacterium
CGGCACCGACGTGGCCACCGTCATGCAAGGTATAGACGCCAGTGACTTTGCCCATCTCAGCCAGGTTTCGGATATTGCCGACTACCTGCAGACGGCACACCAGGCCGGTCAGGCCCGCCGCCAGCGGCGGATCGCGCTACAACGCTTTGCCGTGGCCCTGGGCGCCTGCCTGATCTACGCCGGCATAGCGGACCTGTTTTTCCCCGGCGCTGCCGCCGCCGGTGAAGGCTGGAAAAATCAGCTGGTGACGTTCTGCGGGATATTCAGCCTGACCTATGGAATTGTCGGGCTGCTGATCGCCTCCAGTCAGCCCCGGCACCAGCGATAACATGTTGAGGTGGGTGGCATTGATAACCTTCGCCGTGCTCGGGACCTCATGTGCCGCGAGTTATGTTTATCTGCATTTTGCTGATGGCCCGGTGGGCCCATTGCCCGGCGGGCCGCTGCAGCAGGGGGAGTGGGTGCAGAAGCCCGGCAACGACTGGCAGGCTGTTACCAACAACCGCATTCAGGTTCAAACTGAGCCGTACTTCGTGGAACTGCAGTTGGAGGCCGGCGGCCGCAGCAGAACCACCGGTATCCTGCTGCACAACAACCGGCTGTACATACCCTGCGACCTGGGTTTCGGCTGGGCGCGCTTCACCGGCACCACACGCTGGATACTGCACCTGATCTATCTGCTGAAAGACTGGCACCATCAAGCCATGGCGGATGGCCGCGCCGTACTGCGGATGGAGAACCGGCGTTACCCCCGGCAGGCGGTCAGGGTCACCGACCCGCAGTTGATTGAAACCCTCAAACAAAAACTGGAAACGTTGACCGCACAATGGCAGGCCCCGCAGCCGCTGGCACCCAGACCAACAAGCGGGCCGCGGGATATCTGGTTTTTTGAGCTGCGTGCGCGCTGAGCCTAAACCCGGAGTTAAACGCCGGTCAGCAGATACAGGGAAAACCAGCCCCGTTCGTCGTCATACTGGGCCATGGGATAAAATCCCGCCTGGGCGGCCAGCAGCAAAAACTCCTGGGGATGGTACTTGTAAGAATTTTCCGTGTGGATCACCTCCCCCGCGTCAAATTCTATCGTTTCGCCGTTAACCCGCACCTGCTGCTGCCGGATGCTGCGCAAAAACATCTGTATACGCCCGTGTTCTTCATCGTAGTGCGCCATATGCTGGAATTGATCCGGCTTAAAGTCCGCATCCAACTCTTCGTTTAAGTGGTTCAGCACATTCAGGTTGAAGGCAGCGGTTACCCCCTCCGCGTCGTTGTACGCCGCTTCAAGCACCGCCCGTTCTTTCTTGCGGTCGACGCCGATGATCAGCGCCCCTTCGGACCCTACCGTGGTGTGCACGTTGCGCAGAAAGACTTTGGCGTCTTCAGGTTCAAAGTTACCGATGCTGGAACCCGGAAAGAACGCCACCTTGGGCATGCTCTGAACTTCCGCCGGCAGGGAAAAAACCTGGGTGATGTCGGCGCACACCGGGTACACATCCAGGTGGGGAAAGTCAGCCTGCAGACTGCGCGCGTTCTCCTGCAGGTGCAGCCTGGAAATATCCACCGGTACATAGGCACCCGGAATCAGGGTCTGCAGAACCTTACGGATTTTCAGCGAACTGCCGCTGCCGTATTCAATCAGGCAGGTGTCCGACGGCAGTTGCCGGGCAATATCCGGCAGATGTTTGTCAAACAAAGCCATTTCAGTGCGGGTGAGATAATACTCCTGCAGTTTTGTGATGCGCTCAAACAACAGACTGCCCTGACTGTCGTAGAAGTATTTGGGCGAAATGTGTTTGGGGGTGCTGCGCAACCCGCGCAGTACTTCCAGCGCCATATCGTCCTGGGCTGGTTTGTAATCGTAAAAGTTATAGTCGCCCTTTTCGCGTGCTTGTTCAGACATCTTGAGCCAATCTTATCCCTGAAAATTGCCACCGGTCCGGTGGATAAAAGAAGTTGCGGTAGCTTTCCCGGGCATGGCTGCGCGGGGTTGCGCAAGATGCACCCCGCAACACCAACTGGCTGCTCATGAACTTACCGTTGTATTCACCCAGGGTGCCCGGCAGCGGCCGGTATCCCGGATAAGGCGCGTAGCTGCTGGCAGTCCACTGCCAGACATCTCCATACAGCTGATCAAGTTGCCCGGTGCGGCCGCCTTCAGACCGGCAGGCGCCGGGGTGATAGTAGCCGGCTTCAACAAAGTTGCCGTCCGGTTCACTGCCCTGGGCGGCCGCCTCCCACTCAAATTCCGTGGGCAGCCGGGCGCCCGCCCAGCCGGCATAGGCAAATGCTTCAAAGGCACTGACATGCACAACCGGCAGGTCCAGGCGCAGCGGGTGCAGGCCGTCCAGCCGGTATTCAAACCACTCGCCGTCGCGCCGGCGCCAGTACAGGGGCGCCGCCCAACCCTGTTGCTGCTGATGCGCCCAGCCTTCCGACAGCCACAGATGCGGCTGTTGATAACCGTTATCATTCATGAAAGCCAGGTATTCGCCATTGGTCACCAGCCGGTTGGCTAGCCGGAACGGGTGCACCAGCACTTCATGACGCGGTAACTCATTGTCAAAACAAAAGGCTGAGCCGGCGGCGCAGGCACCCACCTGCCGCGCACCGCCGCCGTTTTCAATGTAAACAAGGGGATCCGGCGCCTGCTCCGGAGGCGCCGCTTGGCCGTAACAGGGGAACAGAGGGTTGTGGCCGAAGTTGTATTTTAGATCCGTGAGCAAAAGTTCCTGGTGCTGCTGCCCGTGATGAACCCCCAACACTACACGACTGAGCACATCCTCGCGGCTGCCATCCCGCACCGCACCGTTGCTTTGCTGCACCGCCGGGCCGCCGTCATCAGCCAGGCTGTCCAGCAGACGCTGCACATCTGCGTCCACACGCTGCCGGTATGCCAGAATTTCCGCCACCGTGGGACGCGACAGAAAACCACGCCGCGGACGCGGGAACGGTTCGCCGACGCCGTTGTAATAAGAATTAAACAGGTGCTCAAACTGGTCGTTTACGGGGCGGTAGCCCGCAACAAACGGTTTGAGCACAAATGTTTCAAAAAACCAGGTGGTATGCGCGAGATGCCATTTCGGCGGACTGGCATCCTCCATGGGCTGCACCCCAAAATCTTCTATTTCCAGCGGTTCGCACAAAGCCGTGGACTGCCGGCGGGCTGCCAGAAATCTATTTAGAACGTCCGTTGCCTGAATGGAGATTAGAATTGCGCCGCCAATGTTTGAAATACAAGCCTAATGGTCTCAGGCGTATGCGGCAACTTTATGAAGCCGTGGTAGTGGCCCTTGGGGTTCACAATCACAATGTTACCGGTATGGTCCATGGTGTAGCCGCCGTCATCCGACGGTACTTTGGCAAACGCCACATTAAGTTGATTGGCCAACAGGAACGTGCTGGCGCGGTCTCCCAGGACACCCAGAAAGCGGGGCGAAAAGGCGGTGGCGTACTGCCCGAGCCGCTCCGCGGTGTCACGTTCCGGATCTACCGTTACCAGCACACCCTGGAAGCGGTCCGCCGCCGCGTCCGCGCCGGCGCGCAACTGAGCGTCCACCTGACCCAGCACTGACATGCTGGTGGGACAGATATCCGGGCAGTTGGTGAAGCCAAAGTAAGCAAAGGTCCATTTACCGAGCAAACTGCTGTTGCTGAAGGGCGCGCCGGTATGGTCCGTGAGCGCAAAGGGACTGATGTCGCGGGGCGTGGGTAATAGAAACACCCCGCGTTCACGCATTTGTTCTTCAGAAAGTTGTGGCGTCTGAACTGTGCGGTATACAAACAGACCTACCACCAGGGTAATAAACACACCGCACAGCAGAACCGTGCGAGCAACTGCAGACATTTTCAGCCAATGACCTCAAAAGTGTATACCGGCCCCGGTACCAGTTGTGTGGTGATCAGATAATGGTCAACCAGCAGCACAACAAACAACAATGCCAGGTAAAGAATAGAGTACTTGAACGTTTCCATGGGGGCCGCCGGATTAGTGTTGCGCACCAGCACAATGGCCCAGTAGAGGAAGCCCGCCCCCAGCGCCAGCGCCCCGGCCAGATAAATTAAGCCGGACATGCCAATCAGGTAAGGCAGCACCGAGGCTACCACCAGGATTATGGTGTACAGCAGAATGTGCAGGCGCGTGTATACGTCACCATGAGTCACCGGCAACATCGGCACCCCAACCTTGGCGTATTCGTCTTTGCGGTCCAGCGCCAGCGCCCAGAAATGCGGCGGCGTCCAGGCAAATATAATCAACACCAGCAGCAGGCCGCCGGCGTCCACGCTGTTGGTGACCGCCGTCCAGCCAAACAGCGGCGGCGCCGCGCCGAACAAGCCGCCAATGACAATATTCTGGGGGGTCGCGCGCTTCAGGAAATAGGTATAGATAAGGCCGTAACCCACCCAGGAGGCCAGGTTCAGCCAGGCAGTGAGGGGATTAACCCCGAACCACAGCACCAGCATGCCGGCCACCCCGGTGACCGCGGAAAACACAATAGCCTGCTGCTGGCTGACCCGGCCGGTGGCCATGGGCCGGTCCTGGGTGCGGGCCATGCGGGCGTCGATATGCGCATCAGCCAGGTGATTGACCACCGCGGCGGAACCCGCTACCAGGCCGATACCCAGCAAACCGAGGGAAATGGTTGCCAGGGGCACCATACCCGGCGTGGCCAGAAACATGCCCACCAGAGCACACAGCAACATCAACAGCACCACCCGGGGTTTGCACATCTCCAGATAGTCCCGCCAGCCGGCGGTATTCGAAACCACTTCACTCATTTGAGGTTCTCTCCATGGCCAGACGTATCCGTTGGCTTATGCCTCTGCAGGCGCTTTTTCGAGCTTGGGCGCAAAGTTTACTGCAATCAGAATCAACAACAACAGCGCGCCTCCGGCGTTGTGCAGGGTAGCCACCGCCAGCGGCAGGCTCCAGACCACATTCAGGATACCCAGCGTAACCTGCACCAGCAGCACCAGGGCTAACAGCAGCGCCAGACCGGCATTGCGCGCCCAAAGCCGCCAGGCCAGCAGGGCTGCGGAAATCAACACCACCACCGCGCCCAACCGGTGCATCCAATGAATCGCCACCCTGGCTTCGTTATCCAGCAGGCCGCCAAGATAATTAGGGCCCACGGTCTGGGTAATATCAAACCCGGCAGCCATATCCATGGGCGGCCAGTAACTACCGTAACAGGTGGGGAAATCCGCACAGGCCAGGGCTGCGTAGTTACTGGACACCCAGCCGCCCAGGGCAATCTGTACTATCACCAGGGCAAAGGTCAGGCGGCTGTGGGCCGCCAGCTGCTGGTGGTCGGCGGCGCCAAGCCGCAGGCCCGGCAACGCCCCGGCGCGCAGATACATCAGCCACAACATCCCCAGGGTGGCAAATCCGCCCAGCAGATGAGCGGTGACAACCTGGGGCCACAGCTTGAGGGTAACCGTCCATGCCCCAAAAGCCGCCTGACAGATAATCAGCACCAGCAGGATACTGGACAAAGTGCGTTGCTCCCTCAGTATGGCGCTGTCGCCGCGCCCTGCCTCGCGCCAGTTGCGCACCGCCAGGTACAGCACCAGCAGCAGCAAACTGCCGGCAAAGTAGCGGTGCACCATTTCCGGCCAGGTTTTATCCAGATCAACCGGCGCATCGGGAAATGCCGCTTCCGCACGCTGAATCTCGCTTTCCGAATCCGGCCAGGTGAGGTGCCCGTAACATCCCGGCCAGTCCGGACAACCCAGACCGGCATCCACCAGGCGGGTAAACGCACCCAGCACTACCACCACCACGGCCAGTGCAATGCCGCCGGCGATGAGATTCTTCATACCTGTGGATAAGCCGCCGCTGTCCCTCAATTCGGCATTCACCGATGAACTTGAACTAACCAATTTGCGATACCTTCAACAGTTTCTTCAGGTCTTCCTGAACCAGCTTCGGATTTGTGTCGATGGGGTAGTAAAACACCAGATTGCCCAACGGATCCGCTATGTAAATGCCGGCCTTCGGACTGTCCAGCGTCTGCAGCTGAACCTGCGCCAGGGCCGGGAATTCATCCTGCAGGTCAGCCCAGGCGGCGCCCGTAAAACCGCGCCGCACCCGCCCGGCCTCTTTATTCAGCAGCACATGCAGCGCGCGCAGATCTTTTACCGTCTGCCGGCAGGCCGCCTCACAGCGATCCGCCACCACCCACAGCCACCAATGGCCTGCAACGTCCGCCGCCTGCGGGCCGCTGACCTGCCAGCCCAGTTGCTGCACGGTGGTCTGGGGAGAGACAAATTCACCATTGTTTGTAGTGCCCCAGCCGCCGCCGCTTTTTGCCAGGTAAAACAGGCCGTACGAACCACCCAGGGACAGCAAGGCCACCAGCATAATCAGCACAAGTTGCGATTGGCTCTTCGTCATGTGTCCACTGTCGTTATTATTATCATTCCGCAGCCGCCTGTTTCAGCCCGAAGACCACGTAGCCTGCCAGCAAAACCGCCGCCAGGCCAAACCAGGTTGCCGCATACCCTAAGTGTATGTCGTCACTGAGGACCGCGGCAAACGGCGCGGCGGCGAACACCGAGGTCTGCCCCGGTTCCAGGCGCACCTCCAACGGCAGGGTTTGCGCTGACTCGGCCATCCGCGCCACGTCCATACGTTGAACCCGTTTGGGCCAGCCGTCCGGCCAGGGATCGTCGTCCAGCACCGGTACCAACCCAGTATATGGCCATACCATACCTACCACTGCCAGTTTTTCCCGCGGTACATCAACGCCCGGCAATTGCCCGCGCGACTGCGGTGCTGCTATATAGCCCCGGTTAACCAGAAACGCCTGGCCGTGCTGATCATCAAAACGCTGCACCACCCAATAACCCGGCCGGCCTTCGCGCACCTGGTTGTCGACCAGGAACACCTGCGGCTGGTACTGCCCCTGCAGACGCAGACGGCTGAAATCACCCGCCGGGCCCGTCAATGCCGGCGTCTGCGGTAACCGGGTGAGTTGCCGCAGATAGTCGTTTTCCAACGCCCGCTTTTCCGCACCCCGGTTCAACTGCCAGATGCCCAGGCTGGCGAGCACGGGCAACATGACCATTACAAACACAGTCATCTTTATACCCGGGTTAAATTTAGACTTCACGCTTCCTATCCGCTAACGCCGCTTTGGTTTACAGTGACCGGGTTACCGTGCCGGCCGTTTTATGTGATTAAGGTTGTTATTGTTGTATTGCTCATCGGCGTAATTCTCAGCCTGATGAGCGGCCTGGTATTCCTGTTCAAGGACACTGGTACCACCCAGTCCAAGCGCACCCTTTACGCCCTGGGTATCCGCATTACCCTGGCGGCGGCCCTGGTACTGACCGTATTCTACGGGTTTTATACCGGGCAGTTACGCATGGGTACCAATGCCCCATGGCATACCGAAGACCGGCACGAAACCGGCTGGAAGAAACCCGGCACGGAAAACACCGAACCGGAGCCCCTGCAGCGGGGCCCGGGTCAGGCTAAGTAGCTAAAATACGTAGACGAACAGAAACAGGCCGACCCACACCACATCAACAAAGTGCCAATACCAACTGGCTGCTTCAAAACCGAAACAGTCGTGGTGGGTGAAGTGACCGCGCAAAGAGCGCAAGAACTGCACCAGCAGGATGACCGTACCCAGGGTTACATGGAAACCATGGAAACCGGTCAGAAGAAAGAATGTGGAGCCGTAAATGCCGCTGCCCATGGTCAAGCCCAATTCCTGGTAAGCGTGGATATATTCCTCCGCCTGCAGAATCAGGAAGATGATGCCCAGCAGCACCGTAATGCCCAGCCAGGTTTTCAGCTTGGCACGGTTTTCGTCTTTAATGGCAGTGTGCGCAAAGTGCACCGTGACGCTGGAAGACAGCAGGATCACCGTGTTCCAGAAAGGCAGGTAACCCAGCCAGTTCAGCACCCCGGGTGAAGCCATGCTTTCACCCGGATTCGGGAACAGGGTCGGGTCAGGATTGTTCACAACCGGCCAGGCGGCTTCAAAATCCGGCCACAGGTATTCCCCGGTTAACGCTTTTTCACCCTCACCACCCAGCCAGGCAACAGCCAGCACACGGGCATAAAACAGCGCGCCAAAAAATGCCGCAAAAAACATCACCTCGGAGAAGATGAACCAGCCCATGCCCCAGACATAACTTTTCTTCAGCGCGGCATTGGCCAGACCCTGCTGGTTCTCAGCAACAACCTTGGCAAACCAGAAGTACAGCACCACCGACACCAGGCTGAAGCCGATAATGGTCTGCGTCCAGCTGCCCGGCTCGCCGGCACTGGTGGCATTCAGCCAGGTGGCGAAGCCGGTGAGCATCAACATCACCCCGGCAGCCAGTACAATCGGGTACCAGCCGCTGTGCGGTACGTAATAGATGGATGAGTCTTCTGCGGCGTTGGCCATGTCTGCTACTCCAATATCAAGAGGCGGCTATTCGCCGCCGCTGGCGGCAATGTCCGCCATGCTGTCCGTTACATCAAACAGCGCATAACTTAAGTTAATTGACTGCACGTTCTTGGGCAGCTCGCGCCCAACAATAAATCGCATCGGCATTTCCATCTCTTCACCCGGCTGCAGAACCTGCTGGTTGAAGCAGAAACACTCGGTCTTATGGAAATATGCCGTGGC
This sequence comes from Pseudomonadales bacterium, assembly GCA_028279305.1. Taxonomy (GTDB): domain Bacteria; phylum Pseudomonadota; class Gammaproteobacteria; order Pseudomonadales; family Azotimanducaceae; genus UBA4421. Next base: position 8,625 of record JANQOA010000043.1, read on the forward strand.
TGAGACAGGTACCAGCGAAGGTATGGCCTGCCCGACCATGACTTTGTCCGTGGTGTTCTTAACGTAGAAGTTCACCACCCGCAGCTCTCCGGGGTGCACCCGCACCGCGCCTTTTTCCGGCCAGAACTGCCAGGTCATGCCCTGGTTGGTATTGGTGATGAAGTTTACCTTCACCAGCCGCGAGGTATCCGGCGTGATACTGGCGGCATCGTAAGTATACGGGCCTCCGGTTTTCCCGTTCAGGCCGGTGATTTCACAGAACAGGTCGTACAAGGGAATCAACGCCCAGGCGAAAGCCGCCATGCCCACCACAATCAGCAACGTCTGCCGGATGGTCTTTTTGACCCCCTGGTTCTGGTTGCCGGTTTGTTGGTGCGGAGACGTCATGATCAGGCGTGCGCCTCTTCATCGGTGACCACCGGCGGATGGGTAAAGCTGTGGTAGGGAGCCGGAGAGGGTAAGGTCCATTCCAACCCCTTGGCGCCTTCCCAGGGCCGCGCCGCTGCAGGCTTGCCGCTGCGGATGCCGTGGATGATCACAAATATGAAGAAGACCTGGCTGAAGCCAAAGATGAAGGCGCCCACCGTTGACAACATATTAAAGTCAGCGAACTGCAGGGCGTAATCCGGGATACGCCGCGGCATGCCGGCCAGTCCGGAGAAGTGCTGCGGGAAAAAGGTGATGTTGACGCCGATAAAAGACAGCCAGAAATGCAGTTTGCCCAGACCTTCGTCGTACATGCGGCCGGTCCATTTCGGGAACCAGAAGTACACCGCGGCAATAATCGAGAACAACGCGCCGGGTACCAGCACGTAGTGGAAGTGCGCCACCACAAAATAAGTATCGTGGTACTGATAGTCCGCTGGCGTGATCGCCAGCATCAGACCGGAAAAACCGCCGATGGTAAACAGGACCACAAAGGCCACGGCAAACAGCATGGGCGTTTCAAAGGTCATGGAGCCTTTCCACATGGTGGAAATCCAGTTGAACACTTTCACGCCGGTGGGCACCGCGATGAGCATGGTGCTGTACATGAAGAACAATTGGCCGGCCAATGGCATGCCCACTGTAAACATGTGGTGTGCCCATACAATAAACGACAGGAACGCAATCGACGCCACCGCGTACACCATGGAGTCGTAACCGAACAGCGGTTTGCGCGCAAACGCCGGGATAATGTGGGAGACAATGCCGAACGCCGGCAGAATCATGATGTACACCTCAGGATGCCCGAAGAACCAGAAGATGTGCTGGAACATCACCGGATCACCGCCGCCGGCTGCGTTGAAGAAGCTGGTGTTGAAGTGGATATCAAACAGCATCATGGTCACCGCGCCGGCCAGCACCGGCATTACCGCCAGCAGCAGGTAAGCGGTGATCAGCCAGGTCCAGATAAACAGCGGCATTTTCATCAGCGTCATACCTGGAGCACGCATGTTCAGAATGGTGGCGATGATGTTGATTGAACCCATGATGGAAGACGCACCCATCATGTGCACCGCGAAAATGAAAAAGGTCACCGAATCCGGCGCGTAGGTGGTGGACAGCGGCGCGTAAAAAGTCCAGCCGAAGTTCGGGCCGCCGCCTTCCATGAACAGGGTGGCAATCATGATGCCGAAGGCAAACGGCAGGATCCAGAACGACAGGTTGTTCATGCGCGGCAGCGCCATGTCCGGCGCACCCACCTGCATCGGCACCAGCCAGTTGGCCAGCCCCACAAACGCCGGCATGATGGCGCCGAACACCATAATCAGGCCGTGGTTGGTGGTCATCTGGTTAAAGAATTCAGGGTCTACAAATTGCAGGCCCGGCTCAAAAAGTTCGGTGCGGATGATCAGCGCCATGACCCCGCCCACCAGGAACATCAGGAAGCTGAACCACAGATACAGGGTGCCGATGTCTTTATGGTTGGTGGTAAAAAGCCAGCGCGCTAACCCTTTTTCAGGCCCGTGGTGATCGTCATGATCATGGTGATCCGCATGTATTACTTCGCTCATGATGCCCCCTATTGGCCTGCTTCTTGAGTTGCGATTACGTCCCTGGGCTGGGTGATGTCGCCCGCGTTATTGCCCCAGGAGTGCCGTTCGTAGTGCACTACCGCAGCGATCTGCGCAACATCGAGCTGCCGGCCAAACGCCTGCATGGCGGAGCCCGGGACACCGTCCAGCACCATCCTGATGTGCTCGTCCCGCGGACCTGAAACCACCGGGGTACCCACCAGCGACGGGAATACGGGCGGCACGCCCTGCCCGTTGGGCTGGTGGCAGGATGCGCAGAATGTGTTGTAGACCTGCTCACCCTGCACCATTAATTCGTCTTCGGTAAATGTCTTGGACAGGTTAGCCACCCGCTCCGCTTCTCTGGTGACCTGTTCGGAATACCAGGCGTCAAATTTCTCCTCTTCCATGACTTCCACAACTACCGGCATGAATCCGTGGTCCTTGCCGCAAAGTTCCGTGCACTGACCGCGGTAGACGCCGGGTTCTTCAACAATGGTCCAGAGTTCGTTCAGGATGCCCGGCACCGCGTCCCGCTTGATGCCGAAGTCCGGCACCCACCAGGCGTGAATCACATCTTCCGCGGTGACCAGGAAACGTACTTTGCGGTTGGCCGGTATGCGCAGCGGATTGTCCACGTCTAGCAGGTAGAACTCTCCTTTGGCGGAGCGGTTCTGAATTTCGTCCTGGGGTGTGGCCATATTGGAAAAGAAGGAGAATGTGCGGTTGTAGTCGTCGTCCAGGTATTTGTACTGCCATTTCCACTGATAGCCGCGCACCTCAACGGTCATGTCTTCACCGCCGGTATCGTACATCGCAATCAACACCTGGGTGGCGGGGACCGCCATACCAATCAGGATAAGGGTGGGCACAATGGTCCAGGCAATCTCCAGCTTCGTGCTTTCGTGGAATTGCGCCGCTTCGTGGCCGATGGAGCGGCGGTGTTGAATAATCGACCAGAACATGACGCTGAAAACACCGGCGCCGATAATGCAACACACGGTGAAGATGGTCATGTGCAGGTCGTAAACCTGGCGGCTGATATCCGTGACGCCCACCGGCATATTAAGTTCATCAGCCCAGACCAGCCCGCTTGCCAACAACGCTACTAAGCCGCCCGCGTAGCTAATTTTCTGCTTCATCGCACATCCACCTTACCGTCGCCGGACCTGTTAACAGCCCAGTTTTTTTCGTATTTTCAGCAGCCGCAAAATTATTATATTTTATGGCTGAGACCTGCTTAATTCAGTTCTGAATTCCCATCACGTTACTTGGTGATAGACAGGTTTTGCTTCCCGCGCCACGTGCCGCGGGCACTTGTTTTTGTCCAGTTCTAACTTAGCTCAGGGCAACCGCTCAGTGGCGCTGCAATAAGGGAACTTTGAATCAAGTTTTTGCCTGGTCTACCGCGCAAGAGTGGCGCGGTTTAAACGTTCGGGGGCAGCACAACCAGGCCATACCCCGAGGCGGCGCAATTATAGCAACAGGGCGCTTAACGGCAACTCGAACTTGCAGATAAGCTGATTTCCATCAACTCGTTTCAATAAAACCGCCGCATTTGGCTCAGCGCGAATACCAATTCTCTTGTCAGCCTCAGGAATCCGGGCCGTTTTCATTTTCACCGGCCGCGCCGGGCTGGATTATTTTCACCACCCTCGGCCGGGTAACCGGCGGTTTCAGGCGCCCACCTTCCACCCTGCCCCTGGGCCAGGCGGAGGTTGCGGCGGCTTTATCATCACTGAAGCCGCAAGCCACGCAGCGGCGGATGGGCTTGGCATCCGCTTCGGCGGATTCTTCCAGCACCAGGCGGTCCAGGGCCTGGCAGTTAGGGCATACCGCCCCGGCAATAAAACGCCTCATCAGCTCAGCTCCCGGTCGATTTCCCGGCGCAGGTGCCCGTACACCGGGTTGGTGTCAGGGGCTGCTCCCCGCCAGATGGCAAATGCCGCAGCCGCCTGTTCCACCAGCATGCCCAGTCCATCAACGCTGTGCGCCGCCCCCCGGGCGGCCGCCCAGCGGCTGAACGCCGCATTAGCGCCGTAACTCATGTCGTAACAAAAGGCACCCGCCACCCACTGCGGATTCACCGGCAGCGTGGCGCCGCTGAGGGCGCTGGAAGTTGCATTAATGATGACGTCCACCTGCGGCACGGACTCAGCATAGCTGACGCCCGCCACGGTGATATCCCCGGCCTGCGCGGTAAAAGCCCGGCAAAGGTCCCGCGCCTTCTGCACGGTCCGGTTGACCACGGTAAGCTGCCGCGGCGATTGCTCAAGCAAGGGCGCCATGACCCCCCGGCTGGCACCGCCGGCACCCAGAATCACTATGTGTTTGCCGCGCAGGGTCTGCTGATGGCGCTGCCGCAGGTCGCTGACCAGACCAATTCCGTCCGTGTTATACCCGTGGCTGCCCTCTGCGCTGAAGCTGATGGTATTCACCGCCCCGGCGCCGCGCGCCAGTTCATCGAGGGACTGCACGTAGGCCCAGGCGTCACCCTTGAACGGCACTGTGACGTTTAACCCCTTGCCCCCCGCAGCGGCAAAGCGGTCGGCAAATTCATTAAATCCATCCAGCGGCACTTCCGTTTTGTCATACTCGATATCGTGTCCGAGCTGTTCAGCAAACAGGCTGTGAATGCGCGGCGACAGGGAGTGGCTGACGGGGTTGCCCACTACCAGATAACGGTCGGGGTTCAATTCATACTCCGGTTCTTTCTCCTGCGATTATCCTGCCGCGATTATCGGTACTGCAATGCACACCAGGCAATGTACACCAGATTGCGCCCCTGCTCCGCTGCGAAGCGGGCGGTACTCAGCGCAGGATGGCGCCGTCTGCACCATGGATGATGCTGGCACGGCCGGCACTGCCCACCTTGCCCGGCAGAACCACATCGACCAGCCCTGCAAACAGGCGCTGCGCTTCCGCTTCATCAACAATGGCGGGTTCGCCGCTGATATTGGCAGACGTGGAAACCAGCGGCGCGCCCACCCCGGCACACAGCGCCCGCGCCTGTTCGTGGCCCGGCACGCGGCAAGCCACCGTATCCCTGCCGCCGGTGACATAGTCGGCATACTGGCCGTGATTGGGTAATACCCAGGTGTGATGCCCGGGCCAGGATTCCAGCACCTCCTGCCGGTGCGCAACACCTTCAAGCTGCCGCGCAAACCGTTCAGGGCTGTCTGCAATCAAGACCAGGCCTTTGTTGGCGGGGCGCTGCTTCAGTTCAAACACCTTATCCACCGCGGCCGCCTGCTGCGGGTCGCACGCCAAGCCCCAAACCCCCTCCGTGGCGTGCAGCACAACGCCGCCGCGGCGGATAGCCGCCAGCGCTTCAGCCAGCATGGTTCAACTGTCGCGCAGCGAAGCCTGCACTTCTTCGTTCTGAGCCGCCACCTTGTCCGCGTTTGCCGCTCTGTCATCAACCAGACGCTGGGCGAGGCCCGTGTCGCCGATCGACAGCATCTGCGCCGCCAGATAACCGGCGTTTTTGGCGCCGGCTTTACCTACCGCCACCGTTGCGACCGGCACCCCGCCGGGCATCTGCACGGTGGACAAAAGTGCATCCAGGCCCTGCAGCGGCCCACTGTCTATCGGCACGCCGATTACCGGCTTGGTGGTATGGCCGGCCACCGCGCCGGCCAGATGCGCAGCCATGCCCGCGGCACAAACAAATACCGCACAGCCGCGTTCGCTGGCGTCTGCAATATAATCCTGAGTTGCTTTTGGCGTGCGGTGCGCACTTGTGACGCGAACTTCATAGTTCACATCCAGATCCTCCAACACCGCAGTGGTCGCCTGCATAACCGGCCAGTCCGACTGCGAACCCATCAGAATTGCTACCCAAGACATTATTTTTTTCCCAGTGGAATTCAGGACGTGGCAATATACCCAACCGACCCCTGCTCCACAATTCCCGCCAGCTCCAGTTCCACCAGCGCGGCAACAATCTCAGCCTGCGGCCGCTGCATTTCGCTGACAAGCTCATCAACGCTTAGTGGCGCCGCCTGCAGAAGGTCAAGCAGGCGCCGCGCCAGCGATGTCAGACCTGCTGTGAGCTGCTGCTTACTCTGCGCCGTCCCCGGCCCGACCCCGAGCGCCTGCAGGACATCGTCCGCGTTTGTCACCAGGCCGCCGCCTTGCTGGATCAACCGGTGGCAGCCCGCACTAACCGCGCTGTTAACCTGCCCCGGCACCGCCAAGACATCGCGCCCCTGCTCCGCCGCGAAGCGGGCGGTACTCAGCGCACCGCTGCGTACCCCGGCCTCAACCACCACTACCGCAGTGCTGAGGCCGCTGATCAAACGATTGCGCTCCAAAAAATGATGGCGGCGCGGATTCACCCGGGGAGGATATTCACTGATCAACACTCCGCCCCGGGCGACAATCTTCGCGGACAGGCGCTGATGCTGAGGCGGATATATGCAAGACAGCCCGGAGCCCAGCACCGCCATGGTGTGGCCGCCTGCCTGCAACGAGCCGCGGTGTGCGGCAGCATCAATACCGTGCGCCAGACCACTGCAGATGCTGAAACCCCCGGCGCAAAGCTCTGCCGCCAGCTTTTCCGCCGTACGCCGTCCCAGGGCGGTGCAGCGGCGGGCGCCAACCAGGGCAACAGCGGGCCGCTGCAGCCCCTGCAACTCACCGCGTCCATACAACAACAGCGGCGGGTCCGGAATATGGCGCAGCAGGGGCGGGTAATCGGGATCGAACCAGCCAACCCGCCAGCACCCGCCGGCGTGATTACCGCTGCCCGGCCTATCTGTCGGATGCCGGTAACGCCCGCCGCGC
>JANQOA010000052.1 GCA_028279305.1 Pseudomonadales bacterium
CCAGCAGCCGGGTGCGAATGCCGGGCTGGGCGGCAAACACCGCTGCCGTAAAGTTATCTGTAACGGTTGGACAGATGACATCATATTCAGCCAGCGCCCGGGTCAACTCGCCGCTGGACAGCGGCCGGTCACTTTCATTCAGCGTCACCACCTCAGCCTGTTGCTGCATCAATTGTTCCACCGCCCGCGGCCAGGTGCGCGTTAACAGGATCTTTATGTTTTTTTGTACCATGTTCTAATTTCTAAATAACTGGATATAATTGCCGCAGCGCGGAACTCCCGCTGTGTAACTATAAGGGACAAGGCCACCAATCATGAATTTTGAGCTGACGGAAGAACAAACCGCCATCCAGGATATGGCGAATAAGTTCACCGCTGAGGAAATTACACCTCAGGCCGCCCTCTGGGACGAAGAGCACATCTTCCCCAAAGAAACCCTGCAGAAAGCCGCACAGTTGGGCTTCGGTTCCATCTATGTCAGCGAGGACCACGGCGGCATCGGCTTGTCCAGGGTGGAAGCGGCGCTGATCATCGAGGCGATGGCCTACGGCTGCCCCAGTACGTCCGCGTTTATCTCGATCCACAACATGGCCACCTGGATGATTGATACCTTCGGCAACCAGGCGCTGCGCGAAAAATATGTGCCGAGCCTGTCCTGCATGGACAAAATTGCCAGTTATTGCCTGACCGAACCCAGCTCGGGTTCCGACGCGGCTTCACTGAAAACCCGCGCTGAAAAAGACGGTGACCATTACATTCTGAACGGCAGCAAAGCCTTTATCTCGGGCGGCGGGGTGAACGAAGTTTATGTGGTGATGGCCCGTACTGATCAGGGTTCCAAATCCGGCGGCATTTCCTGTTTTGTCGTCGACAAAGAGGCTGAAGGGCTGTCCTTCGGTGCCCAGGAGCGTAAGCTGGGCTGGCACTCGCAACCTACCGCCGCGGTGATTTTCGACAATTGCCGCATTCCCGCCAGTAACATGGTCGGCGCTCCCGGCGACGGTTTCAAAATAGCCATGAAGGGCCTGGACGGCGGCCGCATCAATATCGGCGCCTGTTCCCTGGGCGGCGCCCAGCGCTGTCTCAACGATGCCATCAATTACGTCAAAGAGCGGCGCCAGTTCGGCCAGCGTATTGCCGACTTCCAGAACACTCAGTTCATGCTGGCAGAAATGAAAACCAAGCTGGAAGCCGCCCGGGTGCTGCTGTACAAAGCCGCTGACAAGGTGTCGCGGGAGACCATAGACAAAACCCAGTGGGCTGCCATGGCCAAATTACTGGCCACCGAAACCGGTTCCAAAGTTGTCAACGACGCGCTGCAGCTGCACGGCGGTTACGGTTTTCTGCGCGACTTTCCAGCGGAGCGGTTCCTGCGCGACCTGCGTGTGCATGAGATTCTGGAAGGCACCAGCCAGATCATGAAGTTTGTCATAGGGCGCGATCTGGTCGCTGAGTAGTGCTGCAAAGAGCAGGCCGGCCCACACCCACGGTATTCGCGGCGCTGCTGTCAGCCCTGTTGTCCGCCGGCGCCGCGGCACAGGACCTGCCGGACTGGCAGGACACCCTGGACCACGTAGCCGCCGGCGTGGTTTCCATCCGCGTGGACCATACCCGGGCATTTGACGAAAACTGGAATCAGAGCACCCAGGCCACCGGCTTTGTGGTGGACCGCCGGCGCGGCATTATCCTCACCAACCGCCATGTTGTCGGCCCCGGCCCCGCCACCGCTCAGGCCATTTTCCTCAACCAGGAAGAGGTGGACCTGGTGCCCCTGTACCGGGACCCGGTACACGACTTCGGCTTCTTCCGTTTTGACCCTGACGCGCTGCGCTTCATGGAGCCCAGCGAGCTTAAGCTGGCGCCGGACGCAGCCCGCATCGGCACCGAAATCCGCGTGGTGGGCAACGACGCGGGCGAGCAGCTTTCCATTCTGGACGGTACCATCGCGCGCCTGGACCGCGGCGCGCCGGATTACGGCAACGGCAAATACAACGACTTCAACACCTACTATTATCAGGCGGCGTCCGGTTCCTCCGGGGGCTCTTCCGGCTCGCCGGTGGTGGACCGCCGGGGCCGGGTGGTGGCGTTGAATGCCGGTTCCCGCAGCACCGCCGCCACCAGCTACTTTCTGCCGCTGTACCAGGTGGTGCGCGCCCTGGGGCTGCTGCAACGGCAACAACCCATCCCACGCGGTTCGTTGCACACCACATATGCCGCCACCCCATACGCAGACTTGTTGAAACTGGGCCTCAGCGCAGAACTGGAGAGCCGTTTCCGCAGCACCTTTCCCGGCAACGCCAACATGCTGGTGGTGGAACGCATCCTGCCGGGTTCCAGCCCTCTGCTGCGGGTCGGCGACATCCTGGTTTCCTTAAACGGCCGGCCGATCGGCGGCTTCAAGAGCCTGGCGGAGGCACTGGACGGTCATGTAGACGCGAGTGTGGAAATCTGTGTGCAGCGGGCGGGAACCGACCTGTGCGGCAATTCAGCCGTATACAATCTGGCTGACGTGACCCCCACCAATTACCTGGAATTTGACGGCGCCGTGTTGCACGACCTGTCATACCAGCGCGCGCGCCACTTTAACCGTCCGGCACGGGGCGTATTTCTGGCAGATCCCGGCTTCAGCTTTGCCCAGGCCGGACTGCCCAAGGACAGCCTGATTACCGAAATTGCCGGACAACCGGTGACGCATCTGGATGACCTGCAGGCGGTACTGGAAACCACCAGCCCGGGACAACAGGTCAACGTACGCTACATCACCCTGGCGGCCAATCAGGCGGTGAAATTTGCCAGCCTGCGGCTGGATCACACCTGGTTTCCGGCGCGCCGCTGCTCGCCGGGCCGCAGCGAGGGTGTGTGGCAGTGCCGCAGCCTGCCCCCCGCCAAGCCCCCGCGCCCGGCCAAGTTGCAACCAGCACCCGCTGCAGCCGGCGCTGAAGGCAACGATATTGCCGCCGCGCTGGTGCACGTTTCGTTCAACATGCCGTTTCCTATTTCGGGCAGCCCGGCCGGCCACCGCAGCGGCACGGGGATTGTGGTGGACAGGGACAAAGGCCGTGTGCTGGTCAGCCGCACGGTGGTCACCGCGGCCCTGGGCAACGTTTTCCTGACGTTCGGCGGCGCGCTGGAAGTGCCGGGCCGGGTGCTGGCCCTGCACCCGACCCACAACCTGGCACTGGTGGCGTACGATCCGGCCCTGCTGGAATCTTTGCCGGTCAGCACCGCCCGGCTGGCGCCCGGCCAGGTGGCGGTTGGCGCAAGCTATACGGTTATCGGGCTGGACAACGAACACACCGTGCGCCGCCAACAGGCGGCCCTGGTGGAAATTGAACCGGTGCAGTTTCCGCTCTCCAGCCCGCCGCGTTTTCAGAACGCAAACTCCGAACTGCTGCAATTTGTCAACGGCCCCACCGACTATACCGGGGTGGTGATAAATGGCGCCCAGGAAGTGGTGGCGCTGTGGCAGAAATTTGTCCACCGCAGCAACAACCGCACCCGCACCTGGCACCGCGGTGTGGACGTAGGATTGGCCGTGGATTTTCTGCAGCGGGGTGAGCAGCAGTTGCCCTGGTACGATCTGGGCGCGGGATGGTTCCCAACCTCGCTGGCTGAGGTGCGCAAACTGGGCCTGCCGGAAGCGCAGCTTAAGACCCTGCAGCAGCGCAACGGCCGCCGCCTGTTTGAGTTGCAGCGCCTCACCCACGGCACCGCCGCCGCGGCTGCCCTGCGCACCGGGGACATCCTGCTGCAACTGGACGGGCAACTGCCCCACGCCCTGCGCGACATCGACGCCGGCACCCAACAACCCAGGGTGGACCTGCAGATTCTACGTGACGGCCGGGTGCGGGACGTGCGGGTGGATACCTCCGCCCTGTCTACCGAAGGGCTGCAACACGTGATCTTCTGGGCGGGTGCTTTGATCCAACCGCCGCCCGCGGTACTGGCCCGGGAACGCCAACTGCCGCTGCAAGGGGTATATGTATCGTTTTACAAGTTCGGTTCACCCGCCTCCCGGGCCGGGCTGGTGGCCAATCTGCGGATTATCGAAATCGACGAACAGCCGGTCACGGACATGGCGGCTTTTGCCGAGGCGGTTGCCGGCCGCAAACACCGGCAAACGGTGCGCCTGCGGGTGCTGAATCTGAACAACCAGGATCAGGTGCTGACCCTGAAACTGGACAATGCCTACTGGCCGGGCTATGAGCTGCGCAAACAGGATGGACGGTGGCTGCGCAGCGATATTAAATCCGGTTAGACGGCGACCCGGGGCAAGTCACACCAGGCCGTTCACCGGCACCAGCGCGCCGTGCACCGCCTTGGCGGCGTCGGAACCGAGAAAACAGATGACCTGGGCCAGATCTTCCGGCGCCACCCAGGTTGAGTAATCCGCATCAGGCATGTCCGCGCGGTTGCGCGGCGTATCAATCAGGCTGGGCAACACCGCGTTGACGTTGATGCCTTTACCTTTCACCTCGCCGCTCAACGCTTCGGTCAGACGCATGACGGTGGATTTGGCAGCGGTATACGCCCCCATGTTCGCCAGCCCCTGCAGGGCACCCAGCGCACCGACGTTGACGATGCTGCCATAACCCTGGCTGAGCAGTTGCGGCACCGCGGCGCGCAATACGGTCCTCAAGGTGGTGACGTTGATATTAAACATGGCATCCCACAAGGCATCTTCGGTCTCGAACACCGTTGGCCCCATGTCAAAGCCGCCGGCGATATTGGCCAGCACGTCAAAAGATCCGATGTCCTTAAAACAGCTCTGCACCGCCGCCGGGTCCGTCAGGTCCACTGTATGGCCAACTCCCAGGCTCTCATCAAACGCATCAACCACATCCAGTAACACTACCGCAGCGCCGTGCTCCGCCGCTGTCCGCGCCACCGCCGCGCCAAGCACACCGGCACCCCCGGTGACCACAATCTTTTTGTCCGCTAACACCCCGTTCCTCCAAACCAATTCAAGCTAACTCTGTTGTGCAGGCACCTGCACCCGTATGCCGTCCAAAGCCTCAACCAGCGTCACCTGGCACGCCAGCCTGCTGCGCCGGCACGCGCCCCAGGCATATTCCAGCATATCCCGCTCATCCCGGTGGGGGGCGGGCAACTGCTCCAGCCAGGGTGACAGCACCCAGCAATGGCAGGTGCAGCAGGTACAGCCGCCGCCGCATTGGGCAACAATACCCGGCACGCCATTGTCCAGCGCCGCGTCCATCAGGGTTTCACCCGCCGCCGCCCGGCACCGCTGCTCGCTGCCGTCCGGCAGCTCAAATGTCACCGTAATCTGCTGCCCGGGGTCCGCCGGACTGTGCTGTTGCATAATGTTCTACCGGCGCATGCCAACCCTACAGGTGCTGCACCCTAACACATTGTCAACTCGCACTATGCTATGGACCTCGTTAAAATGCCCGGCTGCATTGCAGCATTCGGGAGCTCATTTTGGTTATCGGCCTGACCGGCGGTATCGCGTCGGGTAAATCCACCGTCGCGCGCCTGCTGGAAAGCTGGGGCGCATACATGATCGACGCGGACAAGCTGGGGCACAAGGCTTATCTGCAGGGCACCAGAGCTTACCGGCAGGTGGTCGAGACATTCGGCGAAGACGTGGTTGGCGCAGACGGAGAAATCGACCGCGCGGTGCTGGGCGGCAAGGTATTCGGCGCCGGCAACCGGCTGGCTGAACTCACCGCAATTGTCTGGCCGGCCATCCGCGAGATGGCGGAAGAAGAGATCAGCAGCCGCCGCGCCCAGGCCCCGGAGCAGATTGTGGTTCTGGAAGCCGCGGTTCTGATCGAAGCCGGCTGGCTGGATCTGGCCGACCAGGTATGGGTGACGGTGGTTGATCCGGAGGTGGCCATACAGCGCGCCACCAGCCGGGACGGCAGCGACCGTGACAGCGTACAGGCCCGGATCGACGCGCAGTTGAGCAACCAAGAACGCCGCGCGGCGGCAGACGAAGTGATTGATAATTCCACCGACGAGGCGGCCCTGGAAGCCCGGGTGAGAGAGTTATGGAACGGTTTAAAGCAACGTTAAAAGCTATTTATTTCAATAGCTTGCGAGATATATATGATCCTTGATTTACATGCACATTCAATTAAGTCCGACGACGGCAGGGCCAAGGTGCAGAACTACTGCCAGTGGATTAAGACGCGCAACATTGCCATCGACGGATTTGTGTTAACGGAACACCGTCAGTTTGACGATGAATCCGACTACTCACCGCTGGCGCGTGAACACGGCCTGACCATTCTCAAAGGCGCGGAGGTTGAAACCGAATACGGCCACGTACTGGTATTCGGCGTGACCCCGGAACTGCGGGCGGCATTCGACTTTGCCGACATCCACTTACCCCTGGCCCGGGTACTGGAAGCCTGCGAAACCCACAACGCGGTGGCGGTACCCTGCCACCCCGGGCGCAAGCGGGTGGGCATGGCGGCCCATCTGGAGGAATTCGGCATCCCCGGCGGGGTACGTATAGTGGAGGTCTACAACGGCGGCAGCCGCGGTGATGAAGACCAAGTGGCCCAGCAGTTGGCGGACGAGCAGAATTATCTGGGCATCGGCGGCAGTGATGCACATATCGTCAGCCACATAGGCCGCTGCGCCACCGAGTTCAGCCACCCCATCCACAACGAACGGGAATTGGTGGAGGCACTGCAGGGCAGCGACTTCAAAGCCCTGAAACTGGCACAGGAGGACTAAGCCGTGGCAGAAGAGCAAAACAATGCGCAGCCCGACGGCCCGCTGGATGTGGACGCCCTGCGGGAGCAGTTTCTGAATGTTGTATTCGACGAATACGAATTGACGCTGGACGCGGCAAAGCTGGCCGACTACGCCATCAGTTGCGGTGAAACCGCGGGCAAATTCACGGACCCCACAGACCCGGATTTCCAGGCACCGCCCACCATCGCCTCAAGCTTCCAGCCGCGCCAGCGTTATCCGGAAGGGTTTCCCAAGTTCAAGGGCCTGGGCATGGACGCCGGCAAAGCGGTAGCGCCGGACAAGCCCATGCGCGCCGGTGTACCCATTACCGCGCGCACCCATATGCACGACATCTATACCAAGACCGGCCGCTCCGGGCGCATGGTGTTTTTTGTTAACCGCATGGAGTTCAGCGACACTGACGGCACCCTGCTGGGCAGCGCGGACACCAGCATCGTGATCCGGGAAAAGCCGCAATCATGACTATCAACACCGTGACCGACATCGAATTTGGTGAAACTCTGCCGGCTTTCCAGCCGGATACCGGCCTGGAAAACGTGAAACGTTTTGCTGAAGCCGCAGGCTGGAACGGCCCCCGCTTCACCGACCATGAATACGCGCGCAAGGAAGGCCTGCCCGGCGCCCTGGTACCCGGCATCATGAGCCAGGGGTTCTTAAGCGCCATGATCCACCGCTGGGCGCCAACCGCGGAAGTACGCCTGGTGGACACTGTGTTCCGCGCCCCCTGTGTGGTGGACGAAATCTACAACATCAACGGCGTGGTCACCGACATCGACGAAGAATCCGGTGAGGTGGAAATTGACTTGACGGTCACCAACGAAGCGGGTGAGACGCGGGTGTTCGGCACGGCGAAGGTGCGCATTCCGACAACTTAACAGGTCCGGCGGTGTTCACGCAGCCGGCACAGGCTCCACTAACGGTATGTTGAACTCATCGTGGGCTTCCCACACCACCCGCACCCGCTGGCCGATATGCACATCCTCACCCGGGTCCGCCACCCCAACCACATTGGTGAGGAAGCGCGGCCCTTCATCCAGGTCGACATAGGCCACCACATAGGGCACCAGGTTGCGGAAAAACGGATGGTAGCTCTGCCGCACCACGCTGAAACTGTAAACGTTGCCGAGGCCGGAGGCGGTCTGCCATTGCAGATCCCCGTTTGTGCACCCGGTACAGTGCGCGCGCGGATGCCACACTACCGTGCCGCAATTGGCGCACTGCTGATAGCGGAACTCACGGTTGGCCGTGGCCTGCCAGAATTCCCGGGTATCCGGTTCGTTGATGTCCGGCAACGGCCGCTTGGGTTGTTGGTCAGTCATTAATCCGCCCCCAGTATAATTGTGCCGGCGGTATGCCGGGCCCCCAGCATGCCGCCGTTGCCGTGGGCCACCGCCAGGCGCGCATCCGCCACCTGTGCGGTGGAGGTGCCGCGCAGCTGCCGCGCGGCTTCTATCAGCAGGAAAATGCCCCGCATGCCGGGATGATTGGACGACAAGCCGCCGCCGTCGGTGTTTAACGCCGGACCGCCGCTCTGGTCGAAACGCAGCCGGCCGCCGCTCACATAATCGCCCCCTTCTCCTTTGGCGCAGAAGCCGAGGTCTTCGAGGATGGTCAGTACGGTAATGGTGAAAGAGTCGTAGATCATGGCGATGTCAATCTCCGCGGCGCTGACCCCGGCCTCGCCGAACGCCATGGGTGCAGACTGTTCACCCGCCGAGCGGGTGATGTCGCCGCCGTTGGTGGGATACTTAATGGCTTCGCCGCTGCCGAGTATCCACACCGGCGGCTGCCGGCAATCCCGCGCCACGTCCGCGGCGGCGATCACCACCGCGCCGCCGCCGTCGGAAATCATGCAACAGTCCAGCAGATGCAGCGGGTCAGCAATCATGCGCGAGTTGAGCACGTCATCAACCGTGGTTTCGCGGATATCAATAAACTCCAACTCCTCCATGGCTTCCACCGCTTGAGGGTTGCGCATGCCGTGGTAACGGGTGGCGGTGGCAATTTCAGCCAGTTGAGCTGAGGTGGTGCCGTATTGGTGCATGTGGCGCTGCGCCACCATGGCATAGTTCGCCACCAGCGTCTGGCCGGCAAATACGTCCAGATTTTCCGCCGGTGTCTGTGTCCCCATGCCGCGGCCGCCAACCCCGATGGCAAAGGCGTTGCTGTGAGCCGTGGAGCCGTACGTCAACAGTGCCACCCGGCACTTGCCGGCCGCGATGTCGCGCAACGCGTGCGCGGCGTGAAATTCGTAAGAACTGCCGCCTACCTGGGTGGTGTCGATCACGGTGGGCCGGATGCCGAAGTATTCCACCAGCATCAAACCGGACATGGCGGCGCCTTCGGATGCGTCATACAGCGCATCCACGTCCGACCAGTTTAAGCCCGCATCCGCCAGCGCCGCCGCCGCACTGGCCGCCTTGATCTGCAGGGCGTTGACCTCGCCTTCAACATTGCGCGAAGGGTATTCGTGAATGCCGACAATGGCCGCGGTGCGGGTGCTCACGTGGAATCTGCCGCCGCGCTCTGGTCATCCAGCATGGTCACCAGCTCGCGCAGGTGGCCGTCCGCCTGTAACCGTTCGACAAACTCCCGCTCGTAAGCCAGTTCCGGTACTTCCCGAATCAGGTTATCCACCGCATGCGCATCATCACCCACCAGAATGCGCCAGCGTTTGTCTTTGACGCCCTGCAATATGATCTCCGCCGCCTCAGCCGCGGTGGTAGGCGCCTGATCGCGGAACGCCACCGCGCGCTGATGCATCATTTCACGGATGTGATCGTCCGGCACATTGTCCACCGGCAGACCGGCAGCCGCCAGCCGTTCGCGCACCAGGCCCACCTGTTCGCTGTCCATTTCCAGCGCTGAGCCTTTACCCAGCACCACGGAACTGTTTAGCGCTATGGAGGTG
>JANQOA010000067.1 GCA_028279305.1 Pseudomonadales bacterium
CATGGCTGGAACTTTACCCGCCGGGCTGATAGCGCGCCATTGGGCGGACGCCCTGAATGCCGGGGTCCAGTCCAGCACTTCCACGGTGACAGGCAACTCCAGTTCATAACACAGCCACACCGGGCGCACGGAACGGGTACCGGCAGCGTGGTAGATTTTCAGCACAATAGCCTCCTGTGTCTGTTCCTTTGTCGGTTCATTTATCCGTTCATTCGGCCGTTCATTCTGCCGTTCATTGCACCCGGGTTGACGGCCACACCGGGTGGTGCAGGTCGATCTGGTAATCGTGGCTGTGGGTTACAGGGGTATGTGCATGGGGATGCCGGTGCGGTTCAGGACCCTCCCAGCCTTCGTGGCTGTGCTGGTGGTGGGCATCGTGCACATGGTTGTGTTCATGCTGCAAAGCGGCATGGGTGTGGGTCATGGCTGTATCCTGTCCGCGCGGCCATCTGCGCGCCGCCAGCAGGGTTGCCAGGCCGGCGGCCAAAGCCAGCAGGCTGAACAGGGCGGCCGGCTGCACCGCGCTGCTGAGGAAACCTACCGCCGGATACAATGCCAACCAGCAGGCGTGCGACAAGGCAAAGTGGGCGGCAAACAGGGCGGGTTGGTTCAAAGCGCTGGCGCTGCGCTTTAACAAACGCCCGCAAGGTGTCTGCACCAGGGCGCTGCCGGTACCCAGCAGAAACCATAACAACAGGCTCACACCCATGGTTGCGTCCAGCAACGCCAGCGCGCCCAGGCCGGCCGCCATCAGGGCGCCGCCGCTGAGCATAAACGGGCGGTCGGCAAAACGGTCCAGTAAGCGCGGCAAGCTCAACGCGGCAGCCATGGAACCGGCGCCAAACGCGCAGAGCATCAGCGCGGTGTCGAATTCACTGCCGCCCAGAACGGTGCGTACATGTACAACGGTATAAATAATCGCCATCGAGCCCGCCGCCGCCACTGCCAGCGACAGCGCCAACAGACCCTGCAGCCGGGGGGTGCCCAGATAGGCGCGCAGCCCAAACAGCAGATTGGCCCAACCCTCTTGTTCCGCTGCCCCGCCGGCAGCCAGCGGCCGGTGTACGGAAACAATCAGCAGCGCGGAGATCAGAAAAGCAGCGGCATTAAGGGTGAACAACTGGTGGTAGCTCATAAACAGCAGCGCGGCAGCGGCCAGTGCCGGGCTGAACAGGTTTTCCAGATCATAGGCCAGGCGCGACAGCGACAGGGCGCGGGTGTAACGCGCGTCGTCCGACAGCACCAGCGGAATGGTGGCCTGGAAGACGGGGGTAAAAGCCGCTGAGCAGGCGCTGAGTAGCACAATCAGGGTGTAGATCTGCCAGATTTCAGAAACCCAGGGAATGGCAAACACACAAGCGGCGCGCAAAACATCCAGGCTCACCAGCATGGACTTGCGCGGCAGGCGGTGCGCAAATGCGCCGGCCAGCGGTGCAATGCTGACGTATGCCAACATCTTCAGCATCAAGGCTGTGCCCAGCACTCTGCCGGCATGGTCAGCCGCCAGTTCGTAGGCCAGCAGGGCCAGTGCCACGGTGGACAGGCCGCTGCCCGCCAGGGCAATAACCTGAGCCGAGAACAACCTGCGGTAAGTGGAATCTGCCAGTGGGTTCAAGTGCAAGCTGCCCGCTACCGTGGAGGCAAAACAGTATCCTACCGCCGCGGGTTGCGCTCAAGCGCGGATCGGTCCCGCAGCCGCTGCAGGGTTGCCTTGCATTTTGCCCTCAGATTTGTATTTAATACAAAAGTTTAATCGGATTTGACCCCTTTATTGATGGGAGCAGCAAATGAAATTTGGCGTCTTTTATGAACATCAGATACCCCGGCCCTGGCATAAACACAGCGAATACGAGCACTTCCAGAACGCCCTGACACAGGTCGAAATTGCCGACCGCTGCGGCTACGACTTTGCCTGGCAGGTGGAGCATCACTTTCTGGAGGAGTATTCCCATGGCTCTTCCCCCACCGCGTTCCTGGCCGCGGCCAGCCAACGCACAAAAAATATCCGCCTCGGCCACGGCGTGTTCCAGCTCACCACCAACCATCCGATCCGCATAGCGGAACAGGTGGCCAACCTGGACCTGCTCAGCGGCGGCCGGGTGGAGTTGGGCACCGGGGAAGGTGCGGGCCCCACGGAGCTGCATCCTTTTGGCGCCCGCGTGCGGGAAAAACGCGACATCTATGAAGAGGGTTTCCGTGCCATGCTGCCGTGCTTTACCAGCTCGGACTACGGCTTTGAAGGCAAATACTGGCAGTGGCCGCGCCGCAACGTATTGCCCAAACCGCTGCAGACCCCGCACCCGCCGCTGTGGGTGGCGTGTTCCAACCTGAATACCATCGAATATGCCGCCATGCGCGGCATCGGGGCGTTGGGTTTTCAGTTTGCCAGCCCGGAAGGCGCCACCGCGTGGGTCAACAAGTACTACAACATTATTTCCAGCAACCGGGTGCAGAAACTCTGTGAATACGAAATGAACCCCAACATTGCCATTGTGTCGGGTTTCATGTGCGCGGCAACGGACGAAGAAGCACGGGCCTAGGCGGAGGGCTGGACATTTTTTATCTTCTGCCTGGAGTACAACGGCACCCACGACTATGCGCCGGGCACGGTGGATCTGTGGAACGAATATCAGCAATGGCGTACCACCGACAAGGCGGCCAAGGCGTTTGAAACCGGCCTAATCGGTTCACCGGATACCATCCGCCGCAAGCTGCGCGAATATGCGGATTCAAATATTGACCAGATTATCCTGCTCAACCAGTCCGGCAATACGTCCCATGAAGATATCTGCGCCAGCCTGGAACTGTTTGCCCGGGAAGTCATGCCGGAGTTCCATGCCCTGGAGCCGGAGCATCAAGCGTGGAAGCAGGCGGTTATGAGCGGTGAACTGCAATTGGATGATCTGGACGTGAAACAGCATCGCAAACTGGCGGTTTCCGAGGTGATTGATCCGGCCGCCGCGAAGCGGCCGTCCCAGGCTCAGATTCAGGAGATTGCGCGCAACAAAGCCGCGGCGGAAAGCGGCGGCGGCTGAAGCATGCATTGAGGTGGTTGAAAGGTTGGCGGTAGACTGGCTTTTTGCTTGGGGGTGCCGTTATGACTTTTTACACCGATTCTCAGCGCAGTCTGCAGGCCCGTTTTGAATCCCGGAAGCTGGCGGATGCGGTGGAAGCTGCCATTGTTGATGACGAGTTGAACGACACACACAAGGCGTTTATCAGCACCAGGGATTTCTTTTTTCTGTCCACTGTAAATGGTGACGGCGAACCCACGGTGTCGCACAAGGGCGGCGGCGTGGGGACGGTAAAAGTTGTCGACAACAAAACTCTGGCGTTTCCCGCCTATGATGGTAACGGCATGTTTCTATCCATGGGCAACATTGCGGAAACGGCAAAAATTGGCCTGCTGTTCATCGACTTTGAGACCCCCAACCGCATCCGCGTGCAGGCCACCGCCAGCGTGCAGGACAATGATCCGCTGCTGGCGGAATATCCAGGCGCGTTAATGGTCGTGCGCGCGCGGGTCGACAAGGTGTTCCTCAACTGCGCCCGTTACATTCACAAACACCAGCGGTTGGCCACCTCTCCCTACGTCCCGGACGCCGAGGGTGAGCAACCCTTTCCGGCGTGGAAGCGCATAGACGGCCTGCAGGACCATCTGCAGCCCAAAGACCGGGGCCGGGCGGCGCGGGAGGGTGGCGTGATCAGCGAAGAACAGTACGGCGAAGCCCTGTCCAAAGGGGAATCCTGAGCGGTTGACAGGCTGGGGGATGCTTAATTACATTAATAGTTAATATATTAATGAAATTTTCCCGTGCAACAGTTCAGCCGCTCGCTGCCGATGATGCTTTACGCCGCCCTGGATGCGGTAATGCCGCGCTTCCGTGCCATATTTAAAGAATTTGGCCTGACGGAGCAGCAATGGCGGGTATTGCGTGTCCTGTGGGAGCGCCGGACCATCAGTTTTGGTGAGCTTGCCGGGCTTACGCATATATCACCGCCGAGCCTGGTCGGAGTGGTTGACCGACTGCGGTTGATGGGGCTGCTGGACAAACAGCGTTGCCAGAATGACCGCCGGGTGGTGAATGTGCAGATCACGGCAGCGGGCCAGGCGCTTGAGCAGCAGGTCATGCCGCGGGTCGATCAGGCCTACCGGGACCTGCAGGCCTCGGTGGATCCGGCCACCTGGTCGGTGTTGCTGCAGGGTCTGCAGGAACTGGCCGCAGTTCCCGCAGCAGGCGAGACTGCCTGAAGGCCGCTGTCATGTCCGGCATGAATTTCTGCGCGGATTGTGGCGGCAAGTTACACCTCGAGAAGCAGCCCGGAGATGCCGGCGCAAGCCGCCATGTCTGTCAGCAATGCCATCATGTGTATTACCAGAACCCGATTGTACTGGTTGCGGTGTATGTCTGTGTCGGTGAGAGCATTTTGTGGATCCGCCGCGGGATTGCGCCGGCGGCCGGCCGTCTGGCCTTGCCCGGCGGTTATATGGAAAAAGGCGAAACCCCGGAACAGGCCGCCAGCCGGGAGCTTGAGGAAGAGACCGGGGTGCGGGTCACGCCGCAGCAGATGCAACTGGTTAGCGTAAGTTCAGTCCTGCATATGACCCAGACCCACCTGGTATTCCGCTGCCATTTGCCGGTGCGCCCGCAGACCCGGGAGACCCGCGAAGCATTGCAGTGCTGCTGGTACAGCCGCGCCCAGTTGCCCTGGTCGGAACTGGCTTTTGCCACTATCACCCCGCAGATCAACGAGATGTACGAATGGCTGCAGAGTGGTGATTTTGCCATCCGCATCGGCTTTGTTGATGAAACCGGCAGTCATTACCGGAACTATCCGTTGGCCCGCGGCATGAGCGTTGACGGGGTTGCGTCCTGAAGCTTGTGTGAGCGCTTGTTGGGAGGACTTATGTTGAACACCAGCCGGACTGTCCTGACCACGGATCAGGTTTGCGCCCGCGAGCGTGCCGCTTACTGGCGTGACCTGATTTGTGACGTATTTGTGCAACTTGATTGCGGCAATGTGGGGGAGGAGTTTTTCGGCAACCTGCAGGACCGCCCCTTGGGTCCGTTGCAACTGACCCGGGTGCAGTCCGGCCGCCACGAAGTGTTCCGTACGCCGCGCCAGATTGCCAAAAGCGCGGAAGAGTACTTTCTTATCAGCCTGCAGATGTCCGGCCGTGGTGTGCTGGAACAGGATGGGCGCGCGGCTTTACTACAGCCCGGGGACCTGGCGATCTACGACAGCACCCGCAGCTATACCCTGCGTTTTGCCGACCGCTTTGAAGAACTGGTCCTGAAGGTGCCGCGCCGGCTGGTGGCCGAGCGCATCGCCGCGCCGGAGCGTTTAACCGCCACCCGGGTGTCCGGCGCCAGCGGCATGGGGCGCGTGGCGTTTGATTTTCTGCGCAGCGTGGCGGATCAGGCCGACGGCCTGCAGCCGCATATGGTCGAGCGGCTCAGTACCAACATCGTAGATGTAGTCAGCGCGGCGCTGGCTGAACGGCTGCAGGCAACCAGCGCTGCAACCACCACCCGCGCCGCGCAGCTGCTGCGCGTGAAGTCGTACGTCAACCAACACCTGCGCGACGCGGATCTCAGCCGTGAAACCATTGCCGCGGCGCATGGTATTTCCGTACGCTACCTGAACCGGTTATTTGAAACGGAAGCGGAAAGTGTCAGCCACTGGCTGCGCGGCCAGCGGCTGCAGCACATTGCCAGGGATTTGCGCGACCCCGCCCAGGCCGGCCGCAGCATCTCCGAGATCGCTTATGCCTGGGGCATGAACAGCATGCCTCATTTCAGCCGCGTGTTTAAAACCCGGTATCACTGCTCGCCGCGCCAGTACCGCCGGCAGTCAAGTTTTAGTGCCTGAACGGTCAATTATGACCCGGGCCCGGGTAATACCCTTGGCGGGTCATCTTTATGACAATTCAGGGGAGAAGCATGAAATTTACAGTTCGCTTGTTGGCCGGCGCAGCGCTGGCACTTGGCTTTACCGTCCCGACGGTGCCGTTGGCGGCGCAGACGGTGCTGGAAGAGATTGTCGTAACCGCGCAGAAACGGGCGCAGAACCAGCAGGACGTGCCGATAGCGGTACAGAGTTTCAGCGCTGAGGCGCTGGCGGACAAAGGCCTGACCAATATTGCGGAGGTGGGGGTGTTTGCCTCCAACGTCACCATTGACGCCACGTCCGCGTTCAGCGGCTCTACCCAGGTG
>JANQOA010000071.1 GCA_028279305.1 Pseudomonadales bacterium
CTTATATACCAACCTGGGCCACGGCATGCTGGGCTGGACGCTGTCCGCCGCCACCGGCCAGCAGCTTGCCGCCGCGGTGACCACCCGCTAATACACAACGCGCTTTTGCTGCGCCGCGCGAAGGTGTACTGTTGGCCGCTGGCTATTGGCTTTCCGGGGAACCTTATGGACACAAATGCCGCCTACGCCGGCTTTTCACAAAAACGCCTGCAGCGAATCACCGCGCACCTGCAGCAGAATTATATTGAGCCCGGCAAAATCGCCGGCTGCCAGGTCCTTGTCAGCCGTCACGGCCAGCCGGCTTATTATCAGAGCCTGGGCAGCATGGATCTGGAACGCGGCAAAGCCATGCGCGACGACGCCATTTTCCGCATCTACTCCATGACCAAGCCCATCACCTCGGTGGCCCTGATGCAGCTTTACGAGCGCGGCCTGTTTCAACTTAACGATCCCGTGTACCGGGTGATCCCCGGCTGGCGCGGGCAGCAGGTGTACGTGGATGGTGATGCGGACAATATGCAGCTCAAGGCGCCGGCGCAGCCCATGACATTCCGCCACCTGCTCAGCCACACCGCCGGCCTGTCCTACGGCGCTACCCGGCATCCGGTGGACCGCATGTACCGCAAGCTGGGCGTGACCCGCGAAGACGGCGCCACTCTGGACACCTTTATCAACACCCTGGCCGGCGTACCCCTGCACTTCGAACCCGGCAGCCGCTGGATGTACAGCTACGCAACCGATGTCTGCGGCCACCTGGTGGAAGCCCTGTCCGGGCAAACCCTGGACGAGTATTTCCAGGAACATATCTTTGCACCTCTGAACATGACCGATACCGCGTTTCAGGTGGCGCCGGAAGCACAGGAACGGTTCTGCGCCAACTACGAACGGGCCGCGGACAAGAGCCTGCGGCTGCTCGACGATCCGGCTGACAGCAGCTATCTGCAGCAGCCCAGTTTCCTGTCCGGCGGCGGCGGCTTAACCGGTACCACCGCGGACTACCTGCGTTTTTGTGAAATGTTGCGGCGCGGCGGAGAACTGGACGGCGCACGTATTATCGGGCCCCGCACCCTGCGCATGATGCACCGCAACCACCTGCCGGATAACCGCGATCTGTCCACGCTGGCGGTGGGCGCGTTTTCTGAAACGGCTTATGAGGGGGTGGGCTTCGGCCTTGGCTTCGCAAGCAGCCTGAGTGAAGTTGCTACCGGCGCCCTGGGCGCCGGCGGTTATTACTGGGGCGGGGCCGCGTCGACAATTTTCTGGGTTGATCCGGTGGAAGACCTGGTGGTGATCTTCATGACCCAGCTGATGCCGTCCGCCACATTCAATTTCCGCGGGCAGCTCAAAAATATTGTTTATTCAGCAATCGAGGATTAGATAGCCCAACACAGTCCCGCCTGTCCAGGCCATAGCGCCCGGAGCATTGCGCGGCTACGCCGGACTGGAAACCCGTTCACCGTCCCGGTAGTCCAGGAAATCCAGGTTCACGCCGTCTTTAGCCACGGTATCCTGCTGCTGCATGTCCCGTGCCCGGGTGACCGCACCTTTGCCGAAACGGTGCATCAGTTGATCAATCGTCGTTTCCAGACTGCGCCGGCGGTTATCTTCAAACAGGTCCAGTTGCCGCGCCTGGTCTCCCCAGTGCAGATCAAAAGCCGCCAGACCCACCAGGCGGAACGGGCCCGGGTGGTCAAACTGGCGCAGCAGTTTGCAGGCTTCGGCATACAACGCCTGGGCAGTGTCAGCGCCGCGTTGCAGCTGCCCCTGGCGGCTGAGCATCTGAAAGCTGGAGGTTTTCAGCCGCACCCGCACACCCCGGGCCACATAGTTCTTTTCCCGCAGGCGCCGCGCCACCCGGTCCGCTGAACGGCGCAGATGCCGGCGAATGTCCGCTTCCGCCGCCACATCTTCATTTAAAGTGCGGTCCGAACCCAGGCTTTTGGCGGTACGCCCGCGGGAGACCCGGCGCGGATCCCGGGCGTGGGCCAGATTGTAAAAGTGCCTGCCCGCGGAACCCAGTTGATGGGCCAGCAAATTTTCCGGCGCCGCGGCAATATCACCAATGGTGTGGAAGCCCAGGGACTGAAGCCGCGGCGCGGTTTTTTTGCCAACCCCCCACAGCCTGGTTACCGGCAGCGGCGCCAGCCAGGCCACCGCCTGGTGCGGCGCGACCACCGTCAGCCCGTTTGGTTTGTCATGCGCGCTGGCTACCTTGGCCACGTATTTGGTGCCCGAAACGCCAACAGAAATATTGAGCCCGGTGGCCGCTTTTACCGCGCGTTTGATTTTTTCACCCATCACCCGGGGCGGGCCAAAAATGTGTTCCGCGCCGGACATCTCAACAAACGCCTCATCCAGCGACAGCGGTTCCACCGCTGGAGAAAAATCCCCCAGCACGTCCATCACCTGCCGGGACACCTGCTGGTAACGCTCAAACCGGGGTGACACCATGACCGCATCCGGACAGCGGCGCCGGGCTTCGCCCACTGGCATGGCACTGCCGACCCCGTAGGGCCTGGCTTCGTAACTGGCCGTCAGCACCACGCCCCGGTGGCTGTTGGGGCCGATCAGCACCGGCTTGCCGCGCAGTTCCGGATTGTCCAGTTGCTCCACCGCGGCGTAGAACGCATCCATGTCCGCGTGCACAACGATGTTGTGCCACGTTCTGCTTAGTCTTTTTGCAGCGCTTGTTGCGCTTTTTATGCTTGCTGCGCTCGCCGCGCTTGTTGCACTCATGTCACTCTTATCACTCATGACACTCATGTCACCCGGGCACTATGTCACCCGGCAGTTATGCCACCCGGCAGTTATGTCACCCGGCACTCGTGTCACCCAGGGCACTCATAATACTGTATTTATATACAGCATCCTACTGTAGCGCCGGCCGGGGTGGCTGGCAAGCCCATTTAGTCAAACCTGCCGGATGGGCAGCCAACTGGGTCCGCGAAGATTAAAGTTGGGGCGGTAAGTCACCTCCGCTTCGTCAACCGCCAGTTCAAACTGCCCGAAGGTATCCAGCAGGGCGCGCAACGCGGCGCGGGTTTCAATGCGCGCCAGAAACTGTCCCAGACAGATATGAATCCAGTCGCCAAAACCCAGGTGTTTACCCCGCGGGCGGTGAAAGTCCAGTTCATCCGGGTGGTCGAATACGCGCGGGTCGCGGTTGCCCGAGGCGAGCACCAGCAGCACTTGTTCGCCGCGCTTTAAAGTCCGGCCCTGAAATTCCGCATCAGCCAGCAACCGGCGCGCGGTGAATTGCACGGAACCGTCATAACGCAGGAATTCCTCCACCGCCGCTTCCATCAACGCCGGGTCCTCACACAGCTCCCGCTGGCGTTGCGGAAAGCGGGTCATCGCCAGCACCGCGTTGGAAATCAGATTGGTGGTGGTTTCATTGCCCGCCAGCAGCAGTAGATTTACCGCTGCCAGTACCTCCGCGTCGCTGAGCTTGCTGTCGTCGTCGTGAGCAGCCACCAGGCGGCCGATAAAATCTTCCGTGGGATGGGCATGGCGTTGTTCGATCTGCTCCCTGAGGTAGGCCCTGAAGTCGACAATTTGCTGGTTGCGCTGGGCTACCTGGGCGTCGCTGGCATCAGGCGGTACCGGCGCAGTGGCGGCATCCGACCACTGCTTAAACTGCTCTCCCAGTTCCGGCGGAATACCCAGCAGTTCAGCGATGATCGACACCGGCAGCGGTTCCGACAGACCCTTAACCACATCAAAACTGTCCCGCTGCGCCGCGCCGTCCAGGGTACGGCGGCAGATTTCTTCAATGCGCGGTTGCATGCGCGAGATTTTGCCGGGTGTAAAGTCCATGCTCAGCAGTTTACGCAGGCGGGTGTGGTCCGGCCTGTCAGCACCCAACATATCTTTTGTACCGGGCGGCGCCACCTGCTCAAGGACCACATCGTCGCGGCCGCTGAGCAACGGCTCGTCGGGCAGCTCGCTGGAAAAGGTCTCA
>JANQOA010000073.1 GCA_028279305.1 Pseudomonadales bacterium
GAATTTACCGGGTACCCCAGGCCAGAACATCAGCGGCAGGAACGCCGCCAGGGTGGTGGCAATGGATGCGGTGACCGGCCAGAACATGCGCCGCGCGGCGAGAATATAAGCGGGCCGCCTTTGATAGCCTTCAATCATTTTGCGGTCGGCGTATTCGGTGACGACAATGGCGCCGTCGATCAGCATGCCCAGCCCCAGCAACATGCCGAACATGACCATGAAGTTAAAGGTATAACCCAGCAGGTAGACGAAGATCAGGGAAAACAGGAAAGAAACCGGTATGCCCAGACCGACAATCACGCCGCTGCGGAAACCCATGGCAGCCACCACGACCACCATGACCAGGCCCAGAGCGGTGAAGATATTACCCTGCAGTTCGGTCACCTGACCTTCCGCAAACGGTGCCTGATCGCTGGTATAAAACACGTCCACCCGGCCTGGCAGCTTGTCGCGGTACCCTTCCACCACGCTTTTGGCGGCGGCGATGGCGCTTAAGATGTTGGCGTTGGAACGTTTCACCACCTGCAGCGAAATGGTCGGCCGGCCGTTCACCCGGGCGTAACTGGTGCGGTCCTTAAACGTGCGGCGCACGCTGGCGACGTCGCTTAAGGTCACTACCGTATCCCCGTCAGCCCGCACCGGCAGATCAAAAACGTCGTTGGCGCGCTCGATGATGCTGGGCACCTTGACCGAGAAGCGTCCTTCGCCGGTATCCAGGCTGCCGGCGGGAATCAGCCGGTTGTTGCGCACGATGGTGTTAATCAATTCTTCTGAGGAGATGGCAAAGGCTTCAAGCTGGTTCGGGTCGATAACCGCCTCCAGCAATTCCTCCCGGTGGCCGAACATATCCGCGGACAGAACGTCCGCCTGGGCTTCCACCGCCTCCTGCAGGTCCAGCGCGATGTTGTATAACATGCGCTCGGGCACCTCACCGACAATATTGATCTGCAGGACCGGGAAATCAGCAACGCTGGCTTCCTGCACGATGGGTTCTTCCGCGGTGGAGGGGAATTCCGCTTTGGCCCGGTCCACTGCTTCGCGGATGTCGATCAGCGCTTTGTTCAGGTCCTGGTCGGCATCAAATTCCACCATCAGCGTGGCTGCCCCTTCAGAGGCGAAGGTGGTCATTTCCTCGATGCCTTCAACGTTGCGCACTTCCGTTTCCAGCGGCATCGCCAGCAGGCGTTCAGCATCCTCCGGGGATATGCCTTCGTGCACCACGGTGACAACAAAAAACGGCACGTCGATGTCCGGGTCGTTGGCAATGGGAATGGCGGCGCGGGCAATCAGGCCGGCCAGAATCACCATCACCATAATCAGCAAGGTGGTACGGGTGCGGCTGATTGCGGCTTCTATAAAGGCGTACATGGCAGCGTCGGCCGGCAGCCGGGGTTAGCGCGGGCCGCCGGCGCCGACATTAGCCCCGACATTGGGTGACAGGGGCGGGTGGATGCCGGTGGAGTCCGGCTGTACCGGCCGTTGCGGCGGCGCGGCGGGTTTGGCTTTGGCGGTGGCGCCGGGTTCCGTGCTGCGTTGCGCCGGCATCGGCTGGTTGCTCTGGAAGATGGGGTCCACCCGTTCACCGGCAGTGACCAGTTCCTGGCCCACGGTAATGATGGCGGCGCGGTTCGGCAG
This sequence comes from Pseudomonadales bacterium, assembly GCA_028279305.1. Taxonomy (GTDB): domain Bacteria; phylum Pseudomonadota; class Gammaproteobacteria; order Pseudomonadales; family Azotimanducaceae; genus UBA4421. The sequence continues at coordinate 1,636 of JANQOA010000073.1, forward strand.
GCCGGTTACCCAGGCGCCTTCGTTATCGTCGAACAGGATGTCTACATTGTAGAACTCAACCACATTGTCGGAATTAACCGTACGGATGCCAATGCTGCCGGCGTCGTCCAGGCTGAACAGAGCGGGGCTGACCCTTTGTGCCAGCACGTTCTCTACCGGGATGCGGATTTCCGTGGTGATGCCGGAGCGCAGGCTGTGGTCGCTGTTCTGCAATTGAATTTCAATCGCGTAAGTGCGGGTGTTGGGATCACTCTGCTGGCCGATAAAGGTCAGCGGACCTTCCACCACGCGGCCGTTGCTGAGCTCGCCGGTGGCCGGAGTGCCCAATTGCAGATCGATTACATCCTGCTCCGAGACCCGGCCGCGCAGTAACATCGGGCCCAGGTCGACTACCGTGGCACAGCTGTCGCCGGGGGTGACGTAATCACCAATCTCCTGATGCACATCCTCAACAATGCCGGCAAACGGTGCGCGCACGTTAATTTTGCGCAAGTCCAGCTGGCGGCGGTTAACGTTCGCTTCAGCGGCGGCCAGGCGCGCTTTGGCGCCGGCAATGGCGGTCTGCGAGTTAAACCCCCGCTGTTTCAGGCTGAGAGCGCCTTCGTATTCGATGCGCGCCTGGTTCAAAGCTTCGCGGGCCTCTGCCAGGGACGCCTGGCGGTCTTCCACGGATAACTGGCACAGGAGTTCATTGGCTTCCACTGCCGTGCCTCTTTCCACCGGCCGGCTGACCACCCGGCCGGGCAGCTCTACTTTCACGTCCACGGTGCGCTTGTTTTCGGTTTTGCCCCGCACCGTGATGTAACGGTTCTGTTCAGCAGCCTGAATGACGCTCACGCGCACCCGGGTGGGGGCGGCATCCGCCTGCACGCGCTGTTGTTCACGCTTCAGTTCCGCCAGGGAAGGGGGATTAGTGAGCGAATCCTGGCCGATCTGGCCGGATATCAACCAGGCTGCCAGAAGAATGCCGATCAAAGCCGCGGTGATGTATGTTTTTCGCATTCGAGCAGTCTTCTTTGCAGTCTAATTTTTGTGATCGAATCTTTTGTTGATCGAATCTATCTGTTGATAGAACTGTGGGACGATTTTAGCGGATTGTGCCCTGTGCTGACGGCGTCTTGCGCACAAGACCGGACAACCGCCGGCTACCATCCCCGAGCGTGTACCTGGGTTACACAATTTGCTACCAAAAGTAACACAACTGCTCTAATAATGGAATATAAGCTTATAATCCACAGGCTTATGCCAGGTTGCCAGGTACCTCCCGCACCGGCGCACTCTCGTATCGGCGGACCACCGTATCAGCGGACCACCGTATCAGCGGATCACCGTATCAGCGGACTACCGTATCAGCGGACTACCTCAGCGGCGGTCTACGCTACCGGAAGACCGCCGGAGTGGGATGCGCGCCGGATACACACAATTAAACGATAGTGCTTGTGAATACCGCGTCAATGCCGGGGGTAAGTTACGCGCTGGCGGACTCGCGGCCGGCCATGCGTTCAAACCAGGGTTTAACGTTGCTTAAGCTCTGGTCGAAAGGTTGCCCGACGGTGTTGCCGAAATTCAACAGGCAGAACAGCAGAATGTCCGCCAGGGTCAGCTTGTCACCGGCAATGTACTGCCGGCCGTCAGCCATCAGGCCGTCCAGCCAGGTCAGTTTGTCCCGGGCAATGCTCTTTAAACCCTCCGCGGCTTCGGGAATGGTGATCATGCGTTCTTTGAATATCGGCAGCCCTTCACTGTAACGGAAGCCGTTCGCCATGGGTTCACAGATGTTCAGGTCAACGCGGCGGGTCCACATTCTGGTGTTGGCCCGCTCCGCGGGATCGTCGCCGATCAGCGAGGGGCCTTCACCCACTTCGTCGAGATATTCGCAGATGGCGGTAATTTCAGCGATCAGCGCGCCGTCATCCAACTGCAGGCAGGGGAGCTGACCCGCGGGGTTAATCTGCAGGTAGTCGTCCTGGCGGTTGGCCCCGGCCATAATATCGACCTCTTCCATCTCGAGACTGATGCCCTTCTCAGCAGCGAACATACGGACGACGTGGGGGTTCGGGCCCAGGGAGTTGTACAGCTTCATCTTGATCTCTCGTAAAGTGTTGGGCCGGTTAATGTACTGGTTCAGTGAAAAGGCTGGCAACTACCATTCGCCGGTATTTTCCATGTTTTGCCATGGATCGCTGGGTGCCAGGGCTTCACCGGCCTGCAGCAGCTCCACGGATATGCCGTCGGGTGAGCGCACAAACGCCATGCGTCCATCCCGGGGCGGGCGGTTGATGACCACGCCGTGGTCGGCAAGCCGCTGGCAGGTGGCGTAGATGTTGTCCACCGCGTAAGCCAGGTGACCAAAATTGCGTCCGCCCGCAAGCGGGTCCGGGTCCGCGTCCCAGTTGTAGGTGAGTTCCACCTGGGCTTCGGAATCTCCCGGCGCGGCCAGAAACAACAGGGTGAAGCGTCCGCCTTCGTTTTCGTAGCGGCGCAGTTCTTCCAGGCCCAGTGCGTTGCAATAGAAATTCAGGGACTGGTCGATGTCGGTGACACGCACCATGGTATGCAGGTATTTCATAACGGTTCCGGTCTAACAGCTTGTGATGTCCAAGTGTGCGCTGTCAGACAGGCAAAAAAAACCCTGCGGGAAGCAGGGTTGGCCAGATTGGTCATATTTGTAATAACTCATTGGAGAGTTAGGGTCATTGGAGAGTAATCGTCGAAATTTTAAGAGTCTGCTAGTCCTCTTTACTTATTCCTGGTTGTTTATTCCGGGTTATTAATTCCGGTTTGTTTCTGAATCCTGTTCGCTAAAGACTGTTGCCAGTTAGATCAGAGAGAACGAGAAAATGCTGGTGGCCAGGGTGCACAGAGCGGCCAGAAGCAGAAAGCTTTCTGCTGTGGTCAGTATTTCGTCATCCGCGGTCATCACCGCTGCTCGTGTGTGTTGGTCGTGGTTGTGGTTGGTTGCTTGCATTGTCTCTTCCTGATACTGCTTGGATTTAATGTCTCTCGGTTCTGGACAGGTTACCCCGTCCGTCAAATGCCATTCCTGGCCCCTCGTTGTGTTCGATCTTTAAGTTCGCTCTGAAAGTGTGTACTGCCCTCTACAACGTTCCACAACTTTCAGGCTTGTACCTTAGGGCGCAAAGCTGCAACGTTGGTGCAGCGATAATGGAATGAAAATGGAATTCCGCCGCCAGCGGCCGTTCAGAGCCTTGCCTGGACCTTTTGCGGACTTGTTTTAGGTGGTTTAAACCTTTGTTTTACAAGGTTTTTTTGAGTTTTTCGCAGTTCTGAATGGTGAGCCGGTAAGCGGTTGCCACACTATGTGACACAGGTCTGTTTTCCTGCAATCTGTCGGCAAAACTGGCTTTGAGTTTTTTGATCTCGTGGTCGATACCCGAGGCCAGGCGCTGTTTGACCGCCTGTTGTTGCGGGGGAATTACGTTACTGGACATCCTTGCGACTACTACTTCATGTCGTTCGATGGGGCGAACCCGTTGATGCTGTAGCATAAGAGCAGTGCCGGGGGCATGCTGTTACAGAATTGTAGGAACTTTGTAAAACTGTCAAAGTTCGCCGGGGTCTATATAGCTTGATGGAACAGACTGATGGATAGTCGGGTGGCAAACATGGGGTCGCATATGACGTGTACGGCACAGAGCGGCACAACACGAAGCCGCATATGGTGTGTTTTCTGGGTGCTGCTGGTATTTGTTACCGGTTGTGCTGTGAACCCGGTCACGGGGCAGCGCGAGATCACCCTGGTCAGCACCGAGCGCGAAATTGCCATCGGGCGTGAACAATACGGGCCTTCCCAGCAGATGCAGGGCGGCGCGTATACCACCGACCCCGAGCTCACCGCCTATGTCAACCGGGTCGGCCAGAAGGTGGCCAGACACAGCGGCGTGGACCTGCCTTACGAGTTTGTTGTGCTGAATCATTCAGTGCCGAATGCATGGGCGCTGCCCGGCGGCAAAATTGCCATCAACCGCGGCCTGTTGACGGAACTGAAAAACGAAGCCGAGCTGGCGGCGGTGCTCGGTCACGAGGTGGCGCACGCGGCGGCACGGCATGGCGCCAAACGTATAGAACGGGGCCTGCTGGCCCAGGGTGTGCTGTTGGGTACGGTGGTGCTGGGTGCAGGCAGCGAGTACGGCGGGGAGATGCTGCAGGGGGCGCAGCTGGCTGCCGGCCTGCTGAACCAGAAGTACTCCCGTGACGCGGAGCGCGAAGCCGACTTTTACGGCACCCGCTTTATGGCGCAGGCCGGTTACGACCCCCATGCCGCTGTCACCCTGCAGGAAACTTTTGTGCGCCTGTCCGGCGAAAAGCGCACGGACTTTATCCAGGGGCTGTTTGCTTCCCATCCGCCGTCCACCGAAAGGGTTTCAAACAACCGCCAACTGGTGGCGCAGTTGCGAAACGAAGGTTTCACCGACGGCGTGTTCGGCGGTCCGGCTTACGATACCGCGCTGTCGCAGGTACGCAAAGCGGGGCCGGCGTTCGAACACTTTGACGAAGCCCAGGCTGCTTACGCCAAAGAGAATTACGCTGCCGCCCTCACCTCGGTAAACAAAGCGTTGGACGTCACTTCCGGGGAAGCGGTTTTCCACGGCTTGCGCGGCGCCATCCGCTACCAGCAGAAGCGTTACGACGATGCGGTGACCAATTTTGACCGCGCCGTGGCGCTGGATGACGGCTATTTTGTCTATTACCTGCAGCGCGGCTTGAGCCACATGCAGGCCGGCAACCGCAGCCGCGCCAAAACCGATCTTGATTTGTCCGTCCGCCTGTTACCCACTTCCACCGCATATAACGCGCTGGGGCGGCTGGCGGAGCAGGAGGGAGACGCGGAAGCGGCGAAACGGTATTACGCCCAGGCCGGCCAGGGGCAGGGTGCTGCCGGCACCGCGGCCAGGGCCAGCCTGGTGAGGCTGGAGGTGCCGTCGCAACCGGGTAAGTATGTAGATGCCCAGGTTGGCCGGGATGAGCGCGGACAGGTGATTGTGCAGGTAGTTAACCGCGCTCCGGTGGCCCTGCACAATGTTGTTGTGCAGGTGGAGTTTGTCGATGGGCAGGGTGTATCCACCCAGAGTGTGCGCATGGCGGCCATGGCGCCGGGAGAACGGCGCCTGGCTGCCCTGGGCAGCCGCGCGCAGCAGGCCAGCCAGTTCAGGGCGTATGCGGTGGCTGCGTCGGTTCCGGACGCGTAACTTCCTGGGAGACCCAGATTTCCCCGTTGCTGTCTTTGTGATAGCTGATGTTACGGCGCTGCAGGTAGGCTGCCAGGTCCTCCGCCGGGACGCCGAACAGCACCGCAAGCTCCGCGCTGTTTAGAACCTCAGCGCGGTTGCGTTTGCGGGTCCGTTGCCTGTGCAGGGGGCGGATCAACTTCATGCTGTATATATATACAGCATTTGCCGCCGCTTGGCTATTTGCTGCCGTTGTCTTGTTGCAGGTATTCCGTCATGCCGGCGTATTCCAGCGCCATCTGCTTGGCTTTGTCCAGCGGGTAGTGCATGCGTGAGACGATACGTTGAGCGTACAGGCCGCCGCCGGCCTGGATGTTGGTGACCGCGGACCAGCCCCCCAGCGCGTCCGCGGTGGTATCGCGGATGGCGTGAAACAGCCGGGTACGGTAGTTGCCGTCCACGGATTGTTTGGTGCTCATGTATTTGCGGATCAGGTGTCCGGTCTCTTCGTTCTCCAGATCAGCAATACTGGGCGCCGTCAGGACGCTGCCGCCGGCGATGTCGTGCAGGTGCCGCACCATTAAAGAATAGTTGGCGGCACCGTGGTATTTGCCGACGTTGGTGTACAGTTCATTGGGGAAGGCGGCGCCGTCCGAGGTAATGCTGCAGTTGTCGATAGCGGCTTCCAGCGAAGCCCGGATGAGGGTGGCGTTGATCATCATCTCGGAAATTTTTTCCTTGATATGAGCCATCTTTTCCAGGCCGTTGGCCTCGGATATGAGTTGCGCATAACCCACCAGGCGGTCGTAGCCGGAAGCCATGCTGGACAAGCCGCCCAGCCGCTCCCACAGCCCCAGCGAATGGGCAAACACAGCCGCGAACTCGGTGACGCCGTCGAGAAAAACCCGGTCGTTGGGGACAAAAACGTCGTCGAAGATGACAAACCCTTCCGGCGTGTGGTGTTTGCCGGACACGGGGAAGTCGCGTTTGTCTTCGTGCCGCGGCGCATAGGTGGTGTTGACAATTTTTACCCCGGGCGCGTTCACCGGCACCATCGCGGCAATAGCGTAGTCTTCCTCGCCGGGTTTCATGGCCTTGGTGGGGATGGTCATCAGCTCATGCCCCATGGATGCGGCGGATATATGCAGTTTTGCGCCGCGGATCACCACGCCGTCCGCGCGCCGTTCCACCACCCGCACGTAGGCGTCCGGGTCGTCCTGGTTGCCGGCGCGGCGGCTGCGGTCGCCTTTGGCGTCGGTAATGCACTGGGTGATGCGCACATCCCGCTGTTGCGCGTCCTGCACATAGTCACGGATGCGCTGCGCGTTTTCCGGCAGTTTGGCTTCGATGCGGTCCGCTGCGGTGAGCAGAGTCATGATGGAGGCGTAAGTCACATGGGTGAGCAGATCCACGGTTTCGTGCAGTTCCACCTGTTCGCGCAGTTCAGCGGCGGAAGCGGGCACCTTCATGAATTCGCCCACGGCGCCCGGTGCGGGATCGTAAAAGCGGTCGTAGCCGGCGGCTGCGGTGTCCACGGTGATGCCCAGCAACGGATGCCCGGGCAGGTCCGTGACCTGCCGGCCTTCAAAAAAAGTTTCCCGGCCGTCGTCCAGCGACGCGCGGTACTCATCCCCCGTCATCATTTGTTTTTCTCCCTGGTTTCCTCACCACCGTTTTACCATAACCGGGTTTTACCTTGCATCATCCGCTGTATCCGGGCCGGGCGGGAACAGCCGGCGCGGCGCGGCCGGGGCAAAACCGGTTTAAAAACAGGTCAAAATGCCGGCCAGGATCAGCGCTGCGCCCAGCCGCCGCTGAAAGGAATGGCCTGGCCAACAAAAAAGTCACTTTCAGCGGACGCCAGGAACAAGGCGAAACGGGCATCTTCTTCCGCAGTGGCCAACCGTCCCAGCGGCACCTGGCGCTTCAGGGAATTCTGGAAAGATTCTTTGGCGCGCAGTTCGGGCGGGTAGTAGACCGGGTTTTCCACATAGTTCTGGGCAATCAGATTGACCTGCACGTTATCCGGCGCCACTTCCACCCCCAGTGACTGCACGTAACCCACCTGCGCAGCCCGGGCGGCGCTGTACGCGGTGACCGTCTTTAAACCTCTTAGCGCCGTGGCGCTGCCGTAAACAACAATTTTCCCGGCGCGGCGTTCCAGCATCTGCGGCAGCACGGCCCGGCACAGACGGTGCAGCGGATGCACCATCATATCGAAGGTGGTTTGCCAGTCATCGTCGGCCAGGTCCACGGCGCGGATGCCGGAGAAGTTGGGTGAAGCCAGATTGGCGATCAGCACGTCAACATGCCCGCTGTCAGCCACCAGCCGCTCACATGCGCCTGGCACGGTCAGGTCGGATGTGTCGGGTAACATGTGCGCCCCTTCCGCGGCAAATACCGCCAGCGTCGCCGGCCCCATATAGTCGTCGGCCTGGGTGACCAGAACCCTCTTACCCGCCAGTCTGCCTGCCATATACCCCTCCTCAAGTCGTCTTTGCCGTGCAGGTAGTGTGCACCGTTGAAGTGCCACATAGTGCAGCATGTTCAAGGTGCGTGACAAACGGCGTGGCAGTCCACACAATATGCCCTCAGGAGAGTCCCCGACCGCTTACAATAACAAGCAAACGATCAATACGAAGGTTACGTGGAAGTATTCCAATTACTGATCAGCGGCATTTCCCAGGGTTGCGTTTACGGCCTTATCGCGTTGGGCTTTGTACTCATCTACAAAGCCACCGAGATGGTCAATTTTGCCCAGGGTGACATCATGATGCTGGGTGCTTACGTGGCCATCACGTTTATCAGCTTCTGGGGCTGGCCGTTCTGGTGGGCGCTGCCGGCCACCATGCTGGTCATGGCGGCGGTTGGGGTGGTGCTGGAGCGCCTGCTGCTGCGGCCCATGATCGGCGAGCCGCATTTTGCCGTGCTGATGCTGACAATTGGTCTGGGGTTTGTGCTGCGCGCCGTGGCGGGCGCCATCTGGGGTAACGAGCCGCGCGCCCTGCCCACCCCCTATGTAGGGGAAGTGGTGCGCCTCGGTGAAGCGGTGATCGGCTATGAGAACCTGGCGATCATTTTTGGGACCGCGGTGCTGTGCCTGCTGACCTGGTTGTTTTTCCGCTTCACCCGGGTTGGCGTTGCCATGCAGGCGGCTTCCCAAAACCAGCTGGCGGCGTTTTACGTGGGCATTCCCGTCAAGCGCATGTATTCGCTGGTGTGGGCCCTGTCAGCCGCCATTGCCGGGCTGGCCGGAGTGCTGACGGCGCCGGTTTCCCTGGTTGATCCGCTGATCGGTTTTGTTGGCATTAAAGCCTTTGCGGCAGCAATTGTCGGCGGTTTCGGCAGCATGCCGGGAGCCATCATCGGTGGTCTGATGATTGGCGTGGCGGAGCAGTTTGCCGGTTTGTACCTGCCGCCGGGGTTTGCCGACATGAGCGCTTATGTGCTGCTGCTGATTATGCTGCTGGTGCGGCCCCAGGGGCTGTTTGCCACCATGCAGAAGAAAAAGGTCTAAGCGGGGCGGCGTCGGCATGCGATTTATCCGCAAAATCAGTTACAACCAGGACATCAACCTGGTCAAACACAGCGGCCACCTGTTGTGGTACGGGTTGCTGCTGCTGCTGGTGTTCAGCGCCCCCCTGTGGCTGGACCGCTTTCTGCTGGGTGAGTTCAGCCTGGTGTTTATTTATGCCATTGCCGGTCTGGGGCTGATGCTGCTGGTGGGTTATACCGGTCTGGTCAGTCTCGGCCACGCCGCTTTTCTGGCCATCGGTGCTTATACCCACGCCTACCTGTTGAACCTGGGCGTGCCGCTGCCGGCGGCAATGTTATGTGCTGCCGTATTCAGCGCCGTGGTGGGCGGCCTGGTGGGTATACCGGCGTTGCGCATGACGGGTATTTACCTGGCGGTGGCGACGCTTGCATTTGCCGTGATAGTCGAGCAGGTGCTGGTGCACTGGGAATCGGTAACAGGCGGTTTCCGCGGTATGGCGGTACCGCGCCCGCAGCTGTTCGGATGGCAGCTGGGGCAGCCGACGCAGTTTTACTACCTGTGCCTGTTTATCCTGCTGGCCAGTCTGCTGCTTGTGATGAACATTCTGCGCAGCCCCAGCGGCCGCGCCATGACCGCGGTGCGGGATTCGGAGACCTCAGCGGAAAGCATGGGTGTGCATCTGGCGCGCACCAAAACCCTGGCGTTTGGCCTGTCTGCCGGTTTCACCGGCCTGGCCGGTGCCCTGTTTGCGCACCGGCTCACCTACCTGGCGCCGGATGCCTTTACCCTGATTACCAGCATCCAGCTGCTGCTGATGGTGGTGGTAGGCGGTCTGGGCTCTCTGCACGGGGTTATCTACGGTGCCATTTTCATCGGCCTGCTGCCCCAGGGTATTGCCATCCTGCGCGACACGGTACCGCCGGCGGTGGCGCAGATACCGGGTCTGGAACCGGCGGTGTTCGGCCTCATCCTGATCCTGTTTCTGATCTACGAACCGTTGGGCATTTACGGGCGCTGGCGCAAAATCCGTTTGTTTTTTGAAGAGTTTCCGCTGTACCGCAAGGCAACCTATAAACGCCAGAAATCCTTTTTACGCACGGAGCGGCTGCATTGAGCCTGCTGCAGGCAGAAGAAATATCCGTGCACTTCGGCGGAGTGCACGCGGTGCAGGAGGTGTCCTTCAGCGTAGCTGAAGGGGAAGTATTCAGTATTGTCGGGCCCAACGGGGCCGGCAAAACCACAATCTTCAATCTGCTCAGCCGCATTTACGATGTCACCCACGGCCGCGTGATTTTTGCCGGTGAAGACATTACCCGGGTGCCCACCCATAAGGTTGCTGAGCTGGGTATTGCCCGGACCTTCCAGAATACCGAATTGTTCGAGCAGGAAACGGTGCTGAACAATCTGCTTATCGGCTGCCATACCCACCGCGCCACCAACCTGGTCAGCGAAATGCTGTTTCTGCCCGGGGTGCGGCGCCAGGAGCTGGCGTTCCGCCAACGCGTTGAGGACGTAATTGATCTGTTAGACCTGCAGAGCCATCGCGACCAGATTATTGCCAATCTGCCGTACGGGGTGCGCAAGATGGTTGAGGTGGGCCGCGCCCTGTGCATGCAGCCGAAACTGCTGCTGCTGGATGAACCCTCGTCCGGCCTTAATCCCGAAGAAACGGAAGACCTGTCGTTCTGGCTGGAGGACATCAACCAGGAACTGGGCATCACCGTGATCATGGTTGAGCATGACATGAATCTGGTCAGTCAGGCGTCGGACCGGGTAATGGCGCTGGCGGACGGTAAATTGCTGACCGTGGGTGAACCCCAGGAAGTGCAGTCACACCCCGAAGTGCTGCGTGCTTATCTGGGGGATTAGCGCCATGACAACGCTGCTGGATATCAAAAACATCGAGACTTACTACGGGCCGGTCATGGCTATCCGCGGGGTCAGCATGCAGGTGCGGGAAGGCACCATTGTGTCCCTGCTGGGCGGCAACGGGGCGGGCAAGACCACGGTCCTGAAAACCATCAGCGGCGCCATGGACCCGCAGAAGGGTACGGTACATTACGGGGGCACCGCCATTCAGGGCAAAGACCCGGACTGGATTGCCCGCCAGGGGATTGCCCATGTGCCCGAGGGGCGCGAGGTGTTTCCGTTTCTGAACGTGGATGAGAACTTGCGCATGGGGGCGTTTTCCCGCAGCGATGGGGACATTCAAGACGATCTGGACATGGTTTACGACTACTTTCCGGTGCTGAAGGATTTACATAAATCCCAGGCGGTAAACCTGTCCGGAGGGCAGCAGCAGATGCTGGCCATCGGCCGGGCGCTGATGCTGCGTCCCCGATTGATGTTGTTGGATGAACCGTCCCTGGGACTGTCACCCAAACTTGTACAGGAGATTGCCGACATCATCCGGCGCCTGAACGCGGAGCGCTCGGTAACCGTGCTGCTTGTGGAGCAGAATGCCAAGATGGCTCTGGAAGTGGGCAACTACGGTTATGTCATGGAAGTTGGCCGCATTGTTATGGAGGACACTTGTGAACGCCTGCGTGAGGCCACCGATATACAGGAGTTTTACCTGGGTATGAAAGATCAGGGTGTGCGCGGCCGGCGGCGTTGGAAACAGCGGAAGACCTGGCGATGAATGACATTGTTGTCCACGGCTGCACCACCATCAGCGCCCTGTTTCAGGACCGGGTCACGCGTTTTGCCGGCAAGGTGGCGCTGCGTGAAAAAGACTTTGGCATCTGGAATGAATATACCTGGGGGGATTACGGCCGCTTTGCCCGCTGGGCCGGCTGCGGCCTGCGCGCCCTGGGCCTGCAGCGCGGCGATGTTTGCTCCATAGCTTCGGAAGTTAACAAAGAATGGATGTTTGCGGATCTGGGTGTGATCGGCATGGGCGGCGTGACAAACGGGGTATATCCCACCGACGCCGCCAATCAGGTTGAGTACCTTATTACCGACAGCGGCACCCGCTTCTATTTTGCCGAGGATGAGGAGCAGCTGGACAAAGTGCTGGAAGTACGCGGCCGCACCCCAACCCTGGAGAAGATCATTATCTTCGACATGGAAGGCCTGCGGGATTTTAAAGACGACCAGTGCATCAGCTTCGAGGAACTGCTGCGCCTTGGTGAAGCGTACGAGCAGGCGCACCCGGATGCCTGGCAGAGCGCCGTTGACGCCGCGCAGCCGGACGATCTGATGGTGCTGACCTATACCTCGGGCACCACCGGGCCGCCCAAGGGTGCCATGATCAGCCAGGCTAACATGCTGTTTATGGCGGACAATCTGCAGAAAATATACGGCGTATACCCCGAAGATGAGCAGTTGGGCTTTCTGCCCCTGGCCCACGTTGCCGGGCGGATGTTTTATACCTTTCTGGCCATGGAGTCCTGCTCGGTTGTCAACCTGGTTGAAGAGCTGGAAACCGCGGTCAGCGACCAGCAGGAGATAGCGCCGACCATCCACTTTGCCGTACCGCGGGTGTGGGAGAAGCAGTATTCGCTGGTCAACATCAAGCTCAAGGAGGCGACCGCCCTGGGCCGCTGGGCGTATCAGCGCGCCATCAAGGTGGGCGCGGCGGTCGCGGAAAAAACCAAGGTGGGCAAACGCCCGGGTTTAGGCCTGGCGTTGGCGCACCGGGTGCTGGACTTTCTGGTGCTGAAGAATATCCGCGTGTTGCTGGGTATCGACCGCTGCCGCTGGCTGTCTACCGCGGCGGCGCCGATTGCGCCGGATCTTATCGACTGGTTCTGGGCGTTGGGCAAACCCATGTACGAAGTCTACGGTCAGACCGAATGCACCGGTATTGCCACCGCCAATGTGCCCGGCGCCAACCGGGTGGGCTCTGTCGGCCGCGCCAGCGACGGGGTTGAGGTTACCCTGTCGGAGCAGCAGGAAATTCTCATCCGCGGTCCGGGGGTCATCCAGGGCTACTGGAACAAACCGGAAAAAACCGCGGAAACGTTTGTGCAGGGCTGGCTGCATACCGGTGACGTGGGGCGCATCGACGATGACGGTTATGTCTATATCGTTGACCGCATGAAAGACATTATCATAACCGCCGGCGGCAAGAACATTACCCCCAGCGAGATTGAGAACCAGCTGAAGTTTTCACCATTCATATCGGATGCCGTGGTAGTGGGTGACAAGCGGCCGTATCTGACCTGTCTGGTGATGATCGATCAGGAAAATGTGGAAAAATTTGCCCAGGACCGCAATGTGCCGTTTACAAACTACACCAGCCTCTGTCATACCCAGCCGGTGCAGGATCTGATCTGGGAAGAGATCGAAAAGGTGAACACCAAATTTGCGCGGGTGGAGACGGTGAAAAAATTCCGCCTGATCGATCAACTGCTGGACCCGGAAGATGAAGAGTTGACCCCAACCATGAAGCTCAAGCGCAAGGTGGTGAACGAAAAGTACGTTGAGTTGATCGATGAAATGTACTGAGGCTGAAGGAATAAAAGGAGGCTTGGAACAATGAGCGTGCGGATTATGTGGCTGAGTTTGTGCCTGGTGCTGGCCGGATGCGGAGGAGCGGAACAGTCCGCGCAACAGCGCGGGGTGACGGATACGGAAATTGTGCTGGGTGTATATACCGACCTGTCCGGCCCCACCGCCATCTGGGGAGTGGGGGCCACCAACGCCGCTCGCATGCGCTTCGAGGAAATCAACGCCGCCGGCGGTGTGCACGGCCGCACCATCCGTTATGTAGTGGAAGATACTTCGTACCAGGTTCCCAAAGCCATGTCCGCGGCTAACAAGCTGATAAACCGCGACAACGTGCTGGCCATTGTCCTCGGCGTGGGCACGCCGCTGAACAATGCCATTATGCCGATTCTGTTTGAGGCCAATGTGCCCAATCTGTTCCCCATCAGCGGCGGCCGGCAGATGGTTGAGCCCTTTCATCCGCTGAAGTTTACCCAGCGCGGCATCTACTACGATGAGGTGCGCGCCTCGGTGAAGTATTTTGTTGAACAGCAGGGTAAAAAGGCGCCCTGTGTCATCTATCAGGACACTGATTACGGGGTTGAGATCCTCGAAGGCGCTGAGGACCAGGCCGCCGCCATGGGTTTGAGCCTGGCGGAAGTGTCAGCGCACAAGCCTACCGACAGTGAATTCACCGCGGCCATCCTGCGCCTAAAGAATGCCGGTTGTGATCTGATGCTGATGGGCACCGTGCACAGGGATACCATTCTGGTGCTGGACGCGGCGCGCAAGATGGGTTGGGAGGATGTCGCCTGGGTCGGCAACAACGCAGCGTACGCGCAGGTGGTGGCGGATCAGGAGAGCGGCCATGGCTACTACGCCTTTGTGCACATGGCAAAACTCTACGCGGACGATGACATGACACCCGAAGTGCGCGCCTGGTGGGATGCCTACGTGGCCAAATACGGTGAAGAACCGGGGCTGGCGGCCATGGAGGGTTACCGTGCCGCGGATCTGACCATTGAAGCGCTGCAGCGCGCCGGCCGCGATCTGACCACCGAAGGCCTGGTGCAGGCGCTGGAAAGTATCGACAACTACACCGACATCTTCGGCTACCGGGTGTCTTTTGGCCCGGACAAACACAGCGGCGCCACGGAGTCGGTATTGTCCCAGGTGCAGAACGGCCGCTGGGTTAAACTGGAGCAGGCCATCACCTATTAGGGTCTCCGGCGCCGGCGCCGCCGGGTTATCCGGCGCAGGGGCTAGCGCAGGCTTTGTGACAGGCGCATCGCCGTATGCCGGGGCTGGCCGGGGGACAGGTACGGTCTTTCCCCTTTGATGGTCACGCGGTGGCCGCGGCGTTCTTCCGGCCAGTAATCCCATAACGCAAAGTGCTGGGTGCAGCGGTTGTCCCACAGGGCAATGGCGTTCGGCGTCCATTGAAAACGTACCTGGAACTCCGGCCGCTGCTGATGGGCGTACAGCAGGCCCAGCAGGGCCGCGCTTTCGGCAGCGTGCAGGCCTTCAATGGCGGTGGTGAAACTGGGGTTTACGTACAGCGCCAGGCGTCCGGAATCTGGATGGGTGCGCACCAGCGGATGGCTGGCGGCCGGGTAACTGCGGCCGCTGTCGTCCACGCCGCGGTCGCTGTAACGGCCGCGGTAGATATGTTCCGATTCATGCCGGGCGGTCAGGGTCAGCAGCCAGTGCTGCAGGCTGGGTGACAAAGTCTCAAACGCCGCGTACATGCTGGCAAACAGGGTGTCGCCGCCGCTGGGCGGTAGTTGATGCAACTGCAGCATGGTGGCCAGCGGCGGTTCCGGATCGCAGGAGACATCGGTATGCCAGCCGTTGCCGTTGGCAACTTTTGAATCCTTGTGGGCGTGGATCACAAACACCTCGGGATGCCCTGCCAGGGTGGGTGCGGCCGGGTGCTGGTGCAGGGGCCCGAAACGCTTTGCAAAAGCCACCTGCTGCGCGGGTGTCAGTTCCGGCTGATCGCGGAAAAACAGCACACTGTGCCGGGTAAAAGCCGCGCGCAATTGCTGAAACTGTCCTTCGGACAGGTCGGTTAAGTCTACGCCCCGTACTTCCGCGCCAATTACCGGGGTCAGGGGGTTAATGTTCATGGTTTCCACCGGCCTGTTAGCAGGCTTTATGCTACAACAGCAAACGGTAAGGGGCTTCCAGCAACGCCTTGATTTCACTTAAGAACTGGGCGGCGGGGGCGCCGTCCAGCACGCGGTGATCCCAGGTCAGCGACAGGCGCATGACCTGGGTTTTAACCGGCCGGTCGCCGTCCCAGGCAACCTCGTCCCGAATCCTGTTGACTCCCAGGATGCCGGCCTGGGGTGCGTTGATAATGGGGGTAAACGAATCCACCCCCATCATGCCCAGGGCGGACACGGTAAAGGTACCCCCCTGCAGGTCGTCTACCCCCAACTTGCCGTGCCGGGCGGCGGCTGCCAGGCGGGAGCTTTCGCGAGCCAGTTCCTTAACGCTGATGCGGTCAGCGTTGCGGATGACCGGCACAATCAGACCTTCGTCCAGGGAAACCGCCATACCCACGTGCACGTCTCCATGCAGGGTAATTTCCTCCTCACCCCAGGAGGCATTCATAATCGGATGTTTCACCAGCGCCCGCGCCGCAGCGCGGATAACCAGATCGGTATACGAAGGACGCACGCCTTCTTCCGCCCATTCGTCCACCAGTTGGGTGCGCAGCTTAATGGTGTCGTCCATATTGACATCCATATCCATGGTCAGCTGGGCCATACTGGTCAGGCTTTCGTGCATACGGGCGGCAATGGTTTTGCGCATGCCGCGCACCGGCACCGTGCCGGCGGCTGCCGCAGCCGACGCGGATGCGGCGGGAGCGGCTGTGGCCGCGC
>JANQOA010000078.1 GCA_028279305.1 Pseudomonadales bacterium
GCTGAAGACCGCGACATCCCGGTAGCCGGTGGGGTGGTTCGCCGCGGCGGCGCGCTGGACGAGGAAGAAGCGGAAGCGGAAGCCGCTGCGGACGAAGCGGCAGCAGATGACAGCGCCGCGGAAGACGCCGGTGAGGGTGATGCTGATGAAGGTGACGACAGCTGATTGAGCGGCTGTTGTCGTGAACGCGTCACCCGCGCTGCAATTGATTGTGGGCCTGGGTAACCCCGGGCCCCGTTACGACAAAACCCGGCACAACATCGGCGCGGTCTGGGTGCGTAAACTGGCCCAACGTTACGGTGTGCCGCTGGCGGCGGAAAAAAAGTTCAAAGGTGAAATGGGCTACGGCCTTGTCGGCGGGGTTTATCTGCGCCTGCTGCTGCCGTCCACGTTCATGAATAACAGCGGTGAATCGGTGGGTGCGTTGGCGCGCTATTACAAGATTCCGGTGACGGACATCCTGGTGGCCTACGACGAAATGGCTTTTGAACCGGGTGTCGTGCGGCTGAAAAACGGCGGCGGTGACAACGGCCACAACGGTCTGAAGAGTATCCGCGCCGCTTGCGGCAACGACGGCGGCTTCCACCGGTTGCGTATCGGGGTGGGTCATCCCGGCGACAAGAATCTGGTCACCGCCTATCTTACCCAGCACACCATGCCGGCCGCGGAACGCGGTCTGGCGGAACAGGCGGCGGATCTGAGCGAAAGCGTCATGCAGGATGTTGTCACCATGAACTGGCAGGCCGCCATGAATGTGCTGCACGCAACAGGAGAAAATTAGTGGGGTTTAACTGCGGCATTGTCGGTATGCCCAACGTGGGAAAATCCACGCTGTTTAATGCGCTGACCAAGGCCGGCATTGATGCGGAAAATTTTCCCTTCTGCACCATTGACCCAAATACCGGGGTGGTGCCGGTGCCGGACCCGCGTCTGCACCGGCTGGCGGAACTGGTTAAACCGGAAAAGGTGATCCCGGCAACCATGGAGTTTGTCGACATTGCCGGCCTGGTCGCCGGCGCTGCCCAGGGTGAAGGGCTGGGTAATCAGTTTCTGGCCCACATCCGCGAAACAGATGCCATTGCCCATGTGGTGCGTTGTTTTGAAGATGACAACATCGTGCACGTGTCCGGGCAGGTGTCGCCGGTGGACGATATCGAAATCATCAACACCGAGCTGGCGCTGGCGGACCTGGAGACGCTGGAAAAAGTCTACGAACGCACCCGCCGCACAGCCGGTTCCGGGGACAAAGACGCCAGGGCGTTGCAGGCGATTCTGGACAAGGTGAAAGAAAAGCTGGAAGCCGGCGCGCCGGTGCGCGCGGCTGAACTCAGCAAGGAAGAGCGCCGGGCAATCCGCGAGTTTCACTTCATCACCGCCAAGCCCGTACTGTACATCTGCAACGTGGCCGAAGACGGTTTGACCGACAATCCGCTGGTGGATCAGGTGCAGGCTATTGCCGACGCGGAAGGCGCTGAAGTGGTGGTGGTCAGCAACAAAATTGAGGCGGAGGTGGCGGAGCTGGAAGACGAGGAACGCCAGGAGTTTCTTGACGAGCTGGGTATTGCAGAACCCGGGCTTAACCGCGTGATCCGGGCCGGATATAAACTGTTAGGCCTGCAGCAGTACTTTACCGCCGGGCCCAAGGAGGTGCGCGCCTGGACCATCCCGGTCGGCGCCAAAGCCCCTCAGGCGGCCGGTGTCATTCACACCGACTTTGAAAAGGGGTTTATCCGCGCGGAGGTAGTGAGCTTCGAGGACTTTGTCGCCCATGGCGGAGAGCAGGGTGCCAAAGACGCGGGGCGATGGCGGTTGGAGGGCAAAGACTATGAAGTTGCTGATGGGGATGTGGTGCATTTTCGGTTTAACGTCTGAGGGATTGGTAAAAATCTCTTATTGGATATTGCCGGCCGCGGTAAAAGTCAGCGCTTTTGCAAACCGCTTTAAATACCTCCCTGTACGCTGACGCGGCGACCTCCTGTCGCCGAGTCTTTGCAAAAGCGCTGACTTCCACCGCGGCCTGCGTGGAGCCAGGTATTGGTTTTGTGCGGTACCCTCTGGCGCCATGCCACGGCTACGCTTCGTCCTTGTAGGGGGGAGTTGTACTGCCCTGGGGCGGTGTTCGGCTTCGGCAGGGGGAGTGTGAAGGGGCGGTGTGCTGCTTCGGTAGGGATTGGGTTGCCCTATGCTGGGGCGTCGTTCTGCTTTGGCAGAGGGTGTAAAAAAGGGGCCGGTTGGCCCCTTTTTGTTGGCGGCGGGTGATCAGGCGTTGGCTTTGCGCTCTTTGACTTCCGCGATCACTTCTTCCGCTACGTTGGCCGGGCACGGCGCGTAGTGCGAGAATTCCATGGAAAACTGGCCGCGGCCGGAGGTCATGGTGCGCAGGTCGCCGATGTAGCCGAACATTTCGCCCAGCGGGCAATCCGCCTTAACGCGCACGCCGGTGGCGCCGGCTTCCTGGGATTTGATCATGCCGCGACGGCGGTTAAGGTCGCCGATCACGTCACCCACATGGTCTTCCGGGGTGAAGACGTCTACCTTCATGATGGGTTCCAGCAGCTGCGGAGACGCTTTCGGCACAGTCTGCCGGTAAGCGGCTTTGGCGGCCAGCTCGTAGGCGATGGCGGATGAGTCCACCGGGTGGAAGCCGCCGTCCGTGAGGGTGACTTTCACGTCCAGCAGGGGATAACCCGCCAGGGTGCCTTCTTCCATGGACTGGCCGAAGGCTTTCTCCACCGCCGGCCAGAATTCCCGCGGTACGTTACCGCCGGTGACCTTGGATTCGAACTCATAACCGCTGCCGGTTTCACCCGGCTCGATGACGTAGTCGATCTTGGCGAACTGGCCTGCGCCGCCGGTCTGTTTCTTGTGGGTATAGCTGTCTTCCACCAACTGCGTGATGGTTTCGCGGTAGGCTACCTGCGGGCGGCCCACATCCACGTCGATGCCGTGGGTGCGTTTGAGAATATCCACCTTGATATCCAGGTGCAGTTCGCCCATACCTTTCATGATGGTTTCACCGGACTCTTCGTCGGTTTCCACGTAAAAAGACGGGTCTTCCTGCACCATCTTCGACAGCGCTATGCCCATTTTTTCCGCACCGGCTTTGTCCTTGGGAGCAATGGCCACGGAAATCACCGGGTCCGGGAATACCATGGGTTCCAGGGTGGCCGGGTTGTTCGGGTCGCACAGGGTGTGGCCGGTTTTGGTGTTTTTCATCCCCAACAAGGCAACAATGTCGCCGGCCTGGGCGGAATCCAGTTCTTCCCGTGAATCCGCGTGCATTTCCACAATACGGCCGATGCGTTCGGTTTTACCGGTGAAGGTATTCAATACGTTGTCACCCTTGCTGAGGGTGCCCGAGTAGATGCGGGTAAAGGTCAGGGCGCCGTAGCGGTCGTCCATGATCTTAAACGCCAGCGCGCGCAGCGGACCCTCCGGGTCTACAATTGCTTTGGCGCCGGTTTCATTACCTTCCAGGTCCACTTCCGGCTGCGGGTCAACTTCGGTGGGATTCGGCAGATAGTCAACCACCGCATTCAACACGTTCTGCACGCCTTTGTTCTTAAAAGCGGAGCCGCAGAAGGTGGGGAAAAAGTCCAGGTTGATGGTGCCCTTGCGGATGCAGCGTTTCAGGTCTTCCACGGACGGTTCCTCACCCTCCAGGTAAGCCTCCATCAGGTCGTCGTCCTGCTCCACTGCCGTTTCAATCAGCGCTTCACGGTATTCCGCCGCTTTGTCAGCCAGCTCCGCCGGCACGTCCTGCACTTCGTAAGCTTCCGGGTTGCCGGTGTCGTCCCAGACGTACGCCTGCTGGGTGAGTACATCCACCACGCCGACAAAATTGTCTTCCTCGCCGATAGGCAGGGTCATCACCAGCGGGGTTGCGCCCAGCACGTCTTTGATCTGTTCAACCACGCGGTAAAAGTCAGCGCCCAGGCGGTCCAGCTTGTTCACAAAAATAATGCGCGCCACTTCAGAATCGTTGGCGTACCGCCAGTTGGTTTCCGACTGGGGCTCTACACCGCCGGAGCCGCAGAACACACCCACGCCGCCGTCCAGAACTTTCAGCGAACGGTAAACTTCAATGGTGAAATCCACGTGCCCGGGGGTGTCGATAATATTCAAACGGTGGTCAGCCCACTCGCAGGAGGTGGCCGCAGACTGAATGGTAATGCCCCGTTCCTGCTCCTGTTCCATGAAGTCAGTGGTCGCCGCGCCATCGTGCACCTCACCGATTTTATGAATCTTACCGGTCAGTTTCAGGATGCGTTCCGTAGTCGTGGTTTTGCCCGCATCAACGTGGGCGAAAATGCCAATGTTCCGATAACGCGTTAAATCAGTCATGTTTGTTCTCAAAATGGCTTGGATCAGCAGCCCGCTCTTGCTAACCCATTGAAAAATAAGGAAATATTTTGCGGGCAAAATTCTGGAGCGCGTACCTTACCACTGAACGTAAGAAAGCTTAAGTGAAATCTCATAACCGCAGGTCAGCGTAAACCGGGGCGTGATCCGAGGCGGTCAGGCCTTCCTGTTTCTTGCGGAAGTCGCGGTCGATGACCACATCTTCAACCGCGCCGGCAACCGCCTCGCTGCCGAGGATAAAATCGATGCGCAGCCCCTGTTTGCGGTGAAAAGCACCGCCGCGGTAATCCCACCAGGAGAATGTCTGGGCGTCCGGATACTGCTGGCGGTACAGGTCGGTCAGGCCTGTGCTCAGCAGCTGTTGCAGGCGTGCGCGCTCCGCTTCGGTATGGAATACGTCGCCGTCCGCCTGTTCGCCCCGCCAGCTGTCCAGCGGTGCGGGCACCACGTTGAAATCGCCGCAGATCACCCGGTGGGAGTGATCGCCAGTCTGCCAGTGACTGTGCAGGCTGTCGTACCAGGTTAGCTTGTTTGGATAGTCCTCGTGCTCGGTGGACTTGCCATTGGGGCAATAGACGGTGGTGAATTCCAGCCTGCTGTCGATGTCAGCGGTAATCAGGCGGGCCCCCCAATCCGCTTCTCCCGGCAGCCCGCTCTGACGCAGTTCGCTGTCCAGGTTGGTCAACACCGCCACCCCGTTCCAGCTTTTCTGGCCGTGCACCAGGGCGCGGTAGCCCAGGTCAGCAAAAAAGTCGTAGGGGAACTCATCTTCCGGGGTTTTCAGTTCCTGCATGCCCACCACGTTCGGCTGGCGGGCCTGCAGCCACAGTTTGATAAAGTCCAGCCGCGCCCGCAGGCCGTTAACGTTCCAGGTGGCGATGCGCATGGTTTTGCGGTCTCCGAATCAGGGGTGAAACCCCGCACTGTAACGCGGTGAAGGTTACGGGAAAAGAACCGCCGGGGCGGGACCACCCCGGCGGCTAACACAGCGGATACTCCTGGCTCGCCGGCCACCGCATGACGGTGGGTGACCGCGGCCGAAGGGGGAGTATCCTGGCTTGGAAAATGTTCCCGCCAGGCGGCTGGCGCGTGCCGGATGCACGCTAACATTCAATTGTGACGCGGCGGTGAAAAAACCGTGCAGAAGTGATGCAGGCGGCGGCGCCGGTGTTCAGCGGCGCTGGTAAGTAACCGGCAGCGACCAGCAGGTGTACATCTCATCCAGGCCCAGGCAGCGCACCAGCGGCTGCTGGCCTTCCGCCAGTTGCAGGTTTTGCAGCGACTGCAGCAACACCTGGATGGCGCTGATGGCCGCGTCGCGGGTCAACGCGTAGCGGGACGGCGGCCGGTCTTCAGGAACCGCGGGATGGATGGACGGTTTACCCAGCGCAAAGGCAATGCCGCTGGCGAGCCCATCCGCACGGAACTGGCCGCGGGGTTCGCGGTGGCAGATATCCGCCCTGAACGGCACGAACGTATCCGCATCATGAAAGATGCGCGGGTCGCGGTTGGCACCGGCGGCGGACAGCTTGATCAGCGCGCCTTCCGGCAGCAGGCGGCCGAACCGTTCCACTTCGCGGCGTGCAAAGCGGTGCCAGGTGACCACCGGGGGTGAATGGCGCAGGGTTTCCAGATAGGCCACTTTTAACAGGCGGCTGTCGGCACCGACCTGTTCGAGGATTTGCGGATTATCCTGCGCCAGTAGCTGGTGCAGCAGATTGGCCAGGGCACCGTGCAGGGTTTCGTGGTCGCTTTCCAGCAGGGTGGCGGTCAGGTCCGCAGCGCTGCCGCCGCTGGCGGCGACCACGGATATCAGGTCTTCGCCGCTGCTGCTGCTGCGTTGCGCCAGCAGCGGGGTAAACATTTCGACCAGCTGCTGCAGCGCTTTACGCCCATCCCGCACCCGCTGGGGTTGCCATTTGGCGCCCCGCTGGGCGTTCCAGAACAGGGTGCCAAAAGCGGCTATCTGGTCAGCGGGCAGATCCAGCAGGCGCGCCAGCAGATGGATGTTAAAGCGGGCGGCGAAGTTCAGCGCCAGATCCGCCTGCTCCGGCGGCAGCGCCTGCAGCAGTTCTTCCGCCACCGGCACCGCGTAGTGCTGCAGGGCGTGGGCCCAGCAGGCTTCAACTTCCGGCAGTTCACCCAGGTTGCGGCCAAAATCCTGCCATTGGTAGTACCATAACTTGCTGCGGTTCTCGAAATTGGCGTCGTCTGTGAAGATTGACGTCACGTCGTTGTAGCCGGTAACCCAGTAGCAGTTGCTGACCCAGTCCCGGTAACAGGGGTAGTTGTCGCGCAGCACACCCATCAACGGAAAAGGATCCGCGGCGTAAGCCGGGGATACCAGCTGCATGGGTTTAATTTTTTCCGTCGACTGGCCGACCCGCTCGCGCTGGTAAACCTCGTAGGTACGGAATCTGGCGGGGCCGGCAGCCTGCCGCGG
>JANQOA010000081.1 GCA_028279305.1 Pseudomonadales bacterium
TTGCGCCTTCCAATCCGCCGAAGGTGTGCATCCCGGATACCCAGGCCCATGCCGAATCCAGTGTGTTCTACCGTTACATCAAGTGTTACAACGTTAACGAACGCACAATCGAAGCGTCGGAGCGCCTGGCCCGGGCAAAGTCCATCCTGCGCGAACACGGCAATTACCGTTATCTGAACGGCAGCGGCAGCATCGTCAAACTGAATAACGGCATCGAGTTTGCGATCATTTACATGGCCATGATTCTCGCCCTGTTGTTTATCGGCGGCGGCCGTTATCTCAGCCTGGACTACTATCTGCGACTGCTGTTGCGCCGTGACGGGGCGACCTGAACCCGCACACGGGAAAGGCTGAGCCATGGCGGTGCAGGCACTGGTCGTCAGCTTTGCGGTAATCGCCGCGGTACTTTTTGCCGCCGGCTGGCTCAGCCCGAGAGTCAGGCTGCCGCAGCCGACCGTGCAATTTTTGCTCGGCGCGGTGGTTGCCAACGGGGTGGTTGCGCTGGGTTATGACACCGGTCTGCGCTACCAGAACTTCCACGACCTGGTGTTTTACGTATTCCTGCCGGTGCTGGTGTTTGCCGCCGCTTATGAAATCAACGCAGATAAACTGCGGGCACAGCTCAGCGGTGTCCTGAGTCTGGCCGTATTGGGTCTGCTGGTGACCACCGGCCTCACCGCTGCCGGCGTTTACTTTGCCATCAATCACCCCACCGGCTTTCCCTGGCTGGCGGCCCTGCTGACCGGGGCTCTGCTGGCTGCCACGGACCCGGCCGCGGTGACCAGCCAGCACTGGGTACATCAGGTGCGGCCCAATCTGGCGCTGCTGCTGGAAGGTGAAAGTCTCTTCAACGACGCCACCGCGGTGGTGCTGTTCAGCGTCATTCTCAGCTTGGCGTTAAGTCCGGCCCTGAGTCCGGAAGCGGGTGCTGCGGATGCCCAGGGCGGCATGCAGGTCACCGTCACCGCTCTGCTGACGTTCTCCAGGGAACTGGCCGGCGGCGCCGTATTCGGCCTTGTGGCGGGTTACGCGGGACGCTGGCTGACCGGCTCGGGACCGGTCAGCCACCGCCTCTGGGTAGGCCTGGCGCTGTCGCTCAGCGCCTATCACGCCAGTCTGGCCGTGCACGCCTCCGGCGTGGTTGCCTGCCTGTTGTGCGGGCTGCTGATGGGCCGGCACGCGGAGCAGGAACCGGCGGTAAAACAGCAGTGGTCGTTTCTGGCCGACACCACAAATGGTGTATTGTTTATTCTTATGGGTGCCACGATTACCGTGAGTATGTTCACGCAACGCTGGCTGGCCATGCTGATTGCCATTGTTGCCGTGCTGATTGCCCGTTTTATCAGCGTGCATGCGGTACTCAGCTCCCAGGCGCGCTTCAGCAACCACCCGGTCAGCCTGCAGGAGCGTAACCTGATCGGCCTGCTGGGCATGCGTGGAGCCATCACCATCGCGCTGGTGCTGGTGCTGCCGGTTGACCTGCCGTACTGGTGGACGGTGCAGTCCATTGCTTACGGCGTGGTTCTGTTTGATCTCATCGTTACGGCTCCGCTGATGCCGATGCTGCTTAACCGCAGGTCCGCAGCCGCAGCCTGACACCACCACCCGTTAACGTAGTAAAGTCAATGGAAGTAAACAAAGGAAGTATTTTGAAACACAGGAACACCAACCGCCGGCCCTCTGTAAAACCGTTAGCCCCGATCCTGCTGACCGCCGCCCTGGTCCTTAGCGGGTGCGCGCAGAACCCACCGCCCGGGGGAGCGCCGCCGGACGCCGCCGGCACGGCTACAATTGAAGTCCGCAAAAGCCCTAACGACAGCCGCGCTTACCGTTATCTGACGCTGCCGAATAAATTGCGCGTGCTGCTGGTGTCGGATCCGCAGACGGAAAAGTCCGCCGCCGCCCTGTCGGTTTACCGCGGGAGTTTTCACGAGCCTGAAAACCGCCCGGGGTTAGCCCATTTTCTGGAACACATGCTGTTTATCCAGACCAGAACTTTCCCTGAAATTGACGGTTTCCAACACTATGTCAGCGGCAACGGCGGTTCTTCCAACGCTTACACCGCACTGGACCATACCAATTACTTTTTTGATATCCGCCCCCAGGCTTTTCCCCAGGCCCTGCGCCGCTTTGCGCACTTTTTTATCGATCCGGTGCTGAGCCCGGAATATTCCGCGCGGGAAAAAAATGCCGTGCATTCCGAATACCAGTTGCAGCTTAAGGACGACGGCTGGCGCGGCTACATGGTGTCCAAACAGGTATTGAATCCGGAACATCCCGGATCAAAATTTACCATCGGCTCGCTGGATACCCTGGCCGGGGACATTCACGAAGATCTGGTCGATTTTTTCAACAGCCACTACTCCGCTGACCAGATGGGCCTGGTGGTCCTCTCAGCGGAGCCGTTGGATGAACTGGAAGCCCTGGTGACGCCCATGTTCAACCCCATCCAGAACAATAACATCGGCCCGGACCATCCCACCGTGCCCATGTATACGGAGCAGGAGCTGCCGGCCCGGGTGGAGATTCAGGCCCTCAAAACCGGTACCCGCCTGACCTACAATTTCCCGATCCCGAATACGCGCCCCCACTACCGCAAAAAGCCCGAGCTCTATTTTTCCAACCTGATCGGCCACGAAGGCTCCGGCAGTCTGTATCAGTTGCTGAACGCCAGGGGCTGGATCGAAAGCCTGGGTTCCAGCGTCAGCAATCTGGACCGCAACAGCAGTGTGCTGGCGGTTTCCCTGGAACTGACCCAGCAGGGGAAACAGAATATCGAGCGCATCACCGATCTGCTGTTTCAATATATCGACCTCATCAAAAGCACCCCGCCCAGGGAATCGCTGTACAGAGAGCAGGCGGTGGTGGCGGAACTCGGTTTCCGCTTCCAGGAGAAGTCCAACCCCATGGGGTTTGTTTACCAGATGGCCCCCCGCATCGATCAATTTGAACCCGCGGATCTGCTTGCGGCACCCTATTTGATGGAAGAGTTCGATCCGCACCTGATCCGCGAGTACCTCAGCTATCTGCGCGAAGACAATCTGCTGCTGGAAATCACCAGCGATGACATTGAGGGGCAGCAGACCGAGCCGTGGTTCCAGGTGCCTTATAACCTGCAGCGGCAGACCGCGGGCCGCCGGCAGACACCCACGGATGCCCTGCACCTGCCGCCGGAAAACCCCTACCTGCCGGAAAATCTGGAGCTGCGCGCGGCGGACACGCTGCCCATCCGCAAGGAAATTGATCAGCCCGGCATCAGCTTGTGGATGGACAACGACCTTTCGTTCCGCACGCCCCGCGCCAACCTCTATCTGGAGCTGGCCGTGGACGGCGGTTTTGTCAGCGCCGAAGAGCGGGCCATGGCACGCCTGTACCGCCTGCTGGTCAGCGACGCGCTGAGTGAAGAAACTTATCCGGCTTATCTGGCGGGGCTGTCTTATACCCTGGGCGTACCCGATTCGGGTTTTGAAGTGTCCATCAGCGGCTACCAGGACAAGCAGCTTACGCTGTTGGCGAAAGTACTGGACGCCTTGTTAAACACGGACATCGACCCCGCCAAGTTTGACAAGTACAAAGCCTCGTTGATCCGGGACTGGAACAACTCGCTGAAAGACAAACCTTTCACCCAGGCGTTCGGCGCCTTGTCGGACGTATTGCGCAGCGGCCGCTGGCCGCGGCCGATGCTGGTGGAAGCCCTGCAGCCGGTTACCGTGGAAAGCCTGCGCAGCTGGCGCGGGCAGCGGCTGGCGGCCATCAGCGTACAGGGCCTGCTGCACGGCAGCATCACCGCTGACGACGCACAGCAACTGAGCCGCCTGTTGAGCAGTAGTCTGCCTATCAAGGCTCACGGACTGACCCGGCCGGTAGTGGCGGATATCAACGAGGCGCTGCGCCTGAAGCTGCCGGTTGAGCACAACGATGCCGCCATGGTGCTGCACGTACAGGACCCGGACGACAGTTTCGACAGCCGCGCCATCAGCTCCCTGGGCGCCCAGATCCTGCACAACGCTTATTTCCTGCAGCTACGCACGGAACAGCAGTTGGGTTACGTGGTGAGCGTCAGCAACCGGCCCATTGTCAAGCGCGGCGGGATTTCATTTGTGGTGCAGTCACCGGTGGAGTCTGCAGCGGGGTTGGAAAAAGCCACCGCCGTCTTTATGGACAACTTTATCGAAAGCTGGCCGGAGGTGGGGGAGGCAGAGTTCAACCAGCAGAAACTCGGCTTGATCAACCGCCTGCTGCAAACACCAAAAAACCTCAACGAACGCTCCGGGCGCTACTGGTCCGATCTGCAGCGGGAGTACCTGAGCTTCGACAGCCGCGAACAGGTGGCGGCCAGGGTGGAACAACTGACCCGCGAAGACATGGCCGGATTTTTTGCCCAGGTGCGTAACAAACTGGATAAGCAGCGCCTGCTGATTTTCACCCAGGGTAAGTTTGCCGACGTTCCCCAGGGCGGCACCCTGCTCAGCCAGGCGGCGGAGCTGAAAACCCCCGGCTAAGCTTCGAGCTGAAAATTGAAAGGCGGCAGAGATTCCAGCAACGCTCTGCCGTAGCGCTGGGTGACAATGCGCTTGTCCAGCATGGTGATGGCACCGTGGTCACCCTCGTGGCGGATCAGCCGGCCGCAGGCCTGTACCAGTTTTAGCGCCGCATCAGGCACGCTGATCTCGTAAAACGCGTTGCGGCCCCGGGCTTCCGCCCACTCAGCGATGGCCTGGTCCACCGGGTCGTCGGGCACCGCAAACGGCAGCTTTATAATCACCACGTGACGGCAGTAATCGTCGGGCAAATCCAGGCCCTCGGAAAAACTGGCTAAACCCAGCAGATAAGAGGCCTCGCCGGCGTCAATCCGCTGCCGGTGGTCGTTCAGCAACACCTGTTTGGCGGCTTCGCCCTGCACCAGCAGGCGCGCGCTCAACTCCGCCGGCAGCGCCTTAACCACCGCGTTAAGCTGCCGCCAGGAGGTAAACAGCACCAGCGCGCTGATGTGGCTGCTGAGCAGGCCCGGCAGCAATTGCGCCACCTCCTCACTGTGGGCATCAAAGTCGCGCGGGTCCGAGTCCATTTTCGGCACCCTGAAAGATGCGATGCGCGGATAGTCAAACGGGCTGGGAATTTTCACCTGGGTCGTCTCCAGGGACAAACCCGCCCGTTCGATAAAGCGGTCGAAACGGCCCATGGCACTCAACGTGGCTGAAGTACAGATGGCGGCATAAGCGCGTTGCCACAACACGTCCTGCAGAATATAACCGGGCTCTATAGGGGCGCTGATCATTTCCAGATCCGTGTCCGTGCGGTTCACCCAGCGTGCATGTTTATGCTCGGAACCCCGGGCATAATCCCGCAGCAGGGCCAGCACCCCCATGGCCCGGGTTTGCAACTGCCCCACCGGCACCAGCCAGTCTTCCGCTTCATAAGCGTTGCTCCAACTGCTTTCACCCGCCACCGCGTCCTGCACCAGCCCGTGCACCCGATCCAGTTCTTCAGCGATTGCACCCATGTGCGGCAGCCCGGCATCCGCCAGTTCCGATAGTTCAGGCGGTACCTCACCCAGTTGGAAACGGCAGATGTCGGTATTGTCGTCCCGCGGCTGGTACTCCAATTCCGCCAGGCCGTGAGACAACGCTTCCAGTGCGGCCCGCAATTGCGCCGCCTCCGCCGCCACCCTTGTGGCCGCAGCCACCAGGTCCGCGGGCCGGGCAAAACGCTGGGTGAGACTGCCCAGCACCGTGTTCACCTGCTCCAGCCAGGCCATGGTGCCCTGCATGCGCGCCCGGGCGGAAAAGTGCGACTGGGTTTTATCCGCCAGATGATGGGCTTCGTCGAGGATGAAGATGCAATCTTCGGGCTCCGGCAACACCGCGCCGCCGCCCAGGGCCAGATCCGCCAGCACCAGGTCGTGGTTGGCGACAATTACGTTGGTGCCTTCCAGCGCGTTGCGCGCGCGGAAAAACGGGCACTGTTTAAAAAAGCTGCAGCGGTTGTTGCTGCAGCCGCGATGGTCCGTCGTCAGCGGACTCCAGGCGCCTTCGGGCATTTCTTCCGGCCAGCTATCCAGTTCACCGTCCCACTGCCCCATGCCGAACTTGTCCAGCATGCTCTGATACAGGGCAACAAAATCCTCAGCAGCCCCCGCTTCGCCGCCGCCCATCTGGAACAACGCCATTTCCTGCTGGCCCTGATACTTCAGATGATCATCCAGCCGTTTCAGGCACAGATAACGGCCGCGGCCTTTGGCCAGCGCCAGACTGAATTTCAGTTGCGCGTTATCCTTGAGATCCGGCAGGTCGTTCAGCGTGACCTGTTCCTGCAACGCCACGGTGGCCGTGGACAGCACCACGGTCTTACCCAGCGCCTGCGCGGTGGGAATTGCCGCCAGGCAATAGCCCGCTGTTTTGCCCGTCCCGGTGCCCGCCTCTATGACGGCAATACGCTGATCCGCGGCGGCCAGGGTGCGGGCAACCTGGGCTATCATTTCCCGCTGCCCGCGGCGCGGGTTAAAGCCGCGCGCATTCAACCAGGCGCGGTAGGCGGTTTGAATGGATTCTTTCAGATCATCGGTTAAGGCGGATGCGGGAGGGGCCGTTGCTTGCATAAGCCCAGCTTACTTGGGCGTGTGCGCGCTGGCTACACTTGAGTCACCCACAGCGCTGTGAGAGATTGCGGCTACCACATAAGGAGCCTCCACATGGCTGTCGCCCCCGTTTTCCCGCGTTGCCCCCAGCGCCTGACCCCGGGTTTGCCGCTGTTTGCCGTTGCCCTGGCCGCTGTCCTCGGCAGCCCGGCAGCCTCCGGCAAAGGCATCGAGTCGCTGCGCCTGCCGCCCGGCTTTGTCATTGAAGAACTGAACTTCAAAGTGCCCAACGCCCGCCAGATGGCCCTGACCGGCAACGGCACGCTGATTGTCGGCAGCCGCCGCAAAGGCAGGGTTTACGCCGTGCCGGAAGCCCTCAGCAACCCGCAGCCGCAGGTTATAGAACTGCTGGACGGTCTGCTGATGCCCAGCGGGGTGGCGGTGCATGAAGGCGCCCTGTATGTGGCGGCCACCGACCGCGTGCTGAAGATTGCCGACATCGACAGCCGGCTGCGGCCCTCACCGCCCACGGAAACTGTCAGCGACAGCCTGCCCGACAAACGCCATCACGGTTGGAAGTACATCAAGTTCGGTCCGGACGGCCAACTTTATGTGCCGGTGGGTGCGCCCTGCAATATCTGTCTGTCCGCGGACGCCAGGTTCGCCAGCCTGCTGCAGATGAACCCCGTCAGCGGAGCCACCCGCATCTGGGCCCACGGTATCCGCAACACCGTCGGCTTCGCCTGGCATCCCGGTACCGGCGAGCTGTGGTTCAGCGACAACGGCCGGGACATGATGGGAGATGACGTGCCGGCGGAAGAAATCAACATCATCACCGCGGCCGGACAACACTTCGGTTACCCCTTTGTGCATGCCGGAGACATCCCGGACCCCAAATTCGGTGACCATGCCCAGCGCAAAAAGTGGGTGTTCGAAGATCCGGTGGTGAAAATTCAAGCCCACTCAGCCGCCCTGGGCATGGACTTTTACAGCCATGATGTCTTTCCCGAGGCTTATCACAATGCCTTGTTTGTCGCTGAGCACGGCTCCTGGAACCGTTCCAGCAAAGTGGGTTATCAGGTCAGCGTCATCACCGACACCGGCGGCGAACGGCGCTACCAGCCTTTTGTTACCGGCTGGCTGACCGACGGCAGGAGCTGGGGACGTCCCAATGATGTCTTGGTCACCCGGGACGGGGCCCTGCTGATTTCGGATGACAGCCAGGGGCTGATTTACCGGGTGAGGTATCAACCCTCCGCGGCGCTGGCGCTCACCATTCCAGGCGTGCCCGGCGTGCTCTCCGGGTTATGAATGACGCCATCGGAATCCACCAGGTAATAACCGCGCTGATGCATACACTGGAAGAACGGGCCTCCCAGCTCTACACCCAGTGTTAAACCCTGCTCGGCAACCGCCGATTCGCACTCTCCCTTGTCATAGCTGAACAGGTATTCCCCGCCCAGGGGGTGATACCAGGAGAAAACAGGGCTATTTGTCGCACATCCGGCAATCGATATAACGGCAAACAGGAGGGGCAGATTCCATTTCATGCCGGCATTGTGGCGGCCGAATATGACAGCTTTATGACGAACGATGAGAAAAAACGGCCGTTAAGCCGAAAAAAGTGGTGGTTTCGCAGAAAAAGTACACAAAACAGTCATTTAAGGGCCTGTTTGTAACATACCGCGTTCATATATTCGTTATATTTGGCCCCGGCAATCGATAAATGTAACAGCAACCAAGGAGGTAATATGCTGAAATTGCTATGGCTTGCACTATCCGCAGTCATCGTTGCAGGTTGCATGAGTGCATCAAATGCACCCACCCCAACCCACCGATGGGCGTCCACCAGTGACGCGGATCGTGCTCAGTACAATAATGATCATGCCAGGTGCCAGGCACAGGCCCGGGTCAGCGGTTCCCGTCAGGAACTGGAAACCGACTCTGAGACTTTTGCCGTGTACAAGCAGTGCATGAACAATCGTGGATATGTATTAACCGCCTATAACGACTAGGCTGCCGGGACAGGCCTGCAAAGGAAAGGCCGCAAAGTAAATAGCAGCCTAAGAATTGCCACCCCTGCTTTAAACCGGGGCGTAATCCTTAGGCTGCTGAGCTTCCTGCTAAACGGTCCGTCCGGCTGGGTACAGCTTATAACTCCCATTTCAGGTCAAGCGTAAAGGTTGACCCCACATCCTGTTCAATAACGGTCACAGTGCCGGCCGAGCCGGTCTGCTCGATTTCCAGACTTTCGTCCAGCAGGTTCTGGGCTTTCACCTTAACCGTCAGGTTTTCCGTCGGATACCAGCTGTAAACCAGGTCCAGCGAATGAAAAGGCTGCTCAAAAGCGTCATCGTTGCCATCCACGCCGGCAAAGAATATGCGCTCGCCAAAGGCGTTGTACACCAGGGTGGCTGCGTGTTTGGCGTCCGCTGAGTCCCAGCCGAACTGCAGGTTCGCCACCCATTCCGAATGTTGGGTCAAGCGGCGGCTGTCATTGGTGATGGACGCAGCGCCCGGCACCGCGCGGTCCAGATCCAGGTCCGAATCGCTGAACGTGGCGTTGCCCGCAATGTAGAAGCCTTCCAGGCGGGAAGAGAAACTGCCCAGACCTTTTAACCATTCCACCTCAGCGCCGTAGATCTCACCCGTGTCCCCGTTGACGAAGGTAAACAGGATGTTGTCTTCACTGGCGCCCCCCTGGACGGTTTCGATGGGATTGTCAATGTCTTTCCAGAACAACGATACCGAGAAGCTGTCGCCGCTGTCCCACAGCCACTCACCCCGCAGATCGTAGTTGGTGACATCCGAAGACTGCAGACTGGCGCGGCCCTGCACCCGGGCTTCCGTCAGCGGATCGATAAAAATCGACTCGGTCACCTCGCGGATATCCGGCCGGGCCACGGTTTCACTGTAAGCGGCACGCAGCTGAAACTCATCCGCCCAGAATCCCGGCAGGATGTAAGTCACCGCCAGAGACGGGTAGTACTCGTCTTCCGCAATGACACCGTCGCGTATCTCTTCCAGGGTGGCGGCGATGCGCGGTTCACCAAAGGACAGAATATCCAGCGGAATGGACAACTGCACAAAGTCTTCATACCGGAAACCGGCCGCAATGCGCCAGGTTTCGTTGAGCAGCAGATCAAACTTGAACCAGCTGGCATCGTTGACTTGCGCGGCGGCATAACTTTCTTCACCGAACTGGCCGATATTCAACGCCACCTGAATGCCGGTGGACGGATCCAGGATGTTGGCATCGCTGAACACTTCACTCGGCGTGCCCGAGGACACCGCGTTGAAACCGGCATCCGTGCTGCCCAGACCAAAGGTGATCTGCTCAAAAAAACGGGTTTTGCGCACATAGTCGTAACCGGCGGCCAGCTCCAGATCCCAGCCGTCACCATAGAACGGATACGTCACCGCAAAACCGTTACTTTCCACCTCGTCCTCCAGTTCGGCAAAGGTATAGCGCCCGGCCGTAAGGGTGGAGCGGATGCGGGTGTCCAGCACCGCGCCGCTGCCCGGATCGAGGGTATCCAGAGATTCCATGCGCACTTCGTTGGGAATATCCGTGTCCGCCTGAGAATCGGACCAGTACCAGGTGTACTGCAGATCGCGCAGCGGCTCCAGCCAGTTGAATCCGTCGCCGAGAATGTCCAGCGTGGCATCACCCAGGGTGTGACTGCCGGAGATCTGATTCACCTCCAGCTCCCGCTGTTCAAAACGTAGCTCGGCGATGCGGCCCTGTGCAGGCGAGGTTGCATCCGCACAGTCATTGAACTGGCCCTGGGCACAGGTCTGGGATACTGAAGCTTCGTCTTCGGTATTGCGGATGAACATGGTATTGGTGCCGATTTCATGATCGTCGGTAAAGCGCGCACCCAGGCTCAGCGAGCCGGTAATCGAAGTGGAACGGACCGTGCGCTGGGTTTCGGAAAAGTCCGATTCCGGCAGATTTATGCGGCGGTTGATGCGCTCGCGGTTACGCCAGTTATCGTCATAAGCACCCAGCGCCAGGAAACCTACTTCCCAGTTCTCACCCAGGAACCAGCGGTAACCGCCGGTGGCTTCCAGGCCAATATCCGCCGGCAGATCCTTGTCGCGTACATCTACGTTGCGGTTCAGTTCCGTAGCCAGCTGGCGGTTGATGAGTTGCGCTTCTTCAATGGTATGAAAGCCCCCGTCCCGCTCCAGGATCTGCAGGATATTACCCGGTGAAAAGCTGCCCTGATAAGTGTTAATGGCGGCTTGCAGCGCATCCGGAAGATCCCGGGTACCGTCGTCGTCACCAAATTTGTCGTCGTCACCGCCGCTATATGTCCACGCATCATCACTGTTGTTGGTATTCCAGCCGGATTTGATCTTCAAGCCGAGCACGATGTCTTCCGGCACCCGCTTGGTGCGGATGTTGACGTTACCGCCGCCGAAGGCAGCCGGCAGTTCCGGCGAGTAGCCTTTGCTGACCGTTAACGCATCAACAATGTCCGCCGGAAAAATATCGAGCGGCAGCACATTGCGGGTAAGATCCGGCGAAGGTACCGCCGCGGAGTTGAGCTGGGCGCTGGAGTAACGTTCACCCAGACCGCGCACGTAGACAAACTTACCCTGGGCCAGGGTCAGGCCGGGTACCCGGCGCAGCGCCGCGGCCACGTCGCCGTCACCTACCCGGCTGATGGCTTCCGCGTCCAGCATATCCACCGGCACGCTGGCGTCCATGCGTTCGGACACAATGTCGGTGGCGGCCGCCTTGTAGCGGCCGATTACCACGACCTCTTCGATGTTGGCGTTGTCCGCGGTGACGACGGGCTGCTCAGGCGCATCTCCGGCGTCCGCCTCCTGCGCTTGCGCCGCCGCGCCCAGACCGACGAGGAACAGGGCGCAGGCAAACTTAGTAAACGTTGTCATTGTCTTAATTTCCATAGCTGTTACGGCTGGTTGGCCAGGTCCCCGGAACCAAGCTAGGGAATGAAGTAGACACTGCTGTCGAAGCCGAAGGTCCAACCGCCGGCCGTCCAATCATCAACGTCACCGTCCGCGTTGGGCCCGATCGCACCCAGGAATTCATCCGCGGTGTCGGTGTCACCGTCGGTGTCCGCCAGCGTGACGGTAATCGGGTTTACCCCATCGCTGGGCGCGGCCAGGGTCTGGTAGCCGTTGGCTTCAAAAATGACCGCAGCGGCAGTATCGGTGACTATCGCATTGCCGACGTTGTCCGCGTAGGCAACGGAACCGCTGTTGGTTACCCACAGATCGATGCCATCGCCATTGGGCAGGCTATCCTTGGTAGGTTCAGCACCCGCCAGCAGCGTGCCGGCCATCACCGTTGCACCGTCCTGGGCAAACTGCGTGGTACTGGTATCGTCAATCTCAAACAGCTCGTTGCCATCCTGGGATAACTGGTTCAAGCCATGACCGTCATAAACGATGGAGTTCAGAATGGTTGCCTGAGTGCCGCGCCGGATGATGATGCCTTCGGAGTCGCCATGGGTGCCGCCGTCAAAATTTGAGGGAATGCAGGTCAGGTTTATGAGCGTAGGGTTGGTGGTCGGCGTCAGCCCCAGGTCATCACCATCACCGTCACCTTCCACACAACGGTTTGCATCCGTGGGATTGTGGATCACCAGCGCCGGGCCAACGGTGCCCACGTAGCCGTCGGTAAAGTCGATGGAATCATCCCGCACATACATCGCCAGCAGGTTTTCCACATTTACCGCGCCGCCAAAAAATTCCACACCGTCGTCAAAGGTGCTGTACACCTCGATATTGCGCACGATGGTCCCGGAACCTACGGCGTTAAAGGTAATGCCGTTCAACTCGTCACCCGGAGCCGCTTCAAAACCGGTGTGCTTCACCACAACATACTCCAGATGGCCGGAGCTTTCGTCGTTTACCGAACCGCCGAAGTTAGACGGCTTGCCTTCGGACAACTCGTGGCAGTTGTTGTTGGTACGCGCCGCATCGTCGCACTGGGAGGTAATGCCGTTACCGTTGATGACCACACCGCCCCACAGGGAAACGTCAAACTGCCCGGCGCTGCCGCTGACCGCGTCAGCAAAGCCGGTAAAGGTAATGGGGCGGGTCGGGGAGCCAACCGCCATGATCTGCGAACCGCGGTTGATCAGCAGGTAGTCGTCGTCCGCAAACGCCAGGGTGGCGCCTGCCTCAACCGTCAGTACCGGGCCGGTACCGCCGGCCGGCGCGGGGCCCGCGTCCACGTTTGCACCCACCTGCAGCACGTCGTTAAAGATATGCGCGCCGGTAATGAAGGGAATGGTGAGATTTACTTCCAGGGGGTTATCCGCACCCACAAAAGCGGAATCGTAGGTGCAGTTGGTGCCGTCAAAAGAGCCCTGCTGCAAGGTGTTTGATGCCGGATCGGTGTAGTTGGCGCACGGGTTGTTACTGCCGCCGCCGCCGTTGGTTACACTGTTATCGGTATTGGTAGAATTGTCGTTCGCGTTGATGTTGACGTCACTGCCGCCACCGCCGCAGCCAACAAGCGCAAAAATGCTGATCGCCGCTACCAAAGTAAAGCGTCTCATGATCCAAAAACCCCCTGATTATTAGAAATAGAGTTATTAAAACTACTCAGTCAGCGCCAGGCTGATCGGGCCGCATGTTATGGACGTCAAATGACAGTATTGTGACAACTGCAAAAGTTTCGCGCGGGAGCTGCGGTTAACAAGAAATCTCACGGGAAGAAAAAGGCTGATAATTCCCGGCACACGGCGTTTTACGCGGCTTTTGTGTCTTTAAACCGGCGTTGTCATAGAAATGTAAGATTGGGCGTCTAAGTTAACACGCCTGTAACAAACTGATGAGCGGCCATGGGCTACCGGAAATTGCTCAAGGAATACATTTCTCACGTGGAAGCGATTGTCGGTGTTGATCTGATCGATATCGCCGCGTTGACCAACGCGCTGAGCAAGCGCGACATCGGTGAGCTGCGCAGCATGAGCGCTGAGCTCAAGCGCGAGTCTTTTATGCACGGCCTGCCGGCCAACCACAACCATACGGTGCGCAGAATGCTCGACGAAGGCACCCTCAACTTTCAGCAGTTAAAACTGCTCACCGGTATCGACCCTGCCGCGCACAGCGGCGACGACGGTCTGTCGGACGAACGCTTCGAGCGTTTTGTGAAAATGCTGCTGCAGGAGGCGGAAGCCGAGGCCGATGATAACTCGGACTGAGCGGCTTTTCGCAACATATGCTACTTATGCAACAGAGGCGCCGGCTGCGCCGGCGGAGGGTTATTGCGGCCGCTGCAGCCGTCTCCGGGAAACCGGCCGCGGCGGCTGCTCGCCGCCGTCAGGTTCAACGTTGACATCGCCGGGGGGCACCGGCGGTGCGGGCGGCAGGTACGGCGGATATTGCGGGTACCGGGGATAAGGCTGATACCAGGGATAATCCCGCGCATACGCCTGGGCCTGGGTTTGCGCTTCGATCAGTTCCAGTTCGCGGGCCTGCCTCGCAGCCCGCTCCGCGTCCCGGCGGGACTGCTGCCGGGCTTCTTCACGTTGCAGCCGGGCACGTTCCAGGCTTGCCGCCACTTCCAGCATGGCGTCCACTTGCGCCTGGGAATCACTGGGCGGCGAGCTGGCCGGCGGTAACGGCACAACCGCGGCCCCGGGCGCCTCTTCATCGGAGAAGGTCAGCTCACCGTTGTCGTCAATGGAGATATACACCACTTCGTCAGCCGCGGCCGGCGCCGCGGCGATTGCGGTTGCTAACAGCAATAACCTTAGTCCACGCATAATCATTTAGACCCGCGGCAGCCGCAAAAGTGCGGCGGGCAACCGTAGGCCCGGCGGCTAGCGCAGCGACGCACCCAGCAGTTCCCTGGCAATTACATGGCGCTGAACTTCGTTGGGGCCCTCACCGATGCGGCGGATACGCATTTCCCGATACCAGCGTTCAAAAGGCAGATCTTTGGCCACCCCGAGGCCGCCGAACATCTGCATGGCCCGGTCCACGACCCGCCCGGAAGCTTCGGTAGCCACCAGTTTGGCCATGGCCGCTTCTTTGCGGAAGGGTTCGCCGCGGTTGGCTTTATTGGCGGCTTCCAGGGTGATCCACAACGACTGGCGGATGTCAATTTCATTGTCCACCAGCATCCATTGGATGGACTGGCGGGTAGATAAAGGCGCGCCGAAAGTTTCCCGCTGGGGCACATATTCCAGAGCCATTTCCTGGGCTTTTATCGCCACGCCGATACAGCCCGCCGCGTACGGGATGCGCTGCCGGGTCAGGCGGTCGTTGGCAATGGCAAAACCCCGGTTTACTTCCCCGAGAATGTTGTCCGCCGGTACGCGCATATCCTCAAATTGCAGCTCCGTGGCGTAATGGGCGGAGCGCAGCGTATGCACAATGCGCCGCACATGAAACCCGGGCGTGTCGGTATCGACGATAAAACAGGTGACCCCGTTGCGCCCCTTGTCCGCATCAGTGCGCGCAAACACCAGGCCGTAGTCCGCCCGGTCTGCGCCGCTGATCCACAACTTGGCGCCGTTGATGATCCAATCATCCCCGTCCCGCACCGCCTTGGTCTGAATGGCCCGCGCCGGGTCCGACCCTCCGGACGGTTCGGATAAGCCGAAAAAGCCGCGCTTCTCGCCGCGCAGGGTGGGGTAAAGGTAGCGCTCTTTCTGCGCTTCGGTGGCCTCAAACAGCTGCGCCAACCCCGCGCCGCCGAAGGTGCCGTAGCAAGGTGCATAGAGGCCGGCCCGGTGTTGTGACATTTCCACCGCCACCAGCGTACGGGTCACCAGATCTATGTCCGGGCCGCCGTATTCCGGCGGGATACCCATCCCGTAAAGCCCCATGGCGCGGGTTTTCTCCTGCAGGCGGGCTGCATCGTCAGGCGCCAGCTCGTCAGCGTCAGGGTCCAGATCCAGCTCCAGCGGCAGGATCTCCTCACGCACAAAGCGCCGTACCATGCTGACAATCATGTCCTGTTCTTCAGTTAAATTCAGATCCATCAGCTTGGACTCAACCTCCCCAGTCTGGTGTCCGGATTTGCTGCCGGCGGCGCACCATGGTCGTGGATGTGCGCCATCATCAGCTCGCGGAAACGGCTGAGATAACTGGTAGTGATCTCAACGCGGAAGTATTCCGCCTGCTCGAGGCGCTGGGATGTCTCCGTCACCTCGCCGCGCAAACCCCGCACGCTGCGCCCGCCGGCAAAACCGATATACACCACCTGCTGGCGGGCATCAGCAAGCTGGAAAACCCCCATATGGCCCTTCAGCAGCCGGCCGGCGTCCGCCACCGGCAGCCAGGGTTTTTGCATGCGCACCGCCATGCTCAGGCCCGCACGTCGACCTCAACTTTCTTTTTCGGCATCACGGAGATTTCCATGGGTGCAAAGTGTTCCATATCCACGTCAATCAGATAGGGACCCTCAGCCGCCATGGCTGTATCCAGGGCCGATTCAAATTCCGCCACGCTTTTCACCCGCTGGGCCGGCACCCCCATGCTCTGCGCCATCTGCGCAAACGCCACCTTGCCCAGATCCGTTTCGTTGATGCGGCCGAAGCGGGTGTCCTGCAGCCAGCGCAGCACCCCGTAACCGGAATCGTTAAACACACAGACAATCAGCGGCACCTGGTACTGGGCCGCGGTGGCCAGTTCAGTGGCATGGAACATAAAGCCGCCGTCGCCGTGAATCACCACGGTCTTGCGGTTGGTGGCAATGGCGGCGCCCACGCTCATGGGAAAACCCGGGCCGATGGCCCCGGAGGTGGGGTTAATGGAGGTGCGGGGCTGATAAATGGGGAACTGCTGGTTGCCACAGTTGTATGCGGAAATGGTCTGGTCGCGGACAAATACCCCGTCCCGGGGCAGCCGCTGACGGATGACATCCATCACCTGCGGCCAGTCCGGGCCGAGGCGGTCGCGCATGGCTTTACGCACACCGTCCCGGGCTTCCCACACCACCTGGTTAAACTGGCCATCGTTAGCCTGGGTATCGTCGAGACTGGCATTAATGGCGGTCAGCGCCGCTTTGGCGTCCGCCATGATGCCCAGCGCCGCGGTATGGGTGCGGCCGATCATGTTGCCGTCGATATCAATCTGCACCAGCTCGCCGGGCGGGGTTTGCGCCTGAAACTGGCCGTCCACCCCTACCGCAAACTTGGTCCCCACCGCCAGGGTCAGGTCCGCTCCCTGGATGGCGTTGTAGATGCCGGCGCTGTTGTAATAGTTACCCACACACAACTCATGGTCCTCGGCGATCACACCGCGGCCGTCCACCGTGGTGAGCACCGGACAGTCGAGTTTTTGCGCCAGCGCCATCAGCTCATCGCTGGCTCCGGCAGCCACCACGCCGCCGCCCGCGACAATCACCCGGCGGGACGCCCCTTTGAGCATCTCAACCGCGCGGTCGATATCCCTGCCGGCGGGCATGAAATCAGCGTTGTCCGGCAGCTCTATGCTGACTGCTTCAGCCTCCGCGTACTGCAGATCTATGGGGATTTCCAGCGCGCCCGGCGCGGCGCGGCCGGTGTACATATCGCTGATCACCGCCTGCAGCGCGCCGCCCAGCTGGGAGATATGCCGCGGGCTTTCCACCCGTCTGCATACCGAGGCCAGCATCGGCACCTGATTTTCCGCCTCGTGGACGTAGCTCAAACCCTTGCCGTAAAAGGCCGTTTCCGCCTGGCCGGTAATCACCAGCACCCGGGACGAGCCGTACTGCGCCTCATACAAACCGGTTACGGTATTGGACGTACCCGGGCCGGTGGAGGCAATCATCACCCCCAGCTTGCCGGAGGCGCGGGCATAACCGTCCGCCGCGTGTGTGCCCGCCTGTTCGTGACGCACATCGATGATCTTGGTCCTGCCCAGGCGGTTAATGGCATCCATGATCGGCATGTTGTGAATGCTGACAATGCCGAATACGTGTTCCACGCCCAGTTGCGCTAACGCGTCCGCAATCAGGTCCGCCCCTGTATAACTCATGCAGCTGACTCCAAAGTGGTGATATCAATATTGTATAAATCGGCTACGTTGTCACACAGAATGGCCCGCGTCTGCTCGCTTGTCAGATGACGGGTATGCTCAGCCAGCATCTGCTGGGACCACGGCCAGGTGGAGTCGCTGTGGGGGAAGTCGTTGGCCCACAATAAACGCCGCCAGTTCATTTCGTTCACGCTCTTGAACGCCACCCAGTCGTCCTGAAAGGTGGCGTAGATATTTTCACTGAAGTATTCGGACGGCAGCCTGGACAGGCTGATGCCCGGCGCCAGCCAGTTGCGGTGGCGCTTGTAAGCATGATCCATACGGTACAGGTAATGGGGTATCCAGCCGGCATCAGCTTCCACACACACAACCTTCAGCTCCGGATAGCGCTCAAACACGCCGCCGAAAATCAAGGTACCCATAATGTCCTGATTGCCGCGGATAATGGACAGAAATGTATTTATGCGCGGGCCGCGGGTTTGGGCGTTTTTCATGGTCAGGATGTGGAACGACAGCGGGATGCCCAGTTCGATGGCGGTTTCCCAGACCGGGTTGTAGATCTCGCTGTCGTAGTCCTCCAGCGCCGGATCACCGGGCATCATGACCCCGCGCAGGCCCGCCGCGTGAATGGCGCGGATGTCCGCTACCCCTTCCCCGGGCGAACGCATGGCGGTCTGCCCGCAGCCCAGTAACCGGTTTGGATCTTCCGCGCAGTATTCGGCAATCCAACGGTTGTAAGCGTCGAAGCAGGCTTTTTTGTAGTCGAAGTCTTTATGGTTGCAGATCATCATGCCCACGGTGGGATAAATCACTTCTGCCGCCACACCATCTTTGCGCTGATCCGCTATGCGCGCTTTCGGATCCCAGCCGCTGCGGTGCAGTTCGTCGAACTTAACGCCGGCCTCCGCCAGTTCTTCAGCGTCCTTGCCCGCTGCCGCCACCAGGCCCATGGCAATGGGCCGGCTCATGCCGTCGATAATAAACAGGTCACCCTTCTGTTCCGAGTTGACCATTTTCGGCGCTTTGTCGCGCCAGGCCGGATCGATGTAATCGACGTAGGTGCTCGGATGTTCCGTGATATGCGAATCAGCGGAAATGATTGGATAATCGGCAATACTCATCATGTCCCCCTCTCTAGGACCCCTCCCTTCTTTGACTATCGCCAGCCCACGGCATGCTGTCAACCCGCGGCGGGACTGTTGCCAGAATGACGCCCGGGGCGGCCCGGTCCAGCCGGGGGCCTCCGGGCGGGCGGGGCCCGCGTTGACAGCCCGGCGTAAATCGGACAGGGTTGAACCAGCATTCAGGGGGAAGGGTTATGAAATTCGGCATATTTTACGAACACCAGTTGCCGCGGGACTGGGATGACTTCAGCGAGCACAAACTCCTGCAGGAATCCCTGCAACAGATCGAACTGGCGGACAAGCTGGGCTATGAATACGCCTGGGAGGTAGAACACCACTTTCTGGAAGAGTATTCCCATTCGTCCGCGCCGGAAGTGTTTCTCGCCGCCGCCAGCCAGCGCACGGAAAATATCCGTCTGGGCCATGGCATTATCCAGCTCACCACCAATCATCCGGCCCGGGTTGCGGAAAAAGTGTCCACCCTGGACCTGGTCAGCAACGGCCGGGTGGAAATGGGTATCGGCGAAGGTTCGTCGGTCACCGAGCTGCATCCTTTTAACCTGAAATTCCGCGACAAGCGGGAAGTATGGGAAGACGCGGTGCGCTGTGTGCTGCCGATGTTCTACAACCACGGCTGGGAGTACGAAGGCGAGTTTTTTCACTTCCCGAAACGGGCGGTGATCCCCAAACCCCTGCAGAAACCCCACCCGCCGTTGTGGGTGGCCTGCTCGCAACTGGATACCATCAAGTATTCCGCCCACCGCGGCATGGGGGCGCTGTGCTTTAAGTTTGTCAACCTGGACGCCGCCCAGGCCTGGGTCAACGCCTACTACAACACTTTCCTGCACCATCAGGAGAAGCTCACCGATTACCAGACCAACCCGAACATTGCCGTGGTGTCCGGCTTCATGTGCGCGGAAACTGATGAGGAAGCCTGGCGCAAAGCTGACGGCTGGACGTTCTTCCAGTTCGCCTTGCAGCTGTACGGCAAAGAAGGGCCTTTTGAACCCGGCGCCATCAACTTCTGGGAACGCTACCAGGAATGGAAACA
This sequence comes from Pseudomonadales bacterium, assembly GCA_028279305.1. GTDB lineage: Bacteria > Pseudomonadota > Gammaproteobacteria > Pseudomonadales > Azotimanducaceae > UBA4421. The sequence goes on from JANQOA010000081.1 coordinate 19,712, forward strand.
AACCCCGGCCGGGCAGAAGCGCAGCGGCAGCGAACTGATCGGCTCCCCGGATACCATCCGTCAGCGCCTGCAGGAACTGGAAGATGCCAACGTCGACCAGGTGATATTGCTGAACCAGGCCGGCAAGAATACCCACCAGGACATCTGTGATTCGCTGACTTTGTTTGCGCGGGAAGTGATGCCGGAGTTTCAGGCCCGTGAAAGCGCCCACCAGGAGTGGAAACAGGCGGTGTTGAATGGCGAACTTATACTTGAAGACATCGACACCGAGCCGTTTAACTTCTCCCGCGGCCGGGAACCGACCAAACCGTCAACCCGGGCGGCCAAAGACATGATTGCCGGCGCCACCGGCCGGCCGGATTCCCAGGCGGTGGGCTGATCCGCCAGCAGCGTGGGCGGCTGCGCGGCTAAGCACCGTGCCGCGC
>JANQOA010000084.1 GCA_028279305.1 Pseudomonadales bacterium
CGTCGATGTCCCGGTCGACTACTTCTTCGGTGAAAACCGGGTGATTGAACAGCATGGCGGCGCCAAACGGCACCGCGTTGGTATACAGGGTCAGGATGCTGGTATCCGCGTCCGGGTGCCGGCCGGTGGCCTGGGTGACCGCCACCGCTTCACGCAGGATGTCCTGCAATTGATGCATGGTTTGGCGCAGCGCGTCGTCGGCAAAGCGGTTCACGTCCGGGTGGGTGATGACGGCAAACAGGGCGCGGTTCTCGATGGCCCACTTCAAATACCCCCTGCCCATGGCGTTTAAACGCACCCAGGGATCATTACCGGCTGCTTCCGCCTTGTAGAGGATGGCGTTGCGGGCCTGTTCCCAGCCGGCGGTGGCCAGGCTGGCCAACAGCTCTTCCCGGGATTTAAAGTGGCGGTTGGGGGCGCCGTGGGATACACCCAGATCCCGGGCCAGGCCGCGCAGGGTCAGAGCTTCAATGCCCCGTTCCTGGATGACCTCAGCCGCCCGGGTCAGCAACGCTTCCCGCAGGGCACCGTGGTGATAAGTGTTCTGCGCCCGCGGGCCGGCGTCGCCGGCCACCCTACAAACCTCCCAGGTCGCACCCTTTGCGTTCCAGTATCGGCCGCAGCTCGCGGAAGGCCGCCGGAGTATTCATCAGCGGAATGGTCGGGTACAGGTGATGGATGATGTGAAACTGCATACCGCCAGACCAAAGGTTGCCCATAACGCTGCGGAACGCCCGGGTGTCGCGGTAGCGGCCCTGTTGCGTGCCTGGCCGGTGCGGCATCCAGGCCAGGTAGAATTTCAGCCATAACAGCGCGATATGCCGCGGCAGCCACCACAGCAGGGCGGCTTCGATGGCATAACCGGTCCAGGCCAGGGTGAACAGAATGCCCAGAAACACCAGGTTAAATACCACCCCTTCCATCACCAGTTCCGGCCGTCCGACGCGCACCAGGGTTTCCGAGTAGCGGTTGCCGAAGGGGTTGCCGATCTGCTGACGGAAAAAATCCCGGAAGGATTCAGCATGCACCTCGTGGTCCGGATCAAGCTGCGGATTGTTGGCGTTGCGGTGATGTTCAAAGTGGGTGTGGCGCAGCACGCGGAAGGAACTGGCCAGCGGGATCAGCGAGACGTGTCCCAGCAGCTCATTCAACCAGCGCAGCGGTTTACCCTGGCGGGCGATGATGCTGTGCTGGGCGTCGTGGGAGGGCAGGTAAGACAACGCGACGTTTAACGTTGCGATGGGGAACGCCGCCCACAGCGGCAGCACCCCGCTGAACACCAGCGGCCACAGGGCCAGCCACACCAGTGTGTTGGTGAACCCCCAGACGATGATGCCCCAGGGAAAGATGCGCAGATAAGGCGCCGCCAGCTTGCGCTCCAGGATGTCCAGCTCCGCGTCGGTGGCGTTGTTGTAATCGATTACGCTTTCGTTGAGTGCCACAACCAGCCCCCCCTGATTTGAGCGGTGATGCCGAGTGCCAGTGCCAGCACCAGGCCGGTGACAAGGTTCGGCACGCCGGCCACGCTGATCTCCAGCGCGGTCAACGTCTGCGCAATCAGCGGGGTTAAAAATCCCAGCGCAAAAGCGGTGGGGGTGAGCAGTAGTTTGATGAGCGCCATGGATCCTCCTCTTAACAAACGGCAGTTACCAAAGGGTGAGTGCCGAATAATGTAGACATCATCTACATTAGCGGGCGTATAATGCCTGTCAATGTAGACGCTGTCAACACTGGTTTGCGCCCCCGTACACCGAGGGAATATCCCATACCTCAGTAATCCGCCCCTCAACAATCCGCCACACTACCACCACGTTGGTTTCCATCGGTCCGCCTGGCAGCGTCATTTTGTTGATTGTGTGCACCACCAGCAGTTCGTCACCCACCGGCGTGATGGATTGGGGATTCACTTCAAAAGTGCCGGTGGTCAGTTCCGCCAGTTTGCCGAAAAAGGTTCTCAGCCCGTCCATACCCACATAGTCGCCCTGGAATTCCGGCAACAGCGGGTTGTAGTAGCGGAACACGACGTCTTCAGCAAACAGGTCCGGATTTGCGGTGAAGTCTGTTGTGTCCAGCCTCGATAGCAGGGCAACGTTAGGGTGGGTTTCAGTCACGGCGCCTCCTCGACTTTTTCTCAAAACCTGGATAGAGGCCCAACATGCCGGACATCAACACAAACCGGTATAAGTACCGTCCGCATCCGCGGCCCGGAGCCTAGTGAATCTCCACCGCTCCCAGGCTTGCCAGCTTCTGCGGATTGCGTACGATGTAGATATGGGTCACCTTGCCCTGCTCGTCGTAGGCAAACGAAAGGGACGCGGTGGTTTTTCCCGCATCACGGATCACCGCACCGCGTTGCCCGTTGATGTCGACCTTGTCCCATACGTGACCGTGCCAGTAGCCGTGCAGACTGTTGCTGAGGAAAGCGGTGACTTCCGCCACGCCGTGAAGCTCCGCCAGCAATGTGGGTACCTTGCCGCCGCCGTCCGCGGTCAGGCGCACGTCAGCACTCAGCAAGCCGGCCAGAGGTGTCATGTCGCCGCTGGTCACCGCCTCTTCGAAGGCGTGCAGCAGCTCTCCCTGCTGCCGCGCCGGGGTACGGTAGCGGCTGTGGTCCTTGCCCAGATTACTTTTTGCCCGGGAGACCAGCTTGCGGCAGGCGGGCTCGCGGATCTGCAGCATGGCGGCCACGTCGCCGTATGGCGTGTCGAAGACTTCGTGCAGCAGGTAGGCGGCGCGTTCCTTGGGGCTCAAACGCTGCAGCATGAGCAGAAACGCGGTTTTAAGCGAGTTCTCCAGAGCCGGATTATCTTCAGCGTCGTCGTGCATGGTTTTCTGGATCGGTTCAGGCAGCCATGCGCCCACATAATCCACCCGCGAGCGGTTGGCTGAACGCAGCAGGTCGATACACCGCCGCGTGCACAGAGTGGTCAGGTAAGAGGCGGGGTTGTTGATCGCCGCGCGGTCTGTTTGCGCCCATTTCACAAAGGTGTCCTGCACGGCATCTTCTGCGTCAGCCAGGGAGCCCAGGACGCGGTAGGCCAACCCCAGCAGCCGCGGCCGGGCATCTTCAAAAATACGTGTGTCTTTTGTGCTCAGCATGTTTGTTAAGTGTGGCTGGGTTAAATATATGACGAATGCCGCGGCAGGCTGTGACATTTTGTTTGCCTGGTGCAGCAGTCCGCCGCACAACCGCTGTCCGGCCCGTCGCTCAGCGCCCGGCGGTTACAACAACGCCGGCAGGTGCCCCGGGTTACCGCCGGAACGGCCGCGGGCGCACCCAGAACCAACTCCACACCACCAAGGTGCCAAACAGCGTATAACACACAACAAATACCCAGTTCGGCGCCGTGTAGTACAGCAGGGCTTCCAGCCAGTGGGCGATAAACGAACCCGCGTACACAGCGTCCCCGGCTTTGGCGCGCAGCGCCATTTCCCAGGTGGTCAGCGGGCACACCACCCCCAGCCAGGCTTCCAGCACCACAAATGCAATGGCCGCCAGGTGGGCGGTGCGGAACCAGGGGTTGTGGGGTGAACGCCAACCCCGCAGCTTGCCCACCACAATGAACAACAGGCCGAAGATCACAAAGGCGACAAACAGCACGTGGATAAACAGAATCAGGTCTGCGGCCATCAGGTAGAAGGTTTGCGGGTCCATGGGGGGATTATGTGTCAGAGGCGCAGGCTTCGCGAAATATCATCTGTGTTCAAGTAAAATGCTTAGTTTCGATGATCACATCCGCATCGAACCTTTTGCGTGCAAACGGAGCCTGGAACATCAGCGTGACAACCATGGAACGGACGCGAATCCTCCACATCATCACCGGGTTGTATACCGGCGGGGCGGAGAACATGCTGCGCAAGCTGGTCACCGGCATGGACCCGCGCTTTCACAATGTTGTGATTTCGCTGCGGGATCCCGGCCCCATGGTCCCCCTGCTGCAGCAAGCCGACGTTGAAGTGCACTGTCTGGATATGCCGCCCGGGCGTCCCACCGTGGAGGGGCTGAAACGGCTGCTGCACCAGGCCCGGCAATTTGATCCGCATCTGCTGCAAGGCTGGATGTACCACGGCAACCTGGCGGCGTCGATGCTGCGCCGGCGCTTGCCCGGACCGGTGCCGGCAGCCTGGAATATTCGTCAGACCCTGGCCCTGGCGGACGAAAAACCCGGCTCGCGGGTGGTGGTATGGCTCAACAAGCTGCTCTCCGCGGGTGCGGCGGCCATGGTCTACAACTCCGCGGTATCCGCGCAGCAGCACGAAAATTACGGTTTCAGCGGGGAGCGGCGGGTGATCATCCCTAACGGGGTCGACATCTCTCTGTTTCAGCCCGACGCTGAAGAGAAACAGGCGCTGCGCAACGAGCTCAACATCCCGGCCGGCGCGCCGCTGGTAGGCCTGGTGGCGCGTTATCATCCGATCAAGGACCACCCGACGTTTATCAGGGCTGCCGCCCGCATCAGGCAGGCGCTGCCCGACTGCCATTTCCTGCTGGCGGGCGCGGATACCGACAGCAGCGAGGTGCTGGCGGACCTGTCCCGGCACCACGCTCTGCAGCCGTGCCTGCACCGTCTGGGTGAACGCCGGGATATTCCCCGCATCATGAACAGCCTGGATGTGCTGATGGTCACCTCGTCCGCGGTGGAGGGGTTTCCCAATGTGGTGATTGAAGGCATGGCCTGCGGCCTCAAGTGTGTGGTGACGGACATTGGCGACTCCCGGCATGTGGTGGCTGAACTGGGCACGGTAACCCAGCCGGGTGACGACCGGGCCCTGGCGGCGGGGGTGGTTGCACACCTGGCGCTGGACGCTGAACAACGGGCGCAACACGCCGGCCAGTGCCGGCAGCGGGTGGTGGACCGTTACACGATCCGCGCGGTGGTGGATGAATACCAGTTGTTGTACGACGGCTTGCTGAAGCGTGCATCCGCGGCCGGCAAAGCGGTATAACCCCGGACAGCCCTGGCGAGACTGAGAACTCGTTCAACGAAAACGGAGTGGTGAAGGGCGGACAATTCGCTATCGAGATCGTCCATACATAAAAGGAGTTATGAGATGCCCGTGAGACTCGACGGCAAGGTTTCTGTCATCACCGCGGCCGGCCAGGGAATTGGCAACGCAACGGTCAAGAAATTTGTCTCTGAAGGCGCGGACGTTTGGGCCGTTGACATGGACGCTGCTAAATTGTCGGAACTCGCGGAAGAACTCCCCGGTATCAACACCAAATTACTCGACGTCACCTGCCCCGACTCTATCAACGACCTGGCGGAAGCCATCGGCCGTAGCCCCGATGTACTGTTTAACTGTGTGGGGTTTGTGCATCACGGCTCGCTGTTGGACTGCGACCTGGACACCTGGGATTTCTCGTTCAGGACCAATGTCACCTCCATGTATCTGTCCATTAAACGGTTTCTGCCGGGTATGATCGAAGCGGGCGGCGGCACCATCATCAATATGGGTTCCGCCGTTTCCAGCCTGCGCAGTAAAGCCATGCGCTGCGCCTACGGCGCAACCAAGGGGGCCGTGATCGGCCTGACCAAATCGGTGGCGGCGGATTACGCCAGGTACGGCATCCGCTGCAACGCGGTCTGCCCCACGGTGGTGGACACCCCCTCGCTCCGGGCCCGTATCGACATGACCGACGATCCGGAAGCCACTTACCAGACCTTCAGGGACCAGCAGCCGCTGGGCAGGCTGGGCACACCCGGGGACGTTGCGGATCTGGTGGCTTTCCTGGCCTCGGATGAAGCGGGTTTCATTACCGGTACGGCCGCCATTATCGACGGCGGCAAGTTGGCCTAAGCGTCCGCGGACACCCGGCCCGTGGATGCCCCCCGGCGTTTGCTGAGGCACTCGTCAAACAGGTTCAGATAGCTTTCAGTGCACGCCTCGATGGTGTAGGGCAGCAAATCCTCGTCGTTGGCGACAATGCCGTGGCCGTCGCGGACCACACTCAGGATAGCGTCAGCCAGCCCCTGCTCGTCACCTACGCCCACCAGTGCGCCCAGACGGCCGTTATCCAGTACTTCCCTGGGTCCGGCCAGGCAGTCGGTGGACACGGCCGGTGTTTTCAGCGCCACCGCCTCCAGCAGGGCGTTGGGTAAACCTTCTCCGCGGGAGGACATGACAAACAGATCCGCGCGGCTGACAAAGGCATAGG
>JANQOA010000101.1 GCA_028279305.1 Pseudomonadales bacterium
GAACTCAGGGAGGTGTTGTCCTGGGGCCAGCGCCCCAGGGCCAGCTCCCTGAGTTCCACAACCGGCAGCAACGTGGACTTCTCCGCGGTGGAGCAGATCTGAGGCAGTGCCTAGATCACTTCCTCCGGTTCTTCAATCTTGTAGCTGAAGTCGTAGTTCGACAACGGTAACTGCCGCACCCGGGTCCCCGTCGCCTGATACACAGCGTTAGCCAGCGCAGGGGCGATACCCGGCGTGCCCGGTTCGCCGGCGCCTCCCCAGGCCTCACCGCTGTTGATAATGTGCGTCTCGATCAGCGGCGCTTCGTTCATGCGCACCACCGGATAGTCGTGGAAATTGCCCTGCACCACGGCACCGTCCTTGATCTGCACGTCACCATATAGGGCAGCGCTGAGACCATAAATGATGCCGGATTCCATTTGCGCGGTTAAACCGTCGGGAGATACCGCAAAACCCGCATCCACTGCGCAGACCACCCGGTCGACCTTAACCCTGCCGTTGGCCACGGTAACATCCACCACCTGGGCCACCAGCGAGCCAAAAGACTCCTGCAGGGAAATGCCGCGGCCGCGGCCCTCACCCAGCGGTTGTCCCCAGCCGGCCTTTTCCGCCGCGGTATCCAGCACCTTGAGATGGCGCGGCTTGTCTGCCAGCAACGCGCGGCGCAGTTCATAGGGATCTTTGCCCGCAGCTTCCGCTACTTCGTCAAAAAAAGCTTCGGTAAAGAAACCATGCTGGGAGTGATCAACACTGCGCCAGGGGCCGAACGGAACATGGGTTGGGCTGTCGGTATAGTGAATATGCTGGCTGGCCACCGCATAGGGGATCTTGGGTGCTTCCGCCGGTTCGTGTTTTTCGTGATACAGATTATCCCAGGCGGTGACTTTGCCGTCAGCAGATACCGCCGCGCGGAAATGTGACGCCACCGCCGGCCGATAGTGGTCGTGACGCACGTCTTCTTCCCGGGACCAGATCAGTTTCACAGGCACACCGGCCTGCCGGGCAATGCGCGCCGCCTGGATCACCACATCCGCATTGGCGCGGCGGCCAAAGCCGCCACCCATCATATGCTGGTGCAAGGTGACCGCTGAGGTATCCAGTTCCAGCGCCTCCGCCACTTCATGTCGGAAGCCCAGAGGATTCTGCGTACCCACCCACACTTCACAGCGGCCGTCCGCGACGCGGGCGGTGGCATTCATCGGCTCCATGCAGGCGTGGGCCAGGAACGGCACCCGGTAAGTGGCTTCAACCACCTGCCCGCCCTGTTCTCCGGCTCCGGCAAACGCAGCCCCTACATCTCCTACCCGCACATCGTCATCACTGTCTCCGGACTGCCGCGCGGCCTGCAGATCGCGGTCAAACTGCCGGTACAGCGCTTCGCTGTTGACCGCTTCGCTGCCGGTATTGGTCCATTCAACCTCCACCTGGCGCAGTGCCTGGCTGGCCACCCAGTAGCCGTCCGCCACCACCGCTACCGCATCCCCGAGATTCACTACCTGGTGCACACCTTTCTGCGTTTCCGCGCCGGCGCTGTTCAACTGCGCAACTTCCGCGCCGAATACCGGTGCCGCCAGAATGGCCGCGTACTTCATGCCGTCAACCTGAGCGTCGATGGCAAACGGGGCGGTGCCGTCCACCTTGGCGGGAATGTCATGGCGCGGCACGCTGGTACCCATGATCTTGAAGTCAGCGGGGTTTTTCAGTTTGGGTGAGCGCGACGGCGATATGGCTGCCGCCGCTTCCGCAAACTCGGCAAACTTCGCGCGGTGTTTGCCCGCTGCATGCACCAGCTCCGAGTTTTCCGCGACAATTTCCGCGGCCGGCACCCCCCAGGCGTCCGCCGCCGCCTGGGTCAGCGTTTCCCGCGCCGCCGCACCGGCCACCCGCATGCCGTAGACACCGGTGGTGCGCACGCTGGCGCTGCCGCCCGTGATCTGCAGGCGCATGGCTTTACCCACCTGCAAGAATAAACCGTCCACCGTGGGCACCAACGCTTCAGGGATTTTGCTGTCGCCGAGAATGTAACCTTTGCCCATGGCCCAGTTGGCATAAGCATCTTCCGCAGGCGCTTCAACAAAACTCACATCGTTCCAGCCGGCGCCCATCTCATCCGCCAGCATCTGCGCCAGCGCCGTTTGCGCGCCCTGGCCCATTTCACTGTGCGGCACTACGGCGGTAATGCGGTTGTCCGCGCCGACCTTAACCCACACGTTAATCAACTGCTCGTCTTCACCGGCCACCAGCTCCGCCAACTGCGGCGCGCGGTGCCCCGGGCGTAGAAATACACCCACCGCCAGGCCGCCGCCGGCCACCACGCCGGTGGTAATCAGGGCTCTTCTGGTCCACTTACCCATGCTGCACCCCCTGCTGCCCCTGCAGCGCCGGGTCGAAAGTCTGCACGCCGCCGGCTGCCGCCCTCTTAATCGCCTTGCGGATGCGGC
>JANQOA010000108.1 GCA_028279305.1 Pseudomonadales bacterium
GGGTGATCTGCTACACTGCCGCGGATGAGACCAATGCTGCAAAGGATCATCATGTTGGCTCTGGCCGCCTCCGCCGCGGCTGTTTTCGGCCAGGCTCCCCCGCAGCCCGGCGACGCCCCGGCAACCGCCGCGCAAAATCAACCCCTTGAGGCAGCGGAGTCTGAACCCGAACTGCCGCCGGAGCTGGCCGGGCAGCTCAGGGATTTGCGCCGGCAGCACAACATTCCCGTGCTGGCGGTCGCCCTGTACCGCGACGGCGCGCAAACCTTCCACGTTCTCGGCGCGCAGCCGGACACACCTTTGCGCTGGGGATCAATCACTAAATCAGTCACCGCCCTGACCGTGCTGGCGCTGGCTGAACGCCAGCTTATCAACTTGAATGATCCGTTGTACGAATACGTCGACCCCGGCTACTGGCAGAACCCATGGCGGCAGAGTTCACCCGTGCGCATCCGCCAACTGCTGGAACTGACCGCCGGCTTCCCTGACCTGTCCGGCTTGGAGTTCAATCATGCTGAACCCGTCAGCCTGGCGCAGGCACTGGCTTTGAATCCCCAACACCGGGTCACCCGCTGGCCGCCCGGCTTGCAGCATGTGTATTCCAATCTGACTCCGGGCCTTTCCCAGCTGCTGATAGAAACCGTCAGCGGCAAATCTTACGCTGCATCCAGCAGGGAACTGATACTGGCTCCGCTGGGCATGCACCGGGCCGGTTTTGAGCCGGATCCGGAGCTGCCCGGCGGATTCAGGGCGGACGGCAGTACGCCCATTCCCTATTGGCATATGACCTTTCCGGCCTATGGGGCTTTAAACGCAAGCACGGTGGAACTGGCGGCCCTGCAGCAGCACCTGATGCGCGGTACCCGGGCGCCGCAAACGCGCCGCGCGCTGTACAATGCCACCACCACCCTGGCCAGCCAGCGCGGCCTTTCCTTCGGTTATGGCGCCGGTCTTTATACCCGGGTGCGCAACGGCCTGGTATGGCACACTCACGGCGGTGACGCGGACGGCTACCGCAGCCGCCTGGCATTTATCCAGGGCCAACCCCGGGGTTATGTGGCCAACATCAACACCGATAACCCGGGTGCCCTGCGGCAACTGGAGAAGCTGCTGGAAGCTGAACTGAGTAAGGGATTGCCGCGGCCTCCGGCGCCGCCGGCCACCCGGGTTCCGGCACAGCATCTAAGTCTGTTGGGCGGCACCTACTACCCCACCGGCAGCCGTTTTGGCGTGGAAGCCTGGCGCGCCGGCAGCCGCAAGACCATTCAGGTGCAGGCTCACGCCAGCCACCTGAGCGTGCAACGCCGCCAGGGCAGCACCCATCTGCTGCCGGTATCAGCCAACCTGTACCGCCGCCAGAACGATCCGGTCGCCACGGTGGCATTTGTGCACAGGGGCAACCAGCTTTACCTGCAGGGTGAACTGGGAAATTACGTGCGTCTGCCGGATTGTCCCGACTTCATGCTCGGCATCCCCGGCTGCGCGGATCAGGCAGCACCGGCCGCGCAGTAAAACAAGCACCCGGGTGCCGCTCAGGGCGCCAACGTGCGGTTTAAGTAGGCTTTCAGGCGCCGCCACGCATCAGCCGCTGGACCGGTATTGGTCTGCGCATCGCGGTCCACGTGCAGCCAGAATCCGTGCCTGACATGGTCGTAGACGTGAACATCATTGGCAATCCCCGCGGTGCGCAGGGCCGCAACAAAACGCTCAACGTCAGCCAGCGGTATCCCCGGGTCGTCCCGCACAAAGGTGCCGTAAATCTCATGATTGATATGCTGCATGCGCTGCGGGTCGTCCAGCAGCCGGCCGTAAAAAATTGCCGTGCCGTCGTGATGGTCGCCGCCCAGGGCAAAACTGAGCGCGACGCCGCCGCCGTAACACCAGCCGATGCTGGCCACCTTACCGGTGGTGTCCGGCCGGTCGCGCAGATAGGCCACCGCTGCGTTGAGATTGTCGATCAGGTCCTGGGGGCGGCTGAGGGTTTCCCGCACCAGGGCCATATTTTCCTCCCGATTGCTGCCCGTGCGGCCGCTGTACAGGTCCGCGGCCAGCGCCACGTAACCCTCCGCTGCAAACGCGTCGGCCACCTCCTTGACCCGCTGCACCAGACCATTCCACTCGTGTATCAGAATTACCGCGGGAAACGGCCCCGCGCCCTCCGGCAAGGCAAGATAACCCTCGCTGTCCAGGTCCGCCGAGTAATAGTTGACCGCACTGCCGGTTAACGGTCCGGCGCCGCCGAGTACCGCCGGGGGCAACTCTGCCGGCGCTGCCGCTGAACTGAACGCCGGCATGCAGACGGCAATTGCAGCCAGCAACAGCAACCCCGTCTTTGCTAACTTTTTATTCAAGCTCTTCAACATGTATCTCCTCCCCGCATGTAAGACCCGCATGTAAGACCCGCCTGCAAGAGAGGGGCATTACCCGGCAACCGATTCTAATCGGAATGGCGCCACACGCCATGACGAACCATGCGCCATTAGATCGACACATCGACAGGACAGTTCTGATTTGACATTTATGTATAATAAATGACATATTTGTATCTTTTTGGATAGACTATGCTCGGTTCAGCCCCCCTTACCCTGGTCAGTCTGCTGCGCCGTTACGGCACCCGGGTCCTCATCACCTGGTTAATGCTGGCCGTGGAAGTTGCGCTGCTGGCGTTGGTGCCCCTGCTGCTGGGCTATACCATCGATGCGCTGCTGCAGCAGCCGGATATGACGGCGCTGCTGGATGTATCACTGCTGCTGGCGGCACTGGTAGCGGTTGGCGTAAGCCGGCGGGCTTACGACACCAGAGCTTACGGCACCATGCGCATCCATCTATCGATGGCGCTGGTGGAACGCGCCGGGCACAAATCCGTTTCCACCCTGAGCGCTCAGGTGGGCATGGGGCGGGAACTGGTTGATTTCCTTGAAGAGCAGACCCCCCAGGTCATCAGCAGCATCATCCAGGTTGCCGTCAGCCTGATTATTCTCTTTGGTTTCGGCTTTGCCCTGGGCCTGGCCGGCGTGCTTGCGGTGACCGCCATGATGCTGGTGTACACGCTGTTTCACCTGCGTTTTTTCAACCTGAACGCAGGACTGAACGCCATCGCTGAAGAGCAGGTGCGGGTGCTGCAGTCCGGCAATTCCAGCGTCATCGCAAACCTTTTTCTGCGGCGCCGCGAAAGTGAAGTCAAACTTTCGGATGCGGATGCGATCATGTACGGACTGGTTTATCTGCTCATGTTTGCCCTCATTCTCGCCAACCTGTGGTCCGCCAGCCTGCTGCCCGCCGTTACCGTGGGTACTATCTTTGCCATCATCAGCTACTCGTGGGAACTTGTCGGCGCCGGTGTTGAACTGCCGGCCGCACTGCAGCAGTGGTCGCGGCTGAGCGAAATCCAGAAACGTATCAACCGCTGAGGGGCGCGGTTCGCAGACCTGTACTGGCCAGAATGGCGCCGGCATCTGCTACATTGTCCATTCCGAATTCCAAGTTAAGAGGCTGCTGACATGATCGACCTGCACTACTGGCCTACGCCCAACGGAAAAAAAGTCACCATTCTGCTTGAAGAATGTGGCCTGCCCTACAACGTTGTTCCCTGCAACATCGGCCGCGGCGACCAGTTTACGGACAAATTCTTAAGCATCTGCCCGAACAACCGCATGCCCGCCATGGTGGACCACGCGCCCGCGGACGGCGGCGAACCCATCAGCATTTTCGAGTCCGGGGCGATGATGATGTACATCGCGGAAAAAGCTGAACAGTTCTACCCCCAGGACGTGCGCGGACGCTACAGCGTTAATCAGTGGGTGCAGTGGCAGATGGCCAACCAGGGCCCCAAAACCGGTGAGTGCGGGCACTTCCGCCGTCTCGGCGACAGTGAAGGTGACCAGTCTTACGCGGTCAGGCGCTTTACCGACGAGGTCAACCGGATCTACGGTGTGCTCAACAACCGCTTATACGAGTCTCCCTATCTGGCCGGCGACGAATACAGCATTGCTGACATGATCTGCTACCCCTGGACAATCAACTGGGAAGGCCAGGGACAGGACATCACCGAATTCACCCACTTCAAGCGCTGGTTTGAGGAATTGGGCGCACGGCCGGCGGTACAGCGCGGCATGGCGGTGGGCAGCGATATGCAGAACGACTATTCCAAGCTGAATGACGAAGAGCGGGCTGCACTGCGGGCTTTGCTGTACAACCAGCGGGCGCGGCCGGTGCCGGAAAGTTAAGTCTTCAGCGGTACTGTTCAAAAAACAGCTTGTTACCTATGGTGCGGGATTTTTCGTAACGGCGGATAATCGAAACCACATGCCACAATGCGCGCAATTCACCCATCTGCAGGAATTTGCGCGCATCGGTTTCTACCGCCAGGGGCAGCAGCACGGATGGACTATGGCGCAGAGCCCGGTCGGAGAAAGTCAGATCCTCAAGGCAGGCTTCCTCAAAACCGCCCAATTGCCAGAAAAAGTCACGCCGCACAAACATCGACTGGTCGCCGTAGACAACCCCTGAGCAGCGCCAACGGTAGTTATGTAAGGCGGAAATCAGGCGCAGCTTCCAGTTGGACGGGTTAAAGCGGTGCCGAAACCCACCCCACCGGGCGCCGGGCTCCAGGCTGCGGATAAGCCCGCCGGCACCGGCAGGCAGCAGCGAATCCGCATGGTGAAACAGCAGCCAGCCCTCGCCGCCCTGCCGGCAGACATGACGTGCGCCGGCGTTCATCTGCGTGCCGCGGCCGGGCGCACTGTGCAGCAGCGTCACCTGGGGGAACCGGTCCACCAGCGCCTGGCTGCCGTCGCTGCTGCCGCCGTCGACGACAACAATTTCGTCCACACAGGGGTCCATCAACAGCGCGCGCAGGTTAGCCGGCAGCGCCTCAACCTCGTTCAACACTGGAATCACCACACTCAAGGGCTCTTGTTTTAAACACTCCCGGTTCAAACCCACTTTGCTGGAACGCTCCCGCTTTAAACGCTCCTGGTGTAACAGCTCTTGGTTCGTCGGCCCCATACCAGCCCCATCAACGCGGATGTGATTGCATAGACCACAAACCGTCCCGGCTAGTTCAACCCGGGGCAAAATTTTTTCGGCAAATCCGCCCCGCACCCGCCTTGCCGCCGCGGCGGCGAACTTTTTGCGCTTCCGAAGTTCTTAGGCTTGCATTGCGATTCACATGAGGCATAAACGTGCGTAAGAATTTCAGCCGTTATACCGGCATTGTAATTATCCTGTTGGCTGCTAACAGCCCGGCCAACGCAGCCCCGGCGGCTGAGCTGTGGCCGCTGTGGGACCGGCATGATGCGTCCAGCACCCGGGTAATGGACCACTCCGCCTGGCAGGCGTTTCTGTCTGCCTATCTGCAGGCGTCCGCTGACGGCGTCAACCGGGTCGACTACGCGGCGGTGAGCGCCGCTGACCGGGAAAAGTTAAACGCTTACCTGCAAACCCTGGCTGCCATCGACCCGCGCACCCTGAACAAGAATGAACAACTGGCCTACTGGATCAATATGTACAACGCGCTGACCGTGGAGGTTGTACTGCGCTACCCGAAAAAAGGTTCCATCCTGCGCATGGGCGAAAAACTGTTTGCCATCGGCCCCTGGGACGACAAGGTGATCACCGTGGCGGCGGAACAACTGACCCTTAACGATATCGAACACCGGATTCTGCGTCCGATCTGGAATGACCACCGCATCCATTTTGCCGTCAACTGCGCCAGCATCGGCTGTCCCAATCTGAACGCCGAGGCTTACCGCGGCGACAACGCTGAAGCACTGCTGAGCAGCGCGGAAACAGCTTATATCAACCACCCCCGCGGCGTCGGGTTTAACAAACGCGGCAAACTTGTGGTGTCGAGTATATTCGACTGGTACCAGAGTGACTTTGCCGGCAGCGAACAGGAACTGCTCACCTACCTCAGCCGCCACTACCGCAAGCCGGAGCAACTCAAAAACTACCAGGGCGGCGTGAAGTACGACTATGACTGGGCCCTCAACCGCCCTGCATCCGAATAGGCGGGAGGTAAGGGTGGATCCACGCACCTGCCCGGCACACCAGGGGTGAACCTGCCGCTGGCGGTGTTATGGCTGAGTCTGCTGCCCGGCAGCCCGGTTGCCGAAGAGTGCCTGCAGGTGGAACTGGCTTTCGCCGCCAACCGTGCGGCGGAGCTGCAAGACCTGCAGCTGCAACAGCCCCGCTGGCGGGCCCTGCGGGATTTCCGTCTGGCTGCCATATACATTCCGGCTGACGACCGCCGCCGCGCCGCTGCGGTGCTGCGCCGTGGCCTGGGGGAAGTTCACCAGCATCTGCGCGGGCATCCGGATGATGTGGAGATGTTGCTGTTGGGCGCCATGATGGACGGGCAATATCTGCTCATCAACCGCTGGCGTTTTGCCCACAACGGCTGGCGCGGTCTGCGGCGTCTGGCCCGGGCGGAGCGTCTGCAGCAGGATAATCCGCGCGCCGCCTTAATTCGCGCTACCGCTAAA
Source organism: Pseudomonadales bacterium (assembly GCA_028279305.1). Taxonomy (GTDB): domain Bacteria; phylum Pseudomonadota; class Gammaproteobacteria; order Pseudomonadales; family Azotimanducaceae; genus UBA4421. The sequence goes on from JANQOA010000108.1 coordinate 6,486, forward strand.
ATTGTGCTGC
>JANQOA010000110.1 GCA_028279305.1 Pseudomonadales bacterium
TCTGCAGGGTCACCGGCAAGCGGCGGCCTTTGGAGGCTAAAGACAGATATGCCTGGGCAAGCTGCAGCGGTGACATCGACAGGCCGTACCCGTAGGACAAACTGGTGCGCACGACCGGGTAGCGCAACTGGGTATCGTCGAAATAGCCGGAGGTTTCCCCGGGCAGACCGGTACCCACGTACTCGCCCACGCCGGCGCGCTGCAGGACGCTGAACACCGCCCGGTCTTCCAGCTGCAGGGCCACCTTGGCAATGGCCACCTGACTGGATTTCTGAATAGCCTGGGCCAGGGTGATGGTCTTACGGTTAATGGGGTCCTGAATCAGTTTGCGCCCCACCGTAAAGTATCCGGGGGCGGTATCTATGCGCGTACCGGCACGGTAATGGCCGGATTCCAGCGCCGCCAGTGCGGTAAACGGTTTGATGGTTGAACCGGGTTCGTAGATGTCGGTCACGGCGCGGTTACGCATCCCGCTCATATGCCGCCGCACGTCGTTGGGGTTGTAGGAGGGCTGATTGACCAGCGCCAGGACCTCGCCGCTGCGGGCGTCCAGCATAACCAGCGAGCCGGATTTGGCGGCGTGGCTGCTGACCGCCGACTTGAGTTCGCGGTAGGCGATAAACTGCAGCCGCAGGTCGATACTCAAAGTCAGGTCCTGGCCGTACACCGGCGCACCCAGATAGTCGAGATCGCGGATGGTATTGCCGCGGCGGTCCTTTAACACCATTTTGCCGCCGTGGGCGCCGTGCAAAGAGCGCTCAAACGCTTTCTCCGAACCTTCAATCCCCTGGTCGTCGATATTGGTCACCCCCACCAGATGGGCGGTGGTTTCCGCGGCCGGGTAGTAGCGCCGGTATTCCGGCTGCAGATAAATATGGTCGAGTTCCAGCGCTTTCAGTTGCTGCGCCATGCGCCAGGAAGCGCGGCGTTTCAGATAGACAAATTCACGATTGCCCTGCTGCGCCAGCCGCTGCTGGATTTCCGCTGCCGGCAGTTGCAGGTGGCGGGCAATCTTTTTCAACTGCGCGGCGGTAAAATTGGCTTTACTCGGATCCGTCCAGACCGCAAACACCGGAGTGCTGACCGCCAGCGGCTCACCCTGGCGGTCGTAGATGACGCCGCGCATGGCCGGAATGGTTTCCGCCCGCACCGAGCGCATGTCACCCTGTTGCTGCAGGAACACCCTTTCGGTGACGCTCAGGTACGCAACCCTGCCGCACAAGGCGAGCACCGCCAGGCTGAACAGGCCAACCACGGAATAATGGCGCCAGGCGCTCACCGCAGCACCTGCCCTACCTGCTCGGGGAACTCCATGTTCAGCTCACTTTCCGCCACCTGCTCAATATTCTGCAAACTGGACAGCGCGGCGCGCTCCAGCAGCAGGCGGCTGTACTCCGCCAGCAATTCATCCTGCTGTTGCTGGGTGGCACCCAACTGCTGATAGACCACACGCATGCTGTCAGCGCTGTGCACCACGCGTAAACCGGTGGCGACTATGACCGCCAGCAGGACACTGAACAGCCCCAGCCACAGCAACAGCTTCTGCAGCGGCATTTGCGGCAGCGCCAGAGTGGGCGTATTGGCACGCTTTTTTGCTCTTGCCGCCATCAGTCCGCCTGCGCCAGCGCGGTTTTTTCCAGCACCCGCAGTTTTGCGCTGCGCGCCCGCGGGTTGGCC
>JANQOA010000111.1 GCA_028279305.1 Pseudomonadales bacterium
GGGTGTTGATCAAGCCGGGTGACCGGGCGACCAGCACCAGGGTGTAACGGTCCGCCCAGGCGCGGCTCACGGCCTGGCCGGTGGACTCCCCAACACCTACGATCAGTGCTACGTCTTTGTTCATGTCATTCTCCTTGTGCCTGTCTGACGGCAGCTGCGTCCTGCAGGACCATATAAGCAACGTAGCGGCCTTGCACAGCCAGCAGCGGCCCAACCGTCAAACGCAGGGGCCAGTAGCCGGCGCGGAAGTACAGGGGCAGCGCCTCGGGCTTGCGCGCCTCGGTAAAGCCGTAGCGTTGGTACAACGCCCGCAGATGGGACTCACATACCAGCCATAGCGGGCGCCTGCCTTGTGCCAGCAATGCCTGCATCAGCAGGCGCGACACGCCGCGGCCCTGCTGGTCCGGCGCCACCACCAGGGAGGCCAACTCATCAACCTCGCCGTGCCGGCGTATCTGGCCGCAACCGATCAAGCGGCCGGTGGTGTCCTGCGCCACGGTAAAACGCCGCCAATCCAGATCTACCGGATTCAGCCGGTGCCGCAGCACCAGGTTGTAGATGCTGAGCTGATCCGCAGCGGTGGCCGGGCGTAATAAAATGTCAGCAGCGGGTGAGTCCATGACGGTTGCTTGCAAGATAGCTCAGCGCGGAAATTTCTTAAACCGGTCCATTCACCGCGCAACCGGATGACGCCGTTCAAGCTGACGCCGCGAAGTTTCATCCAGGCCGGGCCCGGCGGTGGCTTTGATCTGCCGGCCTGAAAGCCTCCGCCCGTCCCGGCTCATGGCGCTGACAGGCTGGATCGGTTCGCCGCTCTCCCGTTCCACAAAAATCAGCCGGCTGCCGTTGGGGTTGGGTTTGTGTTTTTCGCCCCAGTGCATTAATGCCAGCATCACCGGCTGCAGATCCATGCCGCGTTCGGTCAGCAGGTATTCCTGATGTGCGCCGTCCGGCGCAGGGTGCCGGGTCATGATGCCGTCCTCCACCAGCCGGTTAAGGCGGGTGCTGAGAATGTTCTTCGAAATGCCCAGGTGTTTCTGAAACTGGCTGAAGCGCCGGGCGCCGAAGAAGGCATCGCGCAGTATCATCAGCGTCCAGCGTTCCCCCACCACTTCCAGCGCCTGTGCCAGGGCACAGTTCATATGTGCGAGACTTTTGTACTTCATCAGCCGGATCCCGGAATGAAAGGTTGCATGATGCCACCAATAAGTTCTATCATGCAACCGTTCTGGTTGATTAAACCGTCGGGGGACAGGTATGAAGATTCAGATTGGTATTGGCGGCTACGGCCGCGCCAACACCAGCAATATGGTTGAGTTTGTGCAGGCGGCTGAACGGCTTGGGGTGGACGGCGTATGGTCAGCGGAAGCCTGGGGACAGGATGCCGTTACCTCTCTGGCTTTCCTGGCCGGACAGACCGAACGCATTCACATCGGTACCGGCATCATGCAGATCAGCGCCCGGGTGCCGGCCATGACCGCCATGACGGCAATGTCGTTGGATACCTTGTCGAACGGCAGATTCCGCCTGGGGCTGGGGGCCAGCGGACCGCAGGTGGTTGAGGGTCTGCACGGGGCCAGTTATGCAGCGCCGCTCACCCGTCTGAAAGAAACGGTGGAAATATGCCGCATGGCGTTTGCCGGTGAAAAACTGAAGTATGAAGGTAAGAAACATGTGCTGCCCAAACCGGGGGGTGAAGGTAAAGCCATACGCATCGATCAACCGCGGGCGGATATACCCATTTATCTGGCGACGCTGGCGCCCAAAGCCCTGGAGTTTACCGGGGCGGCGGCGGAGGGCTGGCTGGGCACGTCGTTTTCACCCGAGCATTGTGAAGCCCACTTTGACTTCCTGCGCCGTGGCGCTGAGTCCGCCGGCCGCAGCCTTGCGGACCTGGATATCTGTGCCGCGGTGAGTGTGGCCATTGGCGACAACGTTGAAGAACTCATCAACAGCCGCAAGGCCGGAGTGGCCTTCAATATGGGGGGTATGGGCTCCGCGCAGACCAATTTCTACAACGATGCGTTTCAGCGCGCCGGTTATGTCGATGACGCCAAAGCCATCCAGGCGCTCTGGGTCAGCGGTAAACGCGAAGAAGCGGTGCAGCGGGTGCCGGACGCCATGGTCACCGAGTTCCAGGCGGTCGGCACCCGCGATATGGTGAAAGCACGTCTGCAGAAATACCGCGATGTTGGGGTGACATCGCTGAACATCAGGCTGGATGCGGCGAAAACCAGCGAAGACCGGCTGGATCTGCTGGCCGCCTGTGTGGAACTTGTTAATGAGATAGGTTGACGGCTGCGTGGGTCAGCGGCCCTGGTCTTCGCTGCGCCAGCCGTTCACCACCTCCGCGATGCGTTCAAAAAAGTCGATGCCGTTAACAATCTGCGCGTCGCTGAGGCCGTCGACAATTCGCTGCACGTAGGCGGTACCGCGCACAATCATCTGCGCCATATGCGCTTCTCCCTGTTGGGTTAACGTGACAATTTTTTCGCGGCCGGAGTTCGGATCTTCAGTTTGGCGCACCAGGGCCAGCGGCGGCGATGACATACCGCGCAATGCCTTGGTGATAGCCGCGTTGGAGATTTCGAACCAGCTGCTCAACGCAGCAACGATATCTTTGCGCCGCATCTGCCTGCCGCCGCTGCCCTGGGAGTGGATCAGCCACAGAATGGCGGTTTGATGGCGTGAAAGCTCCGTGCCGCGCAACGCATCTTCAACGCCGATGCCGGCTTGATAGTGGATGGGGTAGTACAGTTCCAGGAACTGCAGCGCGGCATCAAGCGGTACGTCAGCGGCAGCCGCTTTTCCTTTTCTGGGCATCTTAACCTCTACTCCCGGGTCTGTTGCGGATCTAAAAACAGTTGACAGAGTTAACTGTTTTCTGTGTAAACTATTCACCAGATTAAATTCTAGCCGCGATGGCAACCCATGGGAAACCGTATGAGTGCTGATTCTACCGATGGTATTGCAGATCTTGTTGCCGCGCTGCCCGGCGCTGAGACCATCTCCAACCCCTACCCGGTGTATGCCCGGCTGCGCGGCGGCACGCCGCTTTTTGGTTACCGCGATTATCCTCCAGGCACGGTGCCGGGACAGGATGAGCCGGTGGCGGCATGGGTGCTGATGAAATATGACGAAGTTGCGGCGGCAGCTCACGATCATGAGACGTTCAGCTCCCGGGATCCGCTGCAGGAGCAATCGAGCGCGCCCTCGCTCATGCTGGTGAACCACGACAATCCCGAGCATGACCGCTTGCGCCAGTATGTCAGTCCGCCTTTTGCCTTCCGGCAGATCGAACAACTCAAACCCTGGATATCCGCATGCATCCGGGAAATGACCCAGGCTTTTGCGGGTGATGTGGAGGTGGTCGACAAGCTGACCTCTGTGATCCCGGCCCGCGTTATGATGCGCCTGTTGGGGCAGCCTGATAAGGATGCCTCCCGCTGCCGGGATTGGGCTAACGCTTTTATGCTGTCCGCCGACCTTACCGCGGAGCAGCGTGCCGTCAGCAATCAGGAACTGGTTGAGTATTTCACGTCGGAAGTAGCCGCCTTGCATCAACGCCTGCAAGCGGGCGAAGCGGCGCCGGAAGGTTTGATCGGCACCCTGTTGAGCACCACGGTGGACGGGCAACGGCTGAGCCTTGATGAGGTCATCCGGTTCTGCCTTACCCTGGTGGTTGCCGGCGCTGAAACCACCACGTTCCTGTTAACCAACTTGTTGTACAACCTGGCAACCATGCCGGCGGTGGCGGCCCAGCTGCGCGAAGACAGCAACCTTGTGCTGCCGTTTATCAACGAGACGCTGCGCCACAGCGGACCGCCCCAGCGGCTGTTCCGTGTGGTCACCCGTGACGTGGAGGTCGGCGGCAGGACCATCCGCAAAGGCGACTGGGTGGCGTTGTTTTTTGCCGCGGCCAATCACGACCCGGCGGTATTTCCCGACCCGCAGCGATTTGATCTGAACCGCAAGAACCTGCGGCAGCAGCTCAGCATGGGCACCGGTCTGCACCAGTGCCTGGGGTTTGCTGTGGCCAAGATGGAAGCGGCGGCCATGATTGAAGTGGTTGTAGAGCGCTATCCGCGGCTGCGCCTGGGCGCCGCGCCGCCCGAGCCGCAGACCGCCAGCTTGCTGACCCATGGTTTTGCCGCGTTGACGCTTACTTTTGATTAATTGAACTTCCGGGGGTGAAGATGAGCATTCAGCAGGACAACATCGCTGCCACGCAAAAACTGTTTGCCGCGTTCGGCGCACAGGACATCCCCGGCATTCTTGAACATGTGAACGACAACATTGTCATCGAGTTTTACGGTCCCGAAGTGATCCCCTACGCCGGTACTTATACCGGCATGGCCCAGGCAAGGGGCTTTTTTGAGACGGTGCTGTCGTCGGTGGATATTCACGAATTTGTTCCCGAAGAATTCCTTGCCGATGCTGACAAGGTGGTGGTCACCGGCCGTCTGCGCCTCACCGCCAGGTCCACCGGGCGTGACATTGTTTCGGACTTTGTCCACGTCATTACATTGCAGAACGGCAAGTGGAGCCGCTTCCGCGACTTCATGAATACCACCGAGGCTTATCTGGCGTTTTCCCCTTAGGTCTGCAGCCAGCCGCAGACTTCATCCAGCGCCCGGCGGCCTGCTGCCAACGCGCCGGCAAAGGAACAGAAGCCGTGAATCGTGCCCGGGTAGTTGCTGTGGCGCACCCGGTTGCCGGCGTCCGCCAGCCGCCGTGCATACAACAGCCCCTCGTCGCGCAGCGGGTCGTAACCCGCGGTTACGATCATCGCATCCGGCAGATCGGTCAGGTCTTCCGCATGTACAGGTGAAACCCGGGCATCCAGGGGGGCGGCCGCCTGCGGAAGGTACATGCCGCGCAGCCAGCGTATGTCCGCCAGGCTTAAAAAGAACTCGCCGCCGCCAAACGCGGTGCGTGATGGATAATCCCCGCTTTCATTTATATCGACGCTGGGATAAAGAAGAATCTGGCGGTCGATTTGCATGCCTTGTTCGGAGCGTGCCATCTGCGACAGCACCGCAGCCAGATTGCCGCCCGCGCTATCGCCCATAACCACGGTGCCGGAGGGCGCGGCGCCGTACTTTGCCGACTGCCCGGGCAGCCACCGCAGCACGCTCATGCCATCTTCAATTGCCGCCGGGAACGGATGTTCGGGCGCCAGCCGGTAATCAACGCTGACCACCACGCGCCGGGCGCCGGCACAAACATACCGGCTCATGGCGTCGTGGGTATCAAGGTCACCCAGCGCCCAGCCGCCGCCGTGCAGCAATACCAGCGCGCCGCGGGGTGCGCCCGCCGTGCCGGATGCGGGCTGGTAGATACGCACGGGAATATTGTAGCCATCCTCACCCGGCACGGTTTCATCGCTGACTGCTGCAACCGGTTGCGGCGGCAGGTCGAACAGCGCGGTGATGGCCTTCAACGCCAGGCGGGCATCCGCAACCCTTTGTTCATACAAAGGCGGTTGACCGCCTTCAGCCATGCGTGCCAACAGCATGCGCGTATCCGGGTCGGGTTGCGTAGCATGGAGTTGCGCCGGAATCCGCAGGGTCATCAGAAGTAGACTTTAACCGACGCGCCCCATTGCCGCGGCGCGCCATAGGTGGCCTCAGCGGTGCCGAAACTTGTTAAAGCCTGCAGCCCGTTCACAATATGCTCCTCGTCGGTAAGATTGGTGGCAAACAGCGAAGCCTCCCAACCGTTATTGTTGGGCGTGTAGACCACCCGGGCGCTGACCAGGGTAAGGTCATCCTCAGCGATGGAGGGTGTATTCTGCACATCCTGAAACACCTCAGCGGAGAAGCTGCCGTCCACCCGCCAGCTTAACTCTCCCTGACTGCCCAGCGGGTGGGTGTATTCCACGCCCAGGTTGGCGGTGAATTCCGGGGTTTTCACGAATTCGGAGCTTTTGGTTATATCGGTGGCGGTGCCGACGTCGGTGTATTCAGCATCCAGGTAACCCAGTCCGCCGGTGATGCGCAGTGCCGGGCTCAGTTGGGCAATAAACTCCAGCTCCGCCCCCCACACCTCTGCCTCAGCGGCGTTATCGATGACCAGCACCAGATTGCCGGTCTGGTCGGCGCTGACGCTGCCGATCTGGATGTCTTCGTAGTCATTAAAGAAAATGGCGCCATTCAAACGCAGTCGCCGCTCCAGCAGATCCGATTTGAATCCGAGTTCGTAGGTCGTTACAAATTCCGGCTCAAAGGGTTCCACCTCCGCGGCCACCGTTGGCCTGCCGTTAAATCCGCCGCTCTTAAAGCCCCGGGATACGGAACCGTACAACAAAACCTGTTCGTTGGGCCGGAAATCAACGCCCACTTTTGGCGAGAGTGCGCCCCAGTCGTCTTTAATCACGGTAAATGGAATTATCGGCACGCCTGAATTGTCCCGCAGGTGTTCAAGGGTATATTCCTTTTCTTCATCGCTGTAGCGTACGCCGGCATTGATGCTCCACCGGTCGTTCAGATCCAGAGTGATGTGGGCAAAAACGGCGTAGCTGGTAATGTCGATCTCGTTAAATATATTAAAGTCCAGATCGAGGCCTGCGTTCACCGGATTGCCTGCGCCGCCGGCACAGGGCGGGGTGCCGCCCGGACCCAGACAGATTACCGCTGCCGGCAGGCCTTCCAGGGCGTCGAACAATCCGGATGCAAGGCGTACGACGTTTTCGTCACGCCCGAATTCATCAAAGTAAAACGCGCCAACCAGCCAGTTAAGCTGCTCATCCATGGCTGTACCGCTTAGCTGAAACTCCTGACTGAACTGATCCTGCAGCTGGTCCTGATCGGTGTGTATGTATTGCAGGGGAGAGCCGTCACCGTCGCGGCCGAAGGTTGCATCCATGTCCCGGTAGGCGGTGACTGACTTGAAGGTCATGTTGTCCAGGTCGTGCTCGATGGTCAGAGCCGCGCCCCAGGCCTCAAGCAGATTGTGGTTGGGGCCGGTGCCGAAGGTATCCAGCGGGTCGCGGGTGATAAAATCCGTACTCATGGTCAGGCCCCCGGGGGTGCCCACAAGCGCGTCCCACAGCGGCGCCAGCCCCATGGATTCAAACTGCACCAGGGTGGTGGGGGAGGAATCTTCGTTTTCCTTGGTATAGTCCAGTATCAGGTCGACCCGGGTAGCGTCACCGGGCAGCCAGCGCAACGCCAGGCGCCCGGCGCGCGCGTTTTCATCACCCAGTTCCCCCTGGTTGCTGCCGCTGAAGAAGTCCACGCGGTCGGCATACCCGTCACGCTGTTTGGACACCAGGGCCAGCTTGGCCAGCAATACGTCGTCGATCAGCGGCACGTCCACCGAGAGGCGGGCGTCGCGGCGGTCGAAGTCACCCAGAGTGACTTCAAACGAGCCGCCAAATTCTTCAGCGGGTTTAGCGGAGATCAGGCTGACGGCGCCGCCGATGGTATTTTTGCCGAACAGCGTGCCCTGCGGACCGCGCAGGATCTCCACCCTTTCCAGGTCCAGCAGATCCATTACGCCGCCCAGGGTACGGGGGTGGAAAACGCCATCAATGTATATGCCGACGCCGGGATCTGTCGTGAACAGAAAATCGGTTTGGCCGATGCCGCGTATGTAGATCTGCGCATTGTTGCCGCCGCCGCTGCCGCCCGGCGATGTGTTCATCTGCACGTTAGGGGCATAGCGGCCTAACTCAGCAAGGTTGGTCAGGTTCCGCGCGGCCAGTTGATCCGCTGACAGCGCGGTGATTGAGATGGGTGTCTCCTGCACGGACTCTTCCCTGCGCCGCGCGGTCACAACAATCTCTTCAATGGTCCCGGCGGCAGGTTCGGTCTGAGCAAAAACCGGCGGTACCGCCGGTATCAGGCACACTGCCGCCAGTATTGCGGCAACAGCGGGAGAAAATGGTTTTGTGGCAGGGGACATGGAATTAGCTCCAGATCATAAAGACTCCGGCTAATTCTCGGGAAACCACCCGCGCCCCAACAATAGCGCAAATGGCTCATTTTGCGTCAGGTGTCTTTGGATGCCAGTTTGTACAGCAGGCGGGTGCGGTTATGTACGCCCACTTTGGCATAGATTGAGCGCAGATGGTTTTGCACCGTGCGCGGGCTGATAAACAGCTTTTCCGCCACCTGCGGGTTGGTCAGGCCCGACGCAACCATATGTACAACCTCTATTTCCCGGGTACTGAGCCCGTGCTGTTGCATCCGCTGCTGGGAAATCACCTGTCCGCCGGGTGCACCCAGATACATGGCGTGCCGCACCTCTCCGGAGCTCTTCTGAAAGGTATGAATTTTTGCCTGGAAACGCTGCGCCCCGGCGTTTAGCGCCGCGCTGGCCTCCTGCCCGCCGTCTTGCAGGAGGTGGCTGCAGGCCCTGCGCAGCTCATCGGTTACCGGAAGTTTGTTGTCGCCGGAGTCCGGCGGCAACTGCAGAATTTCACGGGCGCCTTCATTGGCATATTCCACGTTCAAAGCGTCGTCCAGAATAACCACACCCTTGTGCGGGATGTCTTTGGATAACGTGTCAAGAATCCAGTTGCGTTCATGCAGAGCTTCCTCAGCGCGCACGCGGCGGATGGAAGAAATTAATGCCGGTACCAGAACCCCCGCTTTGGTGACTTCGCGCTGGGTGAACGGCGGCGCGCCGTAGGGGCGGTGAAAACCAAACAGACCGATAGGCGCCCCGTCCATCAGCAGGCCAATCACCATAACGTGGTAAATGGACTGGGGCCGCAGAAACAGGTTGTAGAAATCGCTCTTGATGTATTCGCTGTGTTTCACCAGTTCGCTGGATACCGCAACGGGCGGCGCATGCCGTGCCACGTTGTTAAGCATGGCGACCACAAAAGGGTCTTCGGATTGATAGCTTTCACTCCATTCGCGGGGGGCGGTCAACGGTACCCCGCGGGATGTGCCCTCCTCAAAGCGGACCGACTTGCCGTGTTCCCGCGCACCAAAAAATACAGAGCTGGTGCTGCCGATGGCGGGCTCCAGAAGGGTAAGCGTGCGCTCATACAGTGCCGGCAGATCATCCTCCAGGGCCAGCTCGTGGCCGATGTCCACCATTTCGCCTAAGTCTTCAGCCCCCAGACCGACCGCCGGTACGCGCTGCCCCGGCAGCATGTGTTGCCCTTGTTGCATCTGCTCTCTCCCACCGCAACGAGCGGTGCAGTTACACCAATTATGTCGAACGTAACGAGCCTGACCGAGGGTAAATAAGCCATTTGCGCTATTGAGCGGCACGGCGCCGGTAGCTTTCAATAGCCCTCTGTATCAGCAAGCCATAGATCATCCGACAATGCAGCGCACAAAGTCCAGCCCGTCATTTTCGAAGCCGATTCACTTGATAGGGGTCAATTGGTGTCCGCGCTGACCGGCAAGGTAGCCATTGTTACCGGCGGCGCCTCGGGCCTCGGCCTGGAAATTGTGCGCCGTTTTGTTGAGGAAGGCGCCCGGGTGGTGAGCGCCGACATTGACAACCGGGCCGGACAGGCAGCGGCCGCGGCTTGCGGCGCTGAGTTTGTCTCCCTCGACGTTGCCCGGGAAGAACACTGGGTTAACGCCTTTGAAAGGGTATCAGCAGAACATGGCGGCGTGGACATCCTGGTTAACAATGCGGGTATCGGCGCCGGCCAAGGTGCGGCAACGCCGGATGAAACCAGTTGGCGGGACTGGCAGCGGTTGCTGGAAGTAAACGCGGGTGGTGTATTTCTGGGCTGCAAATATGCGCTACTGAATATGCGCCGCAGCGGCGGCGGCGCGATAGTGAACATGTCTTCGGTGGCGGCATTGGTGTCAACCCCGTTTTTGACTGCCTACGGCGCCAGCAAAGCCGCTGTAATGCAGCTTACACGCTCCGTTGCGGTGTATGCGGCTAAGCAGAATATACGTTGTAATTCGGTCCATCCGGGGCAGATTGAAACGCCCATGCTGCAGGGCCTGTTCGAAGACCTGGCTGCCGCTGACAATGTTGAGGTTGCCGCCGTCCGCGAACAGTTTCTGCAGCGCATACCCCAGGGTGTTTTCGGCTCGGCCGGGGATATTGCCGCCGCCGTGGTATTCCTGGCCTCCGACCAGGCCCGGCACATCACCGGCGCGCAACTTTCTATCGACGGCGGCATGAGTGCCCACCCCTAGCACGAGGTAATTATGCGTCAACCGCTCGGCACAATTGTGCAAACCAGTTATGTTGTCCGCGATCTTGAGGAGGCCATGAGCCAATGGCTGTCTACCGGAATCACCGGGCCCTTTCATGTGCTGGCGCATCTGGACCTGGTGGAACCCAGGTACCGTGGCCGGCCGACCCAGCCTGATATCAGCATTGCCCTGGCCTACTCCGGAGGTGTCTGTGTTGAACTGGTACAACAACACGACAGCGGTGAGTCGGTCTACAACAACACCGGTTCCGCGGCGCCGGCAATTTATCACCACCTGGCGGTTATGACCGAACAGTTTGATCAGGCCCTGGGGCACTACGCGAAACTGGGTTGCGAGCCGGTATTCGAAGGCGCCGTGGCGGTTGGCGGCCGCTTCGCTTACGTCGACAGCCGCGAAAAGATTGGCGGACTGGTGGAGTTGATTGAGCTGACCCCGGTTGTACGCGAGTTGTTTGCCGCCATCGAGTCGGCGGCAGTCGATTGGGACGGCACCGAGCCGATCCGTCACCTGTAACCACCTATCGAGGGCACTATGACTACACCGCAAACGAGACAACCCAAACGGCCCGTGTTTCTGGATCCCGGCAAGCTGCCGTGGACACCCTGGGTTATGGACGGCACCCACTTCAAGCTGATGAACGTTGACCTGAAAACCGGCGGCTTCTCGCTGCTGTTGAAGGTGGACCCGGATAACAACGCCCCGGTGCATCAACACCTCGGGGCGGTGGAAGCGTTTGTGCTGGAAGGCGGCTTCGGCTATGAAGGCGACCAGGGTGAGGCTGGTTGTTATCTGTACGAAGCAGCCGGTTCAATTCATCAGCCAACCTCTCCCCAGGGTTCGGTCATGTTTGCCGTCATATACGGTCCGTTGGTCGGGTTTACGGAAGACGGCGCTATCGACGGCGTGGTGGACGCTGAGCTGATGTTGAACATGGCGCGGGAAAACGGTGCTGCGGATCACCTGCAGCATGTGCAAGTGGATTTCAGTTGAGGCCGGTGATGGCGGGACCCGTAACCCTGGTAACCGGCGGCGCATCCGGGATCGGCCGCGCAACCTGCCGGGTGCTGGCCGGGGAAGGCAGAGACATTGCCGTTTGCGACGTGAACCGGGAGGGGGCTGAACAAACCCTGCGGATTTTGCGCGAACAGTCGGCGGGCAACCATCGCGCCTGTTTGCTGGACGTATCCGCGCAGGCAAGCTGGCAGAGCCTGGCGGCTGACCTGCGCAGTGACGGGTGCACCCTGAATGGACTTGTGAATTGCGCCGGTATCGGCCGCAATGGAGATTTTGCAGCCCTGTCCCTGGCGGACTGGAATGCCATGGTGGCGGTAAATCTGACCGGCACTTTTCTCGGCTGTCAGTTTGCCATGACGGTAATGCCCGAGGGAGGTGTTGTGGTTAACATCGCGTCTATCGGCGCGTTTGCGGGGGGTGCGGATATTGCCGGTTATTGCGCCACCAAAGGCGGCGTCACCGCCTTGACCCGGGCTGTGGCCATGTACGGCGCGCCCAGGGGTATCAGGGTGTGCGCGGTGGCCCCCACCTATGTCGACAGCGAAATGTTGGACGAGGTGGCGGACAATTTCAGCAGCCGGGCGGAAATGCTTGCCGGCATGGCGGAACTGGTACCCATCGGGCGGGTGGCAAGCCCGGAAGATATTGCCCGGGCGATTCAATTTCTCATGTCGGACAGCGCCGGCATGATCACTGGTACCACGCTGCAGGTTGATGGCGGACAGCTTGCCGGACTGCCCAGCCGGCACGCCAATGCTTAGTCAGCGCGAACCGGCGCCCGCACTTGCCAGGGCGGCAGTTAATGCAGACAGTCTTGCGCGCGCTTCTTGTTCGCCTATTTCCCGCGCCGCGGTAAAGAACTTCCGCCGCGGGCTGGCTTTGTACGGCGTGTCGGGATGGATCACAAAATCTGCTTTGGCTGCTTCGGGTGCAATCTGCCGCTGACGACGCGCGCCTTCAGCAAGCGAGCGCCGGCTGGCATCTATCGGTGTTGATTCGGGACGTGGATAAACGTTAACCGCAATCACAAAATCAGCCCCTGCGGAGCGGGCGGCGGACACCGCCAGCGGCAGAGAGACGTCGCCGTCCTCGTATTCAACCCCCTGTATGCCTACCGGCGAAATAATGCCGGGCATGGCGCTTGAAGCGCGCACCGCCACGCCGGTATTGCCGTTGATAAAAAAGCGCGGAGTTTTATCGTCGCGCCGGGTGGCTACGACCACAACCCGGCGCGGCAACTCCTCCAGGCGCTTGCCGTTGAGTTCAGCGTTTACATAGTTCTGCAGCTTGCGGCCGACAACCCAACCCCGGTCGACAAACGGAGTGGGATCAAACAAGGTCAGTGGGCCTCCTTGCTCGGACAGTTCATCAATTTCCGTGGCTGTTAAGCCGCTGCCCCAGAACGCGCCGATCAAAGCACCCACGCTGCTGCCAACCACAAGGTCCACTTCGATGCCGGCTTCCTCGAGCACACGCATTACACCGATGTGCGCGTACCCCCGCGGGCCGCCGGCCCCCAGCGAGACTGAGCGGCAGGATGCGTGCGTAAGCGGCGCTGCTGCGGTTTAAGATCGTGTTTGTCAGTAGCCTGGTACTCATGCGGCGGAGGTTAGCCGGGCACGGGTGAGGGTGGTGTGAAGGGCCCCAC
>JANQOA010000129.1 GCA_028279305.1 Pseudomonadales bacterium
GCAGCAACTGGGAAGTCATCCCGGATGTGATTGTGCTGGAAACCGAGCCGGTGAAATATCCGCGAGCACCCATCAGCAAACGGCGCGTGTACATAGACGCCAGGGCCATGGTGGCGTTTAACAGTGTCAACTACGACCGCCGCGGGGAGGTTTACAAAAACTTCGAACACGGTAACGGCATGTCTATCGGCGGTGACGGCACCGAGGCGAAAGTGTTCAACGGCCAGCCGCTGTGGAGTTGGAACTACGTGATTATTCACGACGTGCAAACCAACCGCATCTCGCTGCCGGAACTGGTGAAATCTTCGGGCGGGTACGACACCCACTACAACGATCCGAAAGATTACAACCGTTACCTCACGGTATCAGCCATGCGCCGGTTGGGCAGCTGATCCTGTGTTGTGCCTGTCAGCGTTATGCCTGTTTGTTTTAAGTCTGCCGGTCACCGCTGACGAGGCACCCGTGCAACTGGTGCGGCAAGGCCTGCCCCATGATGCGTTATACGACATCACCTTTGTCGGCACTCAGGGTATAGCCGTGGGCAATCACGGCGCCACCCTGGTGAGTGAAGACGGCGGCTTGAGCTGGCAGGCGCTGCAGAGTCTGGCGGATACCGCCATGCTGGCGGTGGCTGCCAACCCTCAGCGTGTGGTTGTGGTCGGCCAGCAGGGTACGATATTTACCGGCGACAACGCTGCATCGTTGTCGCAGGTGGAAAGCCCCAGCGCTGAACGCCTGATGTCCGTGGCGGTTAACGCGGAGGGTCTGACGGTGGCCGTCGGCGGCTTCGGTACGGTGCTGGTATCCGAAGATGCCGGCGCTACCTGGTCCCAGACGATCCTGGATTGGGAAGAACTGCAGCCGGAAGGGCTGGAGGCCCACCTGTACGATGTGGCCATCACCGCGGATGGCGAAATTCTCGTGTGTGGGGAATTCGCCATGATCCTGTCCAGCAGCGACCGCGGCGAAACCTGGCAGGTACGGCACCGCGGGGATGCTTCGTTATTCGCCATGCACCTGGATGAACAGGGGCTGGGGTTTGCGGTCGGCCAGGAAGGCACCATCCTGCGTACCACGGATTTGGGCAAAAGCTGGCAGCCGGTAGAGTCCAACAGCGTGGCCAATCTGCTGGATGTCTGGCATTCGGCCCAGGGTGAGGTGGTGACCATCGGCATACGGGCGCTGCTGCGCAGTAGTGACAAAGGCACCAACTGGACACCGATTTCCGATGCAGCCATCAACCGCTCCTGGTATGCGGCGTTGGCGCCGGGCATCGTAAATTCATCTTTTGAAAACGGGACGATACACGCGGAACGCGTCTATGCTGCCGGCCAGGGCGGCAATGTCGTTACCATAACTAAATAGTTCGTGTCCAAAATACTTGTACTGGACAAATACAAAATAGAGTCTTAAGGGGGAAACATGATTCATACGCACAGGATAAGGCGCTGTCTACTTGCTTTAGTCGGCTTGATGCCGCTCAGCGCCTGGGCCGATATTGATGTTAATGTAACCGGTTTTATCCGCCAGGAGACCTCCAGCGCGTACGGCGATACCAACGTGTACAACCAGGGGCATGGCAACGTGTTCAGCGGCGTGCCCGTAGTCAACTCGTTCGGTAATACCATCACCCGCGCTCAGCCCAGCAGTGATCCGGATTGGGGGATATTTGCCACCCGTGCTGAACTCGATTTTAAGTTCCGCTTTTCCGATAGCTGGGAAGGCTTTGCAAAAATCCGCGGCATTTACGAATGGCGGTTGGACGACGAGTTCGACAACTTCGATCATTTTGAATCCGGCTTTGACAGCGACCGGGGCAGCACCCTGGAAATAAACGGCGAAAACTACATGATCGACCTGCCGGCCCTGTACCTTGATTACAACAACGGGCCGTTGTGGCTGCGCATGGGTAATCAACAGATCGCCTGGGGAGAAGCGATCTTTTTCCGCGTTTTTGATGTGGTGAACGGACTGGATCTGCGCCGCCACAGCTTCCTGGACGTGGCCGCTGAAGAATATTCAGACAAGCGCGTGCCTTCGCTGGGTATCCGCGGCAGCTACCGTTTTCAAAACGACTGGGAAATCGAAGCGTTTGCCCAGCGCTTCCGTCCGTCGGTGCTGTCGCCGCTGAATACACCTTACAACTTTATCGCTTCGCAGTTTGTCACCCGCGAGGAAGAAGGCTGGGATGAGCGTGACGACAAAGTCAATTTCGGCGCCCGCCTCACCGGCCGCGCCGGCAACTTCGACCTGAGTTTTATGGCGGTGCAGCGTTACAACCCGGACGGCGTATTCCGCTGGACCGAGTCCGACGTTAACCCTTTTGTTGGCGTCCCGGGGCTGGAACCGGTTGGACAACTGCTGGCCAACACCGCATTTGAAATCAGCCCCGAAGGGGTCTGGACCGGACAGGAGTGGTTCAATTATGCCGGGCTTTCGAGGTTGGACGGCATTGAAGGCCTTAACGCTTCGGTGGCTGAGTTTCCCGCCGCCCAGGCGCTGGGGGCATTTGTTGTAGAACCAGGCATCTGCGGCGTACTGGGCCTGCCGGACCTGCGCGGCTGCGCCACCTTCCAGTTGGACGCATTTTTCGACCCGCTGGCCGGCGGCCTCGGGCCGCTGAAAGGCCACATCGCCCGCGAGTACTTCCGGGAAGAGATATTTGGTGTCGGCGTAACCTATGTCTTTAACGGTGAACCCAATTCACTGCTGGACCAGTTGGTACTGCGGGTTGAAGCCACCATGGCGTTGGACCGCAAATTCACCAACCTCAACCTCAGCCGCGAATACATCGAGGAAGACGAATTTGTCAGCAACGTCTCGCTGGAGAAATATCACCGCTTTTCAAACGAGTTCCCGGCTACCTACTTTGTTCTGCAGTGGATGCATAAGTCCGAAAGCGACCTGTTGGGCCGCCACGTCAGCGGCTTCGACAACGACGGTGTACCCGGCGGAGAGAGTAATTTTAATGCCATAGCATTTGCCCTGCAGCAGCCGTTCCCCGGCCTGATCTGGCGTGCCGACCTGGCGGTGTTGTATGACACCCGCGGCGGCTACCTCATTCAGCCCGGTGTGCGCTGGCGGCCCAGGGACAACATCCAGTTGGATGTGTATGCCAATATTATCGAGTCGGACGGTGACAATGACGATGTCATGGAAACGTTTGAAGACATGGACGAGTTCTTCGCACGCATGACATTTTATTTCTAGATCAGCCCGTGACAATGTCACCACCCCGGGGAAGTTAAGTTGTTGGAAGGCCCGGCGAGGCTGATTGAACTCGGCGGCCCGGTGGTGGTGATCCTGCTGGGCCTGTCCGTGCTGGGCGCCGCGGTGATCATCTACAAGCTGATCCAGTTGCGCGGTTACAGCGCACGTTATTTTGTCCGGCTGAATGCATGCCTGCACGAAGCACCAGCGGACATTGACCCATCCCATCCGGTGGGGGAACTGGCGGCATTTGCCATCGCCCGGGCAAACAGCGGCGAAGCAATGGAAAAACTGGAGCCGGAGCTGGCGCGGCGCGGCAACCGGGTGGTGAGCAACTGCGGCCGCTATCTGCGCCTGGTGGAGTTGATCGCCTATCTGTCGCCCCTGCTGGGTTTGCTGGGCACCGTTCTGGGCATGATTGACGCATTTCAGGGGTTGCAGGTTGACGTCGACCAGGCCAATGCCGGGGTGCTGGCCGGCGGCATCTGGGAAGCCCTGCTCACCACTGCCGTGGGTCTGGGCATTGCCATCCCCATGACCGCCGCTCATGCGCTGTTGGAAGGCCGGGTGAAAAGCATCAGCGAAGATCTGCAGGATCTGCTGGAAAACGCGCTCAGAACAGCGCCCGCCGCAGCCGGAGCTTAAGCATGCTGCGCCTTAACTCCGGCCTCTACCAATCCGCTTCACGGCGCATCAGCCTCACCCCGCTGATTGATGTGGTGTTTATCCTGCTGGTGTTTTTTATGCTGGAAACGAGTTTCCGCAACGAGGGCGGCATCGAACTGTCCGGTGCTGCCGGCGGCGGCTCGCCCGCATCCGCCAGGGCCCTGGTGGTGGAAGTTTTTGACACCCACAGTATCTGGCTGGACGGCATCCGTATGCCGTTTGTGGATTGGCAACAGGCAGACGGCGGCATCAGCGGCCCGGCGGAGCTGCGCAGCGCGCCAGGCATCCCCATCCAGCACATTGTGACCACCATGGACACCCTGCACGACAAAGGGGCTACAACGGTGCGCCTGGGTGAAGCCCGCGGGTTCGGTCAGTGATTCGTCTCACGGTGAACCAGCAGCCGCGCAGCGTGGATGTGAGCGTGGTGCCAATGATCAATATTGTCTTTCTGCTGCTGCTTTATTTCCTGGTGGCCGGGCGGCTGGTTGACGATAGCGGCCCGGTTGTGCAACTGCCGGCGGGCGGCGGTGAGAAAAGCGCGGAGCCGGCTGCGTTGATCCTGCATATCAGTGCTGACAACACCATTTCCAGCAGCGGGCAAACGCTGAATGATGCTGACCTGGACGCGCACTTAAGCCGCCTGGCGCAACATCCCACCCGTAAGCTGCTGGTACGCGCGGATGCCGGCGCAGACGTGCAGACCTTGCATAAAATCATGCGCAGCGCGCAAGCCATCAACCTGGCTTCGTTCGAACTCGCTACCCTGGAACGGCAATGAGAATGCAGCGTGTCTAGGCTGGTATTGGGTTGGAGCACCGCGGTGATCCTTTCGCTGCTGCTGCACACCGGCATCACCAGTTACGTCGGCAGCGAACTCGACCGGCACACCAACGCGGCTGACGACACCCAGCGGGTGGAAATCATCACTCCTGCAACCGACGCTGAGCCGCCGCCGCCACCTTTGAAGTTTGAACACCCGCCCCAGCTTGAACCGCCGCCGTCGCTGATCAGCAACCGCGCCATGGTCAAGGTTGTCAGTGTTCCCAGTCCAAGCCTGCGCGCCGCCCGCGGCGGCAATCTGCCCGGCCCCGGCAGCGGTGCCGCCCTGCCCGGTCCAGTCACGGAAAATAGCGGCACCGGTTTGGGTGACGGCGCTGATGAATTTGCCCTGTATGTTGAAGAACTGCGGGAAGCGGGACTGGACGTACTGTTTCTGATTGATGCCA
>JANQOA010000134.1 GCA_028279305.1 Pseudomonadales bacterium
ACGAAGACCTGGATGCAACCGTGTTCAGTGATGCCGCGTCCGGTGACGAAACCATATTCGCCTTAGATCAGGACGAAGACGCTGACAGTACGGCAGGCACGCGGCGGCGTTCGTTAATTGTTGGTGCTGTTGCTGCCGGTGTCATTGCAGGCGTTGTTGCACTTGTGTCGCTGACGATGGACGTGCCATGGCGGAGCGATCAGCCGGATTCTGCTGCGGGCAATCCCGCGTCTGCGGCGTCTTCGCAAGCTGACGGGCAGTTTGCTGATTGTGCCGGATGCCCGCTTATGCTGCCGGTTTCACCCGCCGCATACAGGCAAGGTAACGACGCGGCAAAGCTCAGCAGCGAAACCCCCCAGCGGCAGATCAATTTTGCGCATGGCTTTGCGGTTTCAGCCGCTGAGGTTACGGTTGCTGAATTCCGCGCGTACGCCCGGGCAGTTGATGCAAGCCTCAGTGGTTGTGAAATTTATCGCGATGGGACATGGGTCAGCGATACGAACGCAAGCTGGCAGCAGCCGGGGTTTGCGCAAACGGACGATCATCCGGTGGTATGTGTCAGTTGGGATGATGCCCAGCAGTTTGTCGCCTGGCTGTCGCGCCAGGCGCAGGCGGACTATCGTCTGCTGAGTGCGTCAGAATGGGAATTTCTGGCACGCCGCGACTATGCGGCTGACAATCTCTGTACTACAGCGAATATCGCCGACCAGACGGCGCTGCAGCGGCATCCCGGTTGGGTCAGCGCAGATTGCGAAGACGGGGCGGTTTACACGCGTGCAACTTTCCCGCGTGATGGCGGCCTGCAAAATCTGCTGGGCAATGTGTTTGAATGGGTGGCAGACTGTTGGAATACGTCGTATCGGAACGCCCCGGTTGACGGGCGCGCCTGGTTGGAGGGTGATTGTTCCCGCCGCGAACTGCGCGGCGGTTCCTGGTATACGCAGCCTGAATTTGTGTCACCTACTTTTCGCAATCACCTTCCACGCGACACCCGCACAAGTACTATCGGCTTTCGGGTCGCCCGAGACATGGAGGAGCAAGAGCGTTGAAGAATTTATCCGTGATACTGCTTATTTGCGCAGCTGTTCAGTTTGGCTGCAGTCATCAACCACCCACTATTGCGCATACACACATAGGCCACGCCATTACCGCATTTGACGGTACGCCGGATGAAAAGGGATTGTTTGTCATTACGGAAGAACGGGCACGCGATGTCAGCAGGCTGGCGCGGGAATTGGCGCAGGCAGACCCTGCATCGAGTTATGCGAATACCACAGCGGAAGGCCTGATCGATCTGGTATCGAAGCCGAGTTACGGTTTTAAACATGCACTGCTGGAAGCGGAAAGCCATATTGCCTTTGCCGGCGGCTCGGAGGATGCCACGGATAATGTCAGCAAGGCAGCCAAGGCCTTCTCGGAGGCGACCCGGGATATTGTCAGGCGTTGTGATTTTGCCATGCTGCTGGCCAATGATTACCTGAACTCCACCGACAACGAGGAGCGGCAGAAGCTGGCTGATCAGGTTCTGGAAATCATGACGTCGACCGTGGAGGGGTCGTCTGACAACCGCCAGGGTGTGCGTCAACTGAGGGTGCTGCTGGACGATATGGTGAACGCTGAGTCGCCCCCGTATCGAACCGTGGATCGATGGTATCTGTTTCATCTCGTCAGGCTGCCGGATTGTGATAACTGCTGGGCCTGGCGCAAATGGGCAAACAGCAGCAACCGTGGCTACTAACGCCAAATGCCGGATATTTGCAGCGTGTCTGGTCACGCTGTTGGGCGCGTGGGGGTTACCCATCAGCGCGGCAGTGTCGCCCGTGTGCAGTAATCAGGTAGGGATATCTATCTCAGACTGTGCAGACGCGGGTATCAGAGGGTGCCGGGCAGAGCTGGCGCAAACCCCCAGGTCGTTGCCCACCCGGCTGGCGTTGTGCGATTTGCTCGCCGCGGACAATCAACGTGATGCAGCGAGGCGGCTGTTGCAGGAAGGCCTGGAGTTGCACGCCGGTGATTCGTTTGCCATCAACATCATCAGGCGCGCATCCAGTCTGATTGAAGAATCCGGCGTCACGCTGAACACTGGCCCCGATATAGACGTGCTGGACGAGTACATGCTGTTGCGCTGTCAGGAGTACCAGAGTGAATCACATTGCCGCGACCTCGTGCGCAGGTATCCGGATTTACCAGCGCCTTACCTGGTGCTTGGTGATCTATCCAGCGCTGCCGGTAAGCATGTGGAAGCCATAAACTACTACCGCACGGCTCAAGCAAAGGGTGCGCCGGCCAGCGATGTAAGCGACAAACTGGCGAACAGCATGCAGGTGCGGGAAAGCGCGCTGCGGCGTTGCTATCGCGAAGCGACCCTTGCAGCGCTTGAGATTTGCAGACGCCACCTGATAGCGGGTTTAGATGACCAGGGGCGTATCGAGTTGCGCATCGGCGACCTTTACTTGTTGAACGAAAACTATCAACAGGCGGAGGACTGGTTTAACAAGGCGCAACACGCCCAGGCCAAGGCCCGCCTTGGATTGTCCAGTGCCCTGCGGGCTTGTACCACCAATGGCCTTGAGTGTGATGTTGTCGTCCGGCAGGTGGGTGATACCGATGCACTGCAACCTCTGCTTGCCGTTGTTGACAATGTCTGTACCGCGAACCCAAATCTGATCACGGGCAAGTGTGCCCCGGCGGTCCAACAGCCGGCCGCACCCGAGCAGCCTGTGGTTGAAGTAGCAGCTCCACCGGACCCGGATGCCAGGCTCGCCCGGATGATCGATGTCTGTGAGGCGGAAGCCGTGGTTATGGGGTGGCACAATGCGCTCACCTGCTATCAAGTGGCAACCGCTTCGCTGAGCACGGCAACCTACCGGCCGGACCAGGACAGAATCCGCCGCGAAATCGATAGCAGCCTGATCGCAGCGTGCGAAAACGCGGTGGCGGCCTCATCGGCAGAGGAGGCGTCCAGCGCGTGTGACGCTCTGATGAGACAAGTGTTCCTGGAGCAGTCTGCGGTCCGCATCGCGCGTTTGATGGATGTGCAAAGGTCACCTGACACAACAGAAGCTCTGACGGATACCAATGACCCTGTGCGGGTCGATGCTTCGAACCGCTACGTTGTCACATACTGACGAAGGGTGCCGGCTGCGGTGCCGCTGCTTTTTAACTTGTCGGTAACGCGCTCAGCAAACACGGAATCCCCGGCGCCGGTTAGTGGATTTTACGCATTGCAGCAGGGACGCAGAGATTTATGCTTACCGCCATGAGTAACTTTGACAACATTCTGCTCGCCATAGAGCAGGTGCAGGAGGCGCCGTTGCTGCTGCCCAAGGCGAGCCGGCTGGGGGCGCGGAAACTGCATGCGGTGCGGGTCATTTATGAAGGTCTGGCGGATCTGCCCAGCCGCCATATCGATCACGCAGCGGAGCTGAAAAGTTATGTGCTGCAGGCAGAAACCGGTGCGCTGGAAGAAGCCATTACCGCGCACAGCAGCGGCATGGACATTGAAACCGCCACGGTCTGGCATCGCAGTATCTGGCAGGGGGTACTGCACACCGCTGAATCCATTGATGCCTCGCTGATTGCCAAACAGGTCCACCGCCCGCATGCCTCGGGTTATCTCGGCACCCCGGACGACTGGAATCTGATCCGCCACAGCCGGGTGCCTGTGTTGCTGAGTCAATTGCAGGACTGGTCCGCCCAGCCGGCGGTTTATGCGGCGCTGGACGTATATGACGATGCCCATGCGGCAATGAACCGCCGGGTGTTGGAAAGCGCCTGGGACCTGACCAGAAGGCTGGGGGGTCAACTACATATCGTCAGTGTCTTTCCGGTGTTGAGTAACTGGATGGATCAGATCACCACCGTTATGAGCTATCAGCACCTGAAGCGCGAAATTGAACAGGAAATCTCCACCGCCGTGGCCCGCCTGACCGGCGCCATGGGTTTGCGCGACTACCGTCTGCACGTGTTGGAAGGTCTGGCTGATGTGGAGATCACCCGGACAGTGGATGCGGGCAGCGTGCTGGTGATCGGCTGCAAGGCGCGCACCGGGGTCAGCGGTTATCTGATCGGTAATACCGCGGAGAAAGTATTGCACCGTGCGGAAGTGGACATTCTGGCCATCCCCTGACCGCACACATACAGCGGTCCGGCCTGATTGTCAGCGGGCCGGCGGCTGAGATAGGGTGGGCCGGTGAATACTTCAAGTGCACGATATGCGGGAAATTGAGCTGAAATATCTGGTTGCCCCCGGGGTGCCGGTGAACAAAGTGCGCAAACAGATCCGCTCCGCCCTACGGGAGGCGGGCTTCCGCGTGGTTGAATCCCCCAGCCAGACGGTTGTGGATACCTATTACGACACAGCGGACCAGCAATTGCAGCACGGCCACTGGGCGCTGCGTTACCGGCAGACGGTGGTGCCGTATACATTAACCCTGAAGAGTGTCAGCAGTGATGCGGAGCTGTTCAGCCGCCGTGAATACGAGCAGGAAGTGCAGCGGCCGGACGCGTCACCGGCGGAACTGATATTGCCGGAGTACGGCGCGGTGGCGGACACTCTGCACGGCGCCGGCCTGGCCGGTCAGCGTTTTACAGCGGTGTTTGCCCACAGTAACCGCCGCCGCCGCTTTCGTGTCACACACGCCGCCCATCCCGGTATAGAGGTTGAATGGTCAGTCGACCGGGTGCGGGTGCTCACCGGCAATGTGGCTTATACCGAATTCGAATTTGAGTTGTGCGCCGGTAACGGCAAGCAACCCCACGGCGGCAAAAAGCGGGGCAGCAAACAGCGGAAAAAAATGTTGCGCCGCTTGATGGCGGTGCTGCGCAGCAGCCGCAGCCTGGTGCCGTCACGGATGAATAAAAGTACCCGCGGCCGCTACGCGCCTGTGCCGCTCAGTGCCCTGGCCGCCGACAGTGTGGCGGTGCAGGAAAACTGGCCGGCGCTGGGTGCGGGCAGCCTGGCCTTGCTGCGCAGCCAGATGTCTGCGTGTGAACCCTATGCCTGGGAATCCGTGGATCCGGAAGGGGTGCATCAGATGCGGGTGGTGTGCCGCAAGATTGATGCCTGGATACGCCTGTTCGGCAGCAGCAGCGGGTTGGACGGCTGTGCAAAAGAGGTAGCCCGCCTGCGCAAATGCAGCCGCCGGTTAGGCCGGGCGTTGGGACGGGTGCGGGACATCGACGTACACCAGTTGCAGTTGATGACCCAGTTGAGCGGCAGTGATAAAGCGCTGCAGCGCTACCGGGCCTATTTAGTGGAGCAGCATCTGTATCAGCACGGGCAGCTGCGCAGCACCTTGTCTGACAAGGTGCCGGAGTTGCTGAATACCGCGCGGGTGCTGGAAGCGCAGCTCAACGGGCGGCGGCACAAAGGCGCGCCGCAGATATTGGAGCCGCTGTTGGGTGCCATCCATCCCGCGTTGCACGAAGCTCTGGACATCGGCGGGCAGCAGGGCCTGGTACACAATCCGGCAATGCTGCACCGCTTGCGAATTCAGTTGAAAAAGCTGCGTTATCAGTTGGGTATTGTTGACGGGCAGTGTGCGCAGATACAGCCGCAGATGGCTGCCCTGCGGCGGCAGAGCCGGCGCCTGCAAAATGTGCTCGGCAGGCACCAGGACGCCCACTTTGCCCGCGACCGGGTGCAGCGCCATATTACCGACCATGAGGTTGCAGCGGGTTCTCAACTGCACGTATTTGTCGAACTGCAGACCCAGACCGCGCAATTGCAGCGCCGGGTGTTCGCGCGCGCCTGGGAACAGTTTCTGGAAGCCGCAAATGCCTTTACGCAACAGGCGCAGAAGTTACAGACCCAGGCGGCGGGGGCTGCGGGTTAGCCGGCGTCGTCCGGCGGCATCATGGTTTCCGAAACCGCCGGGCGTTGCAGCAGGCGCTGCACCCAGGCGGACAACTCGGGCCGGCGCGTCACTTCATCCCCCAACTCCACCCGGTCCAGCACCAGTACAAACGGCGCGTAGCAGATGTCCGCCAGGGAATAGTCCGTAACCAGCCAGGTTTTGTCCTGTAGCTGCTGCTGCAGCACGTCCAGGTGACCGCAGATGGCTTGCCGGCCCTCAGCAACGCTGGCATCGGTCCAGGGGTCCGCCAGCGCCGCCGGCAGCCGCGGGGCCATCCATTGTTTCCATGCGGGCGGCCAGTAGTCCGTGCCCCAGCACATCAATTGCCGGATGCGGGCGCGGCGTTGAGTATCCGCCGGTAACAGTGCCGGTTGGGGGTAGCGTTCTTCCAGGTATTCCAGAATGGCCATGGATTCCGCCAGAATGAAACCGTTGTCGTCCAACACAGGGATTTGCGCAAAGGGGTTGAGTTGCAGAAACTCAGCCGTGGGGGGCTTGCTATACAGGTTGGTGGTCACGGATTCGTAACGCAGATCTTTTTCGCGCAAGGCGATGCGAACCCGCCAGGGGACTATGGAAAATGGATGTTCGTAGAGCTTAATCATGAGCTGTACCCGTAGTATGGGGGCGGCCTGGGAGCCTGGAGAGTAGCAGAGTGCAAGCGGTGCCGGGGGTTCGGGCCGCACAACTTTTTGCGGAGAATGGTTATTGCAAATGAGAATCATTCTCATTAAAGTGATAGTTCTCTTGCACTGGAAGCAGATCTTGAATAATCAGCCGCGGCCGCCCCAATCCGTCAACCTGCAGAGTCTGGCGCCGGGGGCCGGATTGTTTGTCAGCAGCGCCAGAGAGTGGGCGCGGGCCGCCCGCCGCAGGCAGTGTGTGATGCGGCCGCTGGTTGGGCGCTATCAGCAGATGGGCTGCCTGGATGCGTTGGCGTTGCTTGATGAATGTATGTCGCTGCTGGCGGCAGCAGCGTTCCGGCCGGTATGTATTCACTGTCCCCAGGCGGCACAGCTCAGTGCTGACGAATACCGGCTGGCGTTGTTGCTGCAGGCGTTGCAGCGTGAAGACAGCGGCAGCGCGCGCAGTGCCCTGGCCCCCATCGTCGCCGGCCGCTTAAATTTTTCGGTCAGACGGGCGGCCGCCGACTACGTCAAGGTGGTGGTTGCCGCGCGGCTGTCCTGCATTGGCGTGCGCCATCTCAGACTGGTGGCGTCGCGGTGAGTCCACGGGCCAGATCTCATTTGCAGCGCATGTTGCGGCTGGCGATGTGGTGGGCAGGGGTAGGGACGTTTATGGTCGCCTACGCGCTGAGTTGGCTGCTGGTGATTTGACGTAGCGCTGAGATTGCCGGCCGGGCGCTGCTGCCGTAGAGTGCAGCGCATGGAGCGCATCAAGAACATTCATACCTCGCCGTATCAGCAGCAGGCGGGGTCCAGGGGCGAGGAGGATTTTGCCGCGCTGGACCTCAGCGGTGAACACCTGGGCGTGCGGATTGAAGAGCTGCCGCCGGGCGCCACCTCCAGCTATCCCCATTACCACACCGCGGAAGAGGAACACGTACTGGTGCTGGCGGGTAACGCCACCCTGCATCTTGACGGGCGGACCGAGCAACTCCAGCCTGGTGACCATGTCTGGTTTGCCGCGGGTGAAGAAGTGGCCCACTATCTGGAAAATACGTCGCAGCAGCCGCTTAAGTTTCTTGTTTTTGGTGAACGCAAGGCTGACGACGTGGTATTTTACCCCCAGGGTCAGGTGGTACTGGTCAAGTCCGGCCGCGGCATGCGCCAGTTCACCTATCGGCCCCGTACCCCGGATGAGTCCTGAGCGCCCCCTCACCGGCCGCTGAGACCGCGCGTTCAGCGGGCAGACAGGTTGGCGCCGTAATCTGTTCGCGATGAGGCTGACACAATAGATGAGGGTGACACAATACATGCAGCACATGCAGCGGATTGTCATGGCGGCGTTTTGTCTGGCGGTGGCGGCAGCCTGTGGCGGCGGCGGTTCCGGCAGTTCAGGGGATCCGGTGGGGCCCATTCCAGTAAACCCGGATGCGGAACCGCTGGCGGTGCAGGATACATTGCCGGCCGCGGATGCAACGACGGTAGATCCGGGTGTTGCAGACCTTTCTTTGTCTCACCTCGGGTTCAGCGACTTTAGTTTTACATACACAGGGGTGTGTACACAGGCTGTGGCGGTGGCCCGGGAAGTTGAAGCGCTCAATGACCTTGGCTTGCCGGTTTTGTACGACCACAAGTATCAATGTAACGATTTGCCGCAGAACCAGGCTAACCGGGTACTGGTGCAGGGCCAGCGCGACGACGGCAGCCGTTTTGAAAGTGAGCTGACCTTCAGCACGGGAGTGCCGCCCGCCTCCGGCTTGACTGTTCTGGACAGCGTCAGCAGTCCCCGCGCGGCGGTGGAGGATGCTTTTGCCGCCTACGTGGCCGGCGCCTTAACCACCGAACTGGACCTGCCGGCCGCGGTGCAGAGCCTGGTGGCGGCGGCTCTGGTTGAAGTCTTCGCCAGCTGGGTCAATTTGTCCGCACCCGGCGCTGTGTACGGTGTTACCAGCCAACGGGTCAGCTATGCCTCCCGGGACCCGGCCGGCAACAGCGCCGCTGAATTGACGGGGCTGGTGGTGATGCCGGACAACAGCGGCGCCTTTACGCCGCGGGACCAGATCATTGTGTTGTCCCATGCCACCGGCTCCACCCCCGGAGACCTGGATCCCACCAACGCCTGGTTTCTGCTGGCCAATGTATTAGCCTCCCACGGTTACCTGGTGCTGGCCCCGGACAATTGGGGCCGCGGCGGCACGGCGGCGCAGGCTGAAACCTATCTGCTGGCCAACCGCACCGCCGCCAACAGCCTGGACCTCATCCGGCGTGTGCTGGCGGATGCCAGCTACGACGGTTTCCGCAATACCGCCGCCGCCCCCAGGCTGACCGTTATCGGTTACTCTCAGGGTGGGCACAGTGCCCTGGCGGTGTGGCAGGCGGCGGTCACCCAGGCGGCGGATGAATTTACCGTGGATGCGGTTTTCGCCGGGGCGGGGCCGTACAACATGCAGCAAACATTTCAAGGCGTACTGCAGCATCTGGACGGCAGTTGCAACAACGGGGAGTATTGCCGCTACGCGGACACAGAGACCACCGTACCGTTTGCGGTGAACCGGATCTTGCCGGGTTTCGTCGCTTACACCAATACCGGCCTGAGCCTGGATGACATCGTCGATGGAGACACCCTGGCGGCTGGATTTGTCAGCGGTTTTCTGGCGGAAGAAGCGCAATATGATGCCCTGAAACTGCGTTTGCAG
Source organism: Pseudomonadales bacterium (assembly GCA_028279305.1). Taxonomy (GTDB): domain Bacteria; phylum Pseudomonadota; class Gammaproteobacteria; order Pseudomonadales; family Azotimanducaceae; genus UBA4421. The sequence goes on from JANQOA010000134.1 coordinate 9,181, forward strand.
CAGAGCAGCTTCACTAACATCAGCAATGCGGCGCAGGCCTTTGCCGCCAGCGAAGCGCAGCTGACCCTGTACCATTCACCCTTCGACCGCCTGGTGCCGGAAGCCAATACCCGCGAGTTGGCTGCACTGTTAGGCGCGAACCAGCCGCTGACGTATCAGCAGGCACTGTGCAGTTCGCCGCTGTACGAAACCATATTCAACCTCACCGACTTTGTCGGCATTGTGCACACCCTGTGCGGCCTGGCCATGATGGATGAGGTTGTCGGGCAGCTGCGCTAGACGCTGCTAGATTTCCTCGAAGCAGGGCACGTCAGCCGGCAGCGGCAGCCAGGACTGCTTGCGTTTGGTCCAGTAGTGGGCATCCGGCTGCAGCCAGGCGGTGTCATCCAGGGTGCCCGCTTTAACGGCGGTGAGCGCGCTGGTGGCATTGTAGATGCGTACCCCGCAGCGGGCGCAGAAGGCGCAGGTTTTTTCCCTGCCGCTGTCGCTGACGGTGTTAAAAGTACTCAGCTCTCCGGTTTCCAACTGCAAAGCCGCGGGGTCGATGATCAGACTCATGCCAAACGCGCTGCCGCTCTGGCGCTGGCAGTCCCGGCAATGACAAACGTTTAAACGATGGATGGTGCCGCTCAGGCGGTAGCGGACGTAGCCGCACTGGCAGCCGCCGGTGTGTATCTGTGTGGTCTGTCCGCCTGGGTTTGCCATTTGCCCGCACCGCCATTGCTGGGAGTGAGGGGCTTAGTTTACAGAAAAGTCCACGCACCTTTGGGGGCCAATGCACGTTAGGACATAGCTAGTGACAAAAGGTGCGTGGACGTGAAAAGGTCAGGCTGCGGACTGGGATGGCCCGGTTACGGAATGGAGCGCGTCCGTCAGCGGCAATGGAAGTTGCAGCTGGGCAGCCAGACCTTGAAGAAACAATTCACTGCCCCGTTCACCCGGTTCCGCGGCCAGCACGGCGGCGGTGTACATGATGATGCGGGTGATGCCTTCCGGCGCATCTGCAGCCAGTTCCGCGGCGGCAAGCGGAGCGTTCAACAGCTCACGCAGGGCGTTGAGTATGCTGGGCGAGGTGCAGCTGGCTACCGCCTGGCGCCAGAATGCCTTGTGCCGGGATGGCGTAAGCGGGCCGTTGGCGTGCACCGCGCTGATCATGGTTTGCAGCAGCAGTTTGTGCTGCGCGGCGGCGGGTTCTACAACGCCCTGAAAGTGTTGCTTATCCAGGCGTGGGACCTTCAATGGCAGCGGCTGCTGCGGGCCCTGCTGGCTGAACCGGTAGCGCTGATAGGCTAGCCACGCCAGTTCACTCAGAACCGCAAAACCGCGCTGCTGCAGG
>JANQOA010000145.1 GCA_028279305.1 Pseudomonadales bacterium
TTCGTGCAGCCGGTTGTCACGCACCCGTGCCAGCACGCCGCAGCCGACTCCGCAATAGGGGCAGGTGGTGCAGGTTGTCAATTTGAGCCCTCAGCCGCCAGCAACACCCAACCGTTGTCCAACCAGGCGGTGTACACGGGTATATGCAAATCCGGCTGCTCCAGACACTGACCGCTGCGCAGGTCGAAGTGCTGCTTGTACAGGGGTGAAGCCACCGCCAGCCGCCCGCCGCAGTCACCGACAATCCCCCGGGACAGCACATTGGCCCTGCCGATGGGATCATAGTTGCTGACGGCAAAAATCTGTTCCGCTTCATCAGGCAGGTAAAACAGCGCGATCTGGCAACCCTGCAGCAACGCGGCCACCCCCGAACCGGCCACCAGATCCGCTACCGGACAAACCCGTATGGCGTCATTTATCCGCTCCTGCAGCATAGCCTACTCCACCGCCGCTGATGCTTTTTCTGCCGTGGTAGCAGGCCGCTTCTGCCCGCGCTCACGGACGAATACAACCTGCGCATCCGTGGCATCACTATTCACAAACGGGCGGAAACGCTTGAGCTGCTGCGGGTCTTCTATGGTGGTCTTCCACTCACACTGATAGCTGCCGGCAATGTCAGCCATCTGCGCTTCCAGTTCCGCAGCCAGCCCCAGACTGTCGTCAATAATCACCTCGCGGAGGTAATCCAATCCGCCGTCAAGAGATTCCAGCCACACCGAGGTGCGCTGCAGACGGTCCGCCGTGCGTACGTAGAACATAAGGAAGCGGTCGATATATTGAATCAGGGTTTGATCATCGAGATCGGTGGCAAACAGATCCGCATGCCGCGGACGCATGCCGCCGTTGCCGCCGACAAACAGGTTCCAGCCGTTTTCCGTGGCAATTACGCCAACGTCTTTGCTCTGCGCCTCAGCACATTCCCGCGTGCAACCGGACACCGCCATCTTCAGTTTATGCGGCGAGCGCAGGCCCTTGTAGCGGTTTTCCACGTGCAGCGCCATGGCCACCGAATCCTGCACCCCGTAACGGCACCAGGTGCTGCCGACACAGGATTTAACGGTGCGCAGGGCCTTACCGTAAGCATGGCCGGTTTCAAACCCGGCAGCGATCAACTCCCCCCAGATCAAAGGCAGTTCGTGCACCTGGGCGCCGAACAGATCAATACGCTGACCGCCGGTGATCTTTGTGTACAGGTCATAACGCTGGGCCACCCGGCCGATGGCAATCAGCTTCTGCGGCGTGATTTCGCCGCCGGGAATGCGCGGCACCACCGAGTAGGTGCCATCCTTCTGCATGTTGGCCAGCATGTGGTCGTTGGTATCCTGCAGGCCTACGTGCTTTTGCGACAGTACATAATCGTTGTAGAGCGCGGCAAAAATTGATGCCGCCGCGGGTTTGCAGATATCGCAGCCCAGTCCCCGGCCGTGCTGCCGCAACAGGGTCTGCATGTCGCGAATGCCGCCCATCCGGCACAAATGATAGAGTTCCTGCCGGGTATAGCTGAAGTGCTCACAAATCGATTTATCAACCTGTACGCCGCGGGCTTCCAGTTCCCCTTCAAATACCGACTTAAGCAGCGCCGCGCAGCCGCCGCAGCCGGTGCTGGCACGGGTTGTGTCTTTAAGCTGCAACAGATCCGCGCAACCGCCGCTGACCGCCGCCACCACCTCACCCTTGCTGACGTTGTGGCAGGAACAGATCACCGCACTGTCAGGCAGCGCCTCCGCATCCAGGGCGGCGCCCGAGGCGGCGGGTAAAAACAGCGACTCCGGCTCTTCCGGCACCGCCAGCCCGTTCAAGAAGTATTGCAGCAGTTGATCGTAGCTGCTGCAATCCCCCACCAGCACGGCTCCGGTGATGCGCGTGCCATCCGCGCTGAGGTTCATGCGCCGGTAGATTTTGCGCCGGGGGTCGGTGTAGGTATAGGCGTGGGACCCTTCCTGCCGCCCGTGCGCATCCCCCACGGAACCCACCTCAACGCCTAACAATTTTAATTTGGTGCTCATATCGGCGCCGGAAAACCGTGCGTCTTCACCGCTGAGCTGCTGGGCAGCCACTTCAGCCATGCGGTAACCCGGCGCAACCAGGCCGAATATGCGGTTGTCATACAGGGCACATTCGCCAACCGCATAGATATACGGGTCGCTGGTACGGCAGGCTTCATCAATGACCACCCCGCCCCGTTCACCCACCGCCAGGCCGGCGGCGCGGGCCAGTGCGTCCGCCGGACGGATGCCCGCGGAAAACACAATCACATCCGCCTGCAGCGACGCGCCGCCGGCAAACCGCATGCGCAGACCGCCGGCATGGGATTCAATACATTCGGTAACCGTGTCCGTGTGCACCGTCACATCCAGATCTTCAATATGCCGGCGCAACATGCTGCTGCCGCCCGGGTCCAGCTGCACTCCCATTAAACCCGGCGCAAACTCCACCACATGAGTCTTGAGGCCCAGATTTTTCAGCGCGTTGGCACACTCCAGACCCAGCAGGCCGCCGCCCACCACCACGCCGCGGCTGCCGCGCACCGCCGCCTGCTGAATCTGCTGCAGGTCGGCAATCGTGCGGTAGACAAAACAACCCGGCAGGTCAGCGCCGGGAATGGGCGGTACAAACGGTACCGAGCCGGTGGCCAGCACCAGACGGTCATATTCCAGCGCCGCGCCGGCAGCGGTGACCAGCCGCCGCGCCCCGCAGTCCAGATGCTGCACCGGATCACCGTAGCGGGCGGCTACCCCCAGGTCCGCGTAGGCGCGTGCATCCGCCAGCGCCAGGTCATCTGCGCTCTTTCCGGCAAACATTTCTGAAAGATGCACCCGGTCGTAGGCCGGACGGTCTTCGCCGCCAATCACCGTGATGTGTTGATTGAGCCCCTCCGCGCGGACTTTTGCCGCCAAGGTCATCACCAGGTGATGGCCCACCATGCCGTTGCCGACAACCACGGTATGTTGCGAATGCGTGCTAACAGAATCTTCAGGGGACATGTTTACTCCAACGCTCCAATATATCTACGCCGCAAAAATCAGCTGCTCCGCTTCTTCGGCACCCACGCTGCAGCCCATGCGGCTGCTGATCCGCGCAGCCGCCGCCACCTGTCCGACCAGCACCGCACCGGTCAGGCGGCCGCCGCTGCACTGAAGCCGCCGGTACACCGGGCAGCCTGTGTCCCGCAATACATAATTCACGTTGTGCATGGCGTCAGGCGCACTGACGTCACCCGCAACAAACAGAGGCAGGTCATCAATTTTCAGCCGGGTGCTGATCACCGGCGGCGTCCAGGCGTTGCTGCGGACACCACTTAACAGGTCAGCGAGGTGATCCGCCTGGGAAAACACCGGTGTGACCAGGCTGTATACGCTGCCGTTAACCCGCGCACATTCGCCGATGGCAAAAACCCCCGGGCTGGACGCCATCATCCCGCCGTCGACAACCACCCCGTCCGCACAGGGCAAGCCGGCCTGACGCGCCAGACAATCGTCGGGCACAACGCCGGTGGCCAGTACCACCAGTTCACAGGGCAACACAGTGCCGTCTGTCAGCTCAGCAGCCGTCACCCGCACGCTGCCGTGCACAGTGCCGAGGCCGGCAGACAGGGAAAACTGCATGCCCCGCGCCTGTAGCTGCTGCAGCAATAACTGCGCCCCTTCAGCATCCAGTTGGCGGTTCATCAGGTAGCTGCCGCGGTGAACAACATGCACCGCCAAGCCCATTTTCAGCAGTGCATCCGCCGCTTCCAGACCTAACAACCCACCGCCGACAACCACCGCGGTGCCTGTCCCGGCGGGTAAGCTGCGCAGTTGCCGGGCGTCAGCCAGACTGCGCAGGCGGGTCACCCCGGACAGGCTGCAACCGGGCACTTCAGGTACCGGCACCCGGGAACCGGTGGCAAACACCAGTTGCTCAAAATCCACGGTACCGCCGCCGTCCAGCCAGGCCCGCCCGCTTTGCAGGTTGACTTTTTCCACCCAGCGCCCGCTGAGCACCGTATATAGAGGATCCGCCGCCCAGGGTGCCGGTGCCGACAAGTCCGCAAGGTTACTTTCACCGGCCAGAAAACGGGGCAACAGCACCCGGTTGTAACCCACTTCCGGTTCACCGCTGACCACCGCCACCGGTGCATCAAAACCACGGGCATGCAAACCCTGCAGCAGCCGTCCCGCCGCCATGCCGCCGCCGATGATCAACGTGTTTACGCTCAGCCGCTGCATCTGCTTGCGCCTTTGTCGGGCCTCCGCTGTACCACCCGCTTAAGCCGCCCGCGACGGCCGGCCGCGCTGCGCCCCGGCCCGGTGATCCGCCTTGCGGCCGCCATCTGCCGTGCCGGACCGCTGCCCATCACAAGTTTGCGCCGCCGCTGCAGCGGCGCATGGGCCCGTTTCCGCGCCCGCTGCCGCCGCCGGTTCAGCCTGGGCGGCATAAAGGAAATCCAGCACCAGATGCCTGCAGTGGTTGAACTGCGTGTCTTCGGCCAGCGCCAGCCGGTTGCGCGGGCGCGGCAGATTGACCTCTACGATCTGTCCAACCGTTGCCGCCGGCCCGTTGGTCATCATGACAATACGGTCCGACAACAGCACCGCCTCGTCCACGTCATGGGTGATCATGATCACCGTATTACCCAATTCACGGTGAATCTCCATGGTGCTGTCCTGCAGCTGGGCGCGGGTCAGCGCATCCAGCGCGCCGAACGGTTCATCCATCAACAACACCTTGGGCTGCATGGCCAGCGCCCGGGCGATCCCGACACGCTGTTTCATGCCGCCGGAAATTTCGTGGGGCATTTTGTCGCGCGCGTCATACATGTTGACCAGCCGCAGGTTGTGCTCTATCCATTCGCGCATTTCCCGCCTGTTTTTAACGCCTTTGAACACGGTCTTAACCGCCAGCTCAACGTTGCCGAAAACACTCAGCCAGGGCATCAGCGCATGGTTTTGAAACACCACCGCGCGGTCCGGCCCGGGCTCGTCTATCTCTTTATGCTGCAGGAATACGCCGCCGGCGGTGACATCAAGCAGCCCGGCAACAATATTCAGCACGGTGGACTTGCCGCACCCGGAGTGGCCGATGAGGGAGATGAACTCACCTTCGTTAATTTTCAGATCCACATTGCGCAAAGCTTCAAAGCGGTTGCCTTCACTTTCAAAGGTCTTGCTGATCTGGCTGATATCGAGAAATGTTGTCACGTCGCTTTGCCCCGTGTGTTTGTTGTTAAATCCGCGCAGCGTTCAGCGCAGTACCGCCCGCTTGTCCCAACTGACGCGGCGCTGCACCACCAGCATCATGCGGTCGAGCAGAAAGCCGATGACCCCGATGGTGACCACCGCCACCATGATTCTGCTCAGCGAGTTGGACGAGCCGTTTTGAAATTCGTCCCAGATGAATTTGCCCAGGCCGGGGTTCTGCGCGAGCATCTCCGCAGCAATCAGCACCATCCAGCCGGTTGCCAGCGACAGGCGTAAGCCGGTGAATATCATCGGTACCGACGACGGCAGCACAATTTTGGCAATGTGGGTCAGCGCGGGAAGTTTGATGACCCGGCCGACGTTCACCAGATCTTTGTCGATGCCGGCCACGCCAACCGTGGTGTTAATCACCGTCGGCCACAGGCAGCACAGCGCCACGGTAAACGCGGAGTTCAAAAAGGATTTCTGAAACAGCGGGTCTTCAGACACGTACAGCGCCGACACCACCATGGTCACCAGCGGCAGCCAGGCCAGGGGTGAGACCGGTTTAAACACCTGTATGACCGGGTTTACCGCCTGATAGACCCGGTCGCTCAACCCGCAAACGATACCCAGCGGAATGGCAACCAGGGATGCCAGCGCAAAACCGAACATCACCGTGTAGATACTGGTGACAATCTGATCAAAGAAGGTCGGTTTGCCGGTGAAGTCCCGCCACTTGATTTTTGCCTGCGGATTCTCAGCCAGCCTGGCGGCGTTACGCTTTTCCTGCCGCTGATAGAACTGATCAGCTTTGTCCCGCTGCTGCAGGTGTTCCTGATACAGGGTATTCATCTGCTGCCACACCTGCGCCGGGCCGGGGAACTGGCCCAGCGAGGTGTTTATGCTGCCGGCGACAAGGTGCCAGACCAGCAGAAAAACGCAGATACCGAGGCTGGGGATGACGCCCCGGTAAAGCAAGCCGGGAACCGACTTGCCGGCGCCGCGAAGCTGCACGCTGAGTGCCGTCACAGCACTTCATCCTTCAGACCGATGGGAAACCTGCTGAGATATTCGTTGGGTTTGCTGCCGTCGAAGGTAATGCCGTCAATAAATTCAGTTTGCGGCGGGCGGTAGCCGCTTTCAGTATCCAGGTCGGGAAAATCAGCCGCGCTCATATAGCCTTCGCGGATCAGCTCGCGGGCGGCAACGGCATAGATATCCGGCCGGTATACCTTGCGCGCTACTTCGTCGTACCAGGCATCCGGCCTGGGCTCCGCTATCTGCCCCCAACGGCGCATCTGCGACAGGTACCAAACCGCATCCGAGTAATAGGGGTAGGTGGCAAAGTAGCGGAAGAACACGTTAAAGTCCGGCACCTCGCGTTTGTCGCCTTTTTCATACTCAAAGGTGCCGGTCATGGAGTTGGCTATGACTTCCTCGTCCGCACCGACGTACTCGCTGCGGGCCAGAATCTCCACCGCCGCCATGCGGTTGGCGTTGGCATCTTCGTCAAGCCATTTAGCCGCCCGCAGCAGCGCCTTAACCACCCGCACCGTGGTGTTGGGGTACTTCTCCGTAAACGCCTTGGTCATGCCGAATACTTTTTCCGGGTTGTCCTTCCAGATTTCGTAATCGGTAATCACCGGCACGCCGATACCTTTGAATACCGCCTGCTGATTCCAGGGTTCACCGACGCAGTAGCCGTAGATGGTGCCGGCCTCCAGAGTCGCCGGCATCTGCGGCGGCGGAGTGACCGAGAGCAGCACATCAGCATCGATCTGACCGCTGGTATCACCTTTGTGCGGCGCGTAGAAACCCGGGTGCAGGCCGCCGGCAGCCAGCCAGTAACGCAGTTCGTAATTGTGCGTGGAAACCGGAAAGACCATGCCCATGTTGAAGGGTTTACCGGCGGCCCGGTAGCTTTCCACCACCGGCTTCAGATAGTCGGCTTTAATCGGGTGGACCGGCTTGCCATCCGGACGTTTGGGCACGCCTTTTTTCATTTCCTGCCACACCGCGTTGGAAACCGTGATGCCGTTACCGTTCAGGTCCATGGAAAAAGGCGTGACAATATGCGCCTGGGTACCGTAGCCGATGGTGGCGGCCAGCGGCTGGCCCGCCAGCATATGCGCGCCGTCCAACTGCCCGTCAATCACACCGTCCAGCAGCACCTTCCAGTTGGCCTGGGCTTCGATGGTGACATACAGGCCTTCATCCTCGAAGTAACCGTTTTCATAAGCGATGGCAATGGGCGCCATGTCGGTCAGCTTGATAAAACCGAACGTCAACTCGTCCTTTTCGGCTTCGCCGACCTCCGCCTCAACAACCCCCGGCGACAGCACCCACACCAAAATCAGGCACCATATGGAAAACGTTGAACTTCTATGCATCGTTTAAGATCCTCTTTACTTCACGGCTCTTCCTGCTGAACAATTCCGGCCGCATCAAACATGCCGCAACACACACCGCGCAAACAAAAACGCCCGCCGTCCGCGGTGCTGTGAAGCTGCGGCCGGCAGGCGTCTTTGCCCCTGGTTGCAAAAAGTTGCAAATCACTGTGCTGACCAGTGCAGACAGTGCTTAAGCTGTGTTCAGAACTGTTACCAGAATCTCTGTGGATACTTAATACAAATGCCGTGCCAACCCAGCACTATTGTCAGTCGGCCTGCAAATTCAAAGACTTGGCGCAGCTTTACCGCGGGGTGAAACCACCGGGGCAATGAGCGATGTGCTTTTTTAGTGCACCCGGCGCCGTACGCGCCTGTTTTTGGGGCTACCTGCAGAGGGCCCGCCGGCCGCTTACGGTTTCTTCAAACAGGTCCGCGCGGCTGGTGCCGGCCGCCAGTTGCCGTACCGCCGCCGCCTGCACGGGCTTGCCTAACAATTGCGCACACTCGTTGATCAACTGCGCCGACTCCGCGGCCCGGGGTGCATTCACCGTAGCGCCGTGAAACAGATAGAAGTCGGGAACCGCCGCCGCCGCGGTCGACCAGTGGGTTTGGATGTTGCCGCTGAGCGCCGGCAGCAGGTCCTGCCGGGGTAGATCCAGGTAGCTCGGCTGAGCCAATAGCGCCGCCGCCGCAGCTCTGTTTTCCGCTCGCTGCACCCACCTGCACGCCGCCAGCAAAGCCAGGCGCAGGCGCTGGTGCGTATGCGGGTACCGCTGGTGCCAGGCGGCGGAAACACTCAACACTTTCTCCGGCGCCCCGGGCCAGATATCCCGCCCCAGCGCCGCTATCCCGCCTACCCGGCTGCGTACGGCAATGCTGTTCCAGGGTTCACCGGCGCAGAATCCATCGATAACCCCCGCCGCCAGACTGTCAACCACCTGGCTGGGGGGCACCACGATGGTCCGCACATCCACGTCCGGATTCAGACCCATACCGCGCAGCCAGCGGCGCAGCAGAACCGTGTGGGTGGAAAATGCGTGGACCGTGGCAAAGGTTGGGGCGTAACTGCGCGCGGCCAGCGCTTCACGCAACCTGTGCCGCATCCGCCACAGGGGTTCCGCCAGGGTAATGGCGTTACCGTTCCTGGACAGCACCAGCCCGGCGAGCAAAGCCGCCCGCACGCCGCTGACGCCAAGGCTGGTCATGGCCGGCAGCGGCGCCAGCATCTGCGCGGCGTCCAGATCGCCGCTGACCAGTTTGTCGCGCACGTTGGCCCAGGACACCTCCCGGTGCAGATTGATATGCAATCCATACGCCTCACAAAACCCCTGCTCGCGGGCAACAATCAGCGGCGCGGCATCGCTGAGGCGCAGGTAGCCCAGATCCAGGCGGTTCTTTTCCGCCGCCGGTAACAATTTGGACGCTGTGCAGCGCGGTGAATATGCCATGCCTAGTTTCCCTCTATGTTGCCCACTGAATCACCGGCAGCCGGCCGCGGCTGGTTCTCCAGCAAACGCCGTGCTACCTCAACCATGCGCTGGTTACAGCGCATGGCCTGTTTACGCATTTGTTCGTAAGCCTCTTCTTCCGTAACGTTGTAGACGCGCATCAGCATATGTTTGGCTTGATCAATGCTGCGCCGCTCGCTGAGTTCCAGACGGGTTTCGTCCAACGCCTGGCGCAGGGACTGAAAACTGCGGAACTGCGCCAGCGCAACGTCGATAACCGGGCGTACGGTGTCCGGGTCGATGCTGCCTAACAGATACGTGCACACGCCCGCCTGGACCGCTTTTTTGATGTATTCAGGGTCCTGCTCTTCACTGAACATCACCACCGGGGTGGGCTGGTGTTCCGCCACCAGGCTGAGGCTTTCAAGGATATCGCGTCCGGGCGATTGCATATCAATGATGATGACATCCGGCTGCTGTTCGGAAATCTCCTTCAGTACGCGCAGGGGATTGGTGACAATGCTGCAGGCAGCAAAGCCTAGCTGATGGATACACTGCTGTACCCAGGCGCCACGGCCCGGGTTGTCATCCAGCAGCATGATCCGCAATTCCGCATCACCCTGGGAAACCACTGAAATTCCTGTTTACCGTTCTGAGTTGCGGGCTTGCAACACCTCTTTGCCTTGTGTGTTGCAACACCTCACCTGTCTTGATGCAAAGCGGGTGCCAACACCACGCCGGTCAGATGCTGACAATAAAAGACAGCCAGAATTTGGTTGTATCGGTGGCAATTTCGTCCGCATCGTAGTCCGCATACTTAAGCTGCAAGCTCATGCCGTCCGCCACTTTATAGTTGGCCACCAGGTTCAGCTCTTCACCGTAGTCGGCGCTGCCTTCTTCAGCTTCGAAGACATGGTAGGTAGCCGCCACCTTTACCGGTCCCACCGCGCCTGCCACACCCACATAACGGTCTTCGATACCGGCGGCCGGCGTGCCGAGAAACTTGTCGCTCCAACCCTGAAATTTGTGCAGCGTGGCCAGCGGCGTGCGGAAACCCACGGCGCCGTCATCACTGTCCAACACCTCGTAACCGGCGGACAGGGTCAAAGGTTTGAATTTCCAGGCGGCTGCCAGGGAGTAGAAATCCGCGTCGTAGTCCAACGGCGAGTCCGCATAATCCGCTTGGGTGGCATAACTGCCATCCAGGGTCAACGGACCAAACTGGCCGCGGTAACTGAGGCCGTAAGTGGATGTGGAGTTCGGCGGGCCGTTATCGTTGTCGAAGTCCAACAAGTAGCCAAACACAGTGACCGCATGCCCTTCAGCGGGGGTGTAACGCAGATTCAACAGGTGCGAGTCGCTGCGCCAGTCCGCCGGCTGGGCACCATCTTCGGGGCCGAATATGCGGTTTACGTTCCATACATAACTGTAGTCGACCGACAACTGCTGGTGCAGCTTAAACTCGCCGCGCAAGGCATCGAAAGTCTGTTCATTCTGACGCCAGGCGACACCGCCGATAAAACGCTGCTGGCCAAGCAGAATGCGCTGCCGGCCGCCGCTGACGCTGAACCCCTCGCCATGGTATCTGACATAAGCCTGGTTGAGATCAAACCCCTCGGGGTCGGCAACCACGGGAAATTCAGTGCGGCCGTTCTCCGTGCTGTTGTAGCGCTCATCACCCAGCAGTGCCACATAGTCCGCTTCCGCCCCCCACTGCCAGGCGCCGAGGCGGGCTGAAGTCCACGACAAGCGGCCGCGCAGGGTGGAGGCGTTGGCCTCACGGTCTAAGCCATCCTGATCAACAAACTCATAACGGTAGCGGAAGTTGAACTTCAACTCGCCGTTGGTGAAAGCTTTCCCCAGGCCTTCCCCCGGCCCTTCCGAAGCCTGCACCACACTTATGCAAAACAAGCCCGCCAATACCAGCGCGGCACTTTTAGTGTTCATCTTAATCTCCATGTTGCCAGCTGAAACGATGCCCACGTAAAAAACGCCCATCCCGCAAAGCGGGTGGGCGCCGGTGCCATCATTCGGATTCATTTTACCTGACAGGTAACATTTGTGTTAAGTCAGGCAGGATAAATGGTTAAATCACGCTGTATAGATCTAACTATAAATTTAAATATTCAATTTTCGGGCCAATCTCACAGACACGCTGCGCTGCGGTCTGCCGGGCCTCTACAAGGCAACACACGCTGCAGCCGCACAAATTATGTGCACAGCCCCCCATTTTGGGGCGCGGATGCCGGGTGTACACTGGCGGCAAACATTCACAAACAAACATCCACAAATAGGGGGAACAGACCTTTATGATCACTGTGCTTGGCCGCCGCAACTCCGCAAATGTGCAAAAAGTCATGTGGACGCTGGGAGAACTGGGGCTGGACTACCAGCGCCGGGATGTGGGCGGCTCGTTTGGCTACCCCGACGACTACCCGAACCCCAACCCGGTGGTGCCAACCCTTACGGACGGTGATATCACCGTGTGGGAGTCCAACGCCTGTGTACGTTACCTGGCCCGCGAATACGGTCAGGGCGGGCTGTGGCCCGCCGAATCCGGCGCCCTGGCCACCGCGGACATGTGGATGGAGTGGCAGCGTAGTGATATCGCCGCGTTTTTTATCCTGTTTCAGATGCTGGTGCGGGGCTTGCCGTCCACCCCGGACAAGCTGCAGAAAGCTGAACAAACCTGCGCCGGCGCCTTTGCACAGTTGGACGCCCAATTGCAGGGCCGCAACTTCATCTGCGGCGCCGATCTGAGCATGGCTGACATCGTGATCGGCGCCATGATGTACCGCTATATGACCCTGCCCATCGAGCGCCCGGAGCTGCCCGCCATGCTGGCCTGGTATCAGCGCTTGTGCGAGCGGCCCGCCTACCGGAAGCATGTGATGATCGAGTACGGCAGCAACGTGGAAGAATGGCATCAGCACGAACTCGCCAACGCCGGAATCCAATAACCCTACCCAAAAACGCATCCACGCAGCCGGGGCCGCCGGGCTGGCGCTGTAACCGGCGCAGGTCTAAGCTGTGCATTATGCAAACGCACGGTCCGACCAAACCAACCCTGTGCAGCCCGCTATTGCTGCTGTGTCTGCTGTGCGTGACCAGCACCGGGGCAGCCGCGGCCCGCCACAATCAATACCCGTTCGACGACCCCAGCGATTATCTGACCGGGGCCGCCAATTACAGCCCCTGGGCAACCACCCTGCAGCGCCACCGGCAACAGCGTGCGGAACTGCTCGCTTGCGCACCGGATGCCAGGTGCCGCGGACGGCTGCGTTCGTTTAACCGCATGCTGGAGAAAGCCCGCGGCCTGAGCGTCACCGAACAGATCGAGCTGGTGAATTTCTACATCAACCGCACCCGCTACGACAACGACCACCCGCAGCGCCTTTACGACAGCGAAGGCAACAAAATTGGCGTGGAGCGCAATCACTGGGCAACCCTGCTGGAATTCCTCACCGAACGCGGCGATTGTGAAGACTATGCCAGCGCTAAGTACTTCATGTTAAGGGAACTGGGCTTGCCCGCCGAGCAGATGCGGGTGGTGGTGACCCGTGAATTCCGTCCGCGGGGGTACCATGCCGTGCTGGCGATTCGTCTCGACAACAGCACGGTATGGTTATTAGAATCGGACAACGTCATCAAGAAACGTAACCACAGCGGCTATAGTTACGTTTATGCGATGAACGAACAATCGGTTTGGGATCACCGCGAAGATTACCAGCCCGAGGTAAAGAGCTTTAAAAGGTAAAAAGGTTTAAAAGGTAAAGAGGAAGGAGCAGACGATGCAAACGCACAACAGAACGCTCAGATATTTCACCGTTGCCTTGATTGCAGCATTCAGCCTGGCGCCCCTCAGCGCTGTAACCGCTGATGAAGTGGTACAGGTGCCCAGCCTGCAAGTTAAAGAGCGGCTCGCCAGCATGCAGCAAATCACCGTGTCCGCGGAAAAACCCGCGCAGCAGGTTGAAGCGGAAAGCGCCGCGGTAGAAGCGCTGCTCAAAGAAGCGGACGCGCTGGACCGCGCTGACGAAGCTGAGCCGGCGGAAGACTAAAGCGCTTCGCAGAGGCCAAACTCAACATAGATTGAATCTCCGGCGTTGGACTCGTCCGCGCCGGTGAAGGTCCAGCCGCCGATGGATGTGCGCGTAAAGCGCAGGTTGTCGAGATTCAACAGCAGCAAGTCTGCCGGCGGTGTATTGCTGCAACTGAGCCCCCGGGCGTTGCCGACGCCCCGCAGCAGTGAGCACTGCAGCTCCACCACCTCGGCTATGTCCCTTTCATCCTTGTCGCCGCTGGTGTCGTTGAGTGTAAGGAAAACGTCATAGGGGCTGTCCGCCAGATGCCGCATCAACACCTCATTTACCCGCAGTTGGAAGCGGCTTTCGTAAAACACCACCGCCTCGTACGCTTCTTCATTGTGCGGGTAGTCGTGAAAGCCCGCGGTTTGCATGGCGCGGCAATCCAGACGCTGGGGCAAAATCTGCTCCGCCGCCACCGGGTATGGGCCGGTAACCGCCAACAATGCCGCAACCCTGACAACCACACGCCACTTACACACGCTGCCTACTCCACATCCGGCATTGCAGTATATCCGCCGCCGCGGCGGCGCGCCTACCGGAGCGGGTTGCTGTGTTGCCTGTGCCTGTTGCTGCCCGCCGCCGCCCTGGCTGACTGGCAACGTTTTACCCAGTCCGGCAACACCGAACGTACCGGCTTGACCCTGGTGACCGACCTGCCCGCCGCCCAGGCCCGGGCGCTGGTGGCGCAACTCAACGGCTTTGACGCCGTCACCCGTCACTTTATTCCGGGCCCGGTGGACCAGACCCTGCCCGAATTGCGCCTGGTGGTATTTGCCAGGCGCGCCATGTTTGAGAAAGTAGTCAATCAACGCCACTTTGCCGCTTATACACAGCCCGAAATCGCCAGCACCACCTTGGTGGTGGGGCCGGAAGACGACCACAACGTGGTTGAGAATACCCTGCACGAATACGTGCACTACCGCTTGCGCACCCAGCCCATCGCCTTTCCACGCTGGTATGAAGAAGGTCTGGCGGTGATGTTGTCAGCGGCTGAGCTGGATGCGCAGCGGCAGCAGGCCCGGGTAGGACACCGCCTGCCTGCGCAAATGCTGCTGGTAAACCCTGCCCTACCGACAATGAAACGGCTGCTGACCCCCATACACACAAAACCGTGGCCAAAATCCCGGCTGCCGGGGTTTTATAAACATAGTGCCTACCTGGTGCGTTACCTGTGGCTGGCCGGTGGGACCGACCAGATCAGTCGCCGGCAGGCGGCTTTGCAGGCACACCTGGCCGACCGCGACCAGGCGCTGCCGGAGTTGCTGCAGGTCAGTCATACGGAACTGACCCGGCAGGTACGGCAGTTCAACCACAGCTCTATTACCCCAATCACCATTGATGTGCCTGAGCAGGGTGAAACGCAACTGGAAATCGAGCCGCTCAGCCAGCGCGAACTGCTGGAGTTGAAGGCACAAACCGCGGAACTTCCCAATCCCGGTTACGCCGCTGCCGTCTACCGGCGGTTAACCCGCGCCTATCCCGGGGAAGCAGCTTACTGGGCCGCCCTGGCGCGCAGTTACAGCTTCAGCAGCCGTGCCGCCGGCAAAGCCGACCGCGCGCTGGCGGAAGCGGTACGGCTGCAGCCCGACCATCCGGAAGTGCTGGTGCAACAGGCGGCAGCGATGGTGCGTAACTGCCCGCTGGACCCATCCCTGCGCTGCCTGCCGGCCTGGCGGGCGGCCAGCACACCCCTGCGCCGGGCACTGCAAAGCAACCCCAGCCACTTTCGCGCCATCCTCTGGCTGGGCACCCTGGAACTGTACGCCGGCAACCCGGGCAGCGCGCTGAACTATCTGCGCATCGCCCACAGCCGGGCGCCCTGGTCACCCCGGGTAAATTATCATCTCGGCGAGTGCCTGCGCCTGGTGGGTAATCCGCGCGCTGCACAACATCTGCAGCAGGCCATCTGGTGGTCCCAGGACCCGGATCTGCGCAGCCTGGCCAGCGCCGCGCTGGACCTGATGCGCAATCAAAACCGCTCTTAGCCTTCCGCCAGGCCGCAGCAGCGGCGCTTGACCGGGGTTGCCGGCTTTGTACAATCCCCGCCCATGAGCCTCCATGTATACAGACCCGGCCGCCGCACCAGTCTGCAGTTGAAACTGGCCGCGGCCCTGTTGTCCCTGGCGTTTGTCGCCGGACAGGTCATGGCGCTCGATCACATCCATGTGGATGACGAACCGGTAAATTCATGTCTGGTGTGCTGTCATGCGGATCACACACCCGCCGGGACCCCAGCCGTCCAGGCAGCCCAGGCACAGACTTACCGCCCCGCCGCGCCGGCATGTCCCGCTGAACTGTTTCTTGCCGGTAACGGCGCAGCCGGCCGCTACCACTGCCGGGCTCCTCCGGCCGCCTGACAAACCTATACGCACATTGTTCCCGTTGTACGGCAGCAGCCGTTGGGGGGTGCAAATAATAATTATGTCAGGAGTTGTAAAATGTTTATCCGTATTTGCCGGTCCGCGTCCGCGGCGCTGGCGCTGATCGTAACCGCCGCTGCCGCCGCTGAAGCCACGGACACCGCAGAGCCGCAGGAAATTGAAGAAGTTATAGTCGTAGCACACCCGCTCTCCGGAGAGGGTTTGTCACAAGCCAGTGATGTACTGCAGGGTGCGGAACTGGAACGCAAGCTGGCTGCAAATATCGGAGCCACCCTGGGCCGCCAGCCCGGGATTCACAACGCGCAATTCGGCAACGCGGTGGGCCGGCCGGTCATTCACGGTCTGGGCGGTCCGCGGGTGCGGATTATGGAAGACCGCATCGACGCCCTGGACGTGTCCGTGACCAGTGCGGATCACGCGGTCACCGTGGAACCGTTCATTGCGGAACGGGTGGAAGTGTTAAAAGGATCCAGCACGCTGTTGTACGGCACCGGCGCCATCGGCGGGGTGGTTGATGTGCACACCGGCCGTATTCCCCACACCGTGCCCGAACAAGCCCTCAGCGGCGGCATCCAGACCCGCTACGAAACAGTTAACGACGGCCGCAGCACCGCCGCCAAATTGAACGGCGGCGGCGGCAACTTCGCCTGGCATCTGGACGGTACCTGGAAGGACGCGGACGACTACAGGATTCCCGGTTTTGCCGAATCTGCCGCCCTGCGCGCCGCTGAAGAAGAGGAGGAAGAAGAAGAGGGTGAAGAGCATGAAGAAGAGGAAGAAGCCAGGCGCAGGCTGCCCGGCAGTGACCACGACACCAGCAGCTATGCCGGCGGTGTGGCTTACGTGGACGACTGGGGTTTTGTCGGGCTGTCGGTAAGCCGCATCACTTCCGACTACGGTCTGCCCGGCGGTCACGGTCACGAAGAGGAGGAAGAAGAGGAAGAAGGTGAGGAGCACGAAGAGGAAGAGGGCAACCCTCTGCTGGATATGGAACAGACCCGCACCGATCTGGAGCTGGGGGTTAAAGATCCCTTCGGCCCGTTCACCAGCCTGAACCTGCGTCTGGGCATCAACGACTACGAACATCAGGAGATTGAGCCCAGCGGCGAGGTGGCCACGGACTTTTCCAACGAAGCCTGGGAGTTGCGCGGCGAGCTGGTCTACGAGACCGGCGCCTGGGCCGGCGCGGTGGGGCTGCAGCATACCGACCGGGAGTTTTCCGCCATCGGTGAAGAAGCTTTTGTGCCGCCGGTAGACAGCACCGACAGCGGCGTGTTCTGGGTAGGCGAACGCGAATTTGACAACCTGCAGCTGGAAACCGGTCTGCGCCTGGGCCGCGTTTCTCACGACCCTTCCGTGGGCAGCGACGAAGATTTTAATACCTACGCGGCTTCCCTGGGCGTGGTGGTGCCTGTTACCGATCTGTTGAAGCTGAGCGTGCTGCTGGATGTATCCTCACGTGCGCCGGTGGCGGAAGAGCTGTATTCCAACGGCCCGCACATCGTCACCAACGCCTTTGAAGTGGGCGACCCCGACCTGGATGAGGAACAGGCCACCAGCCTGTCCACTACCCTGGCATACGACAGCGAAGCCTTCGGTTTTGCCCTGACCCTCTACTACACCGAGTTCAGCGACTTCATCTATGAGCAGGCTACCGGTGCGGAAGAAGACGGCCTGCCGGTGTTTCAGTTCCAGCAGGAAGACGCCACCTTTATCGGTGCTGACGCTGAAGTGACCGTAAATGTCGCCAGTTGGGACAACGGCTACCTGGCCCTGCGCGGCCAACTCGACGCGGTGCACGCGGAGCTGGATGTAGCGGGCAACGATAACCTGCCGCGCATCCCGCCGTTCCGCTACGGTGCCGGCCTGACCGGCAAGTGGGGGCCGGTACGTCTGAATCTGGACTACCTGCGCGTCACGCAACAGGATGACACCTCGGATTTTGAACTGGTCTCCCCGGCTTACGAAGACCTGCAGGTGCAGCTTGATGCGGACATACCTACCGAAGTTGGGGTATTTAACCTGTTTGTGAAAGGCAAAAACCTGACCGACGACGAGCAGCGTATCCATACGTCGTTTATCAAGGAATTTGCCCCGGCACCGGGCCGCACCGTAGAAGTGGGCGCCAGCTTCCGCTTTTAAGGGCGCAATGGTGCTGAGTTCAGCCCGCGGTGCTGGTTTCGCCCGCGGCGCTGGAACTCAGCCCGGGCCCCTTATCCAAACAGGTAGGGGTCCAGGGTGCCCTGGGCGCGGATGCGGATTTTGTGCCAGTTGCCGCCGCCGTAATAAGCCAGGCTGCCGGCTTCAGCCTCGCCATGGCCGTTGTAGTAGGTGATGCAATCCCGTAACGGCCGGGTGAGGGTGTCAGCCTGGCGGCAATGCTCCGCATACTCGTCTTCGGGCTCTTTATGCACGTCTACCGTGGCCGCGCCCCGCTCGCGCAGGGTATTCAGCATCCACACTACATAGTCACCGTGCTCTTCAATGGCGTTGGTAAAGTTAAAGCTGCCGCCGCCGCCCTGGGGCCCGGAAATGATAAACAGGTTGGGAAAGCCGTTGCTGTGGATGCCGAGGAACGTGCGCGTCCCTTCCGACTGCCATTTCTCCTGCAGGGTGCGGCCTTCCCGGCCGGTGATCATGTTAAAGGTTGACGTTGCCATCCACTGAAAGCCGGTGGCATAGATCAGCACGTCCAGCGGATACTCGGTGCCTTCGTGCACCACCCCGCGCTCATTGATTCTGCTCACGCCCACCGGCGCGGTATCAACCAGGTGCACATGGGGCAGGTTAAATGCCGGCAGGTACTCATCGTGAAAAGTCGGCCGCTTACAACCGTAAGGGTAGTAGGGTTTCAGCGCAGCCGCGGTGACCGGGTCTTCGACGATGGCATCCACCCGGGCACGGATCTGTTCCATGATACGGAAGTTGGTATTGAGCTGCTTCTGCACCAGTTCTTCCGGCGTCAGTTTGGTGGCGTGCTGCTTACGCTCCTTGAAGTGATCCACTTTGCCCGACAGATAGTCGTCGTTGGCTTTAATTGCGGTGCGCCCTTCGGAAATCTTGGCAAACCGCGCGCGCCTGGCCCGGGCCCAGCCGGGCTCCTGCTTCCAGGTTTCAATCTCTTCCTCGGTGGTTTCCCGCTGATCACGCACGTCGATTGATGAAGGTGTGCGCTGAAAGACATAGAGTTCCTTAACAATTTTTGCCAGTTCCGGCACAACCTGCACCGCGGTGGCGCCGGTACCAATAATGCCAACGGTTTTATCTTTCAGATCAACGTCATAGTTCCAGCGCGAGGTGTGAAAGGATTCACCCTGAAAAGACTGCATGCCTTCAATTCTGGCCAGCTTCGGGGTGGTGAGAATGCCGTTGGCCAGAATCACAAAGCGCGCCCGCATACGGTCGCCGCGGTCGGTGAACACGGTCCAGCGGCCCGCCTCCTCGTCCCAACGGGTTTCCTCTACCGTGGTATGAAACAGGCAGCGGTCGTAGAAACCGAACTTTTCCGCCATGGTCTGACAGTATTCCAGGATCTCAAAACCGGAAGCAAACTTCATGGTGGGGATGTAGCCCATCTCCTCCAGCAGCGGCAGATAACTGTACGACTCCACGTCACAGGCAATACCCGGATAGCGGTTCCAGTACCAGGTGCCGCCCACGTCTCCGCCCTTTTCACAAAAGCGCACGTCTGTAAAACCGGCGTCGCGCAGCTTGTGCCAGAGTAACAAGCCGGCAAACCCGGCACCAACAACCAGAATTTCACATTCATCCTGCAGGCTTTCACGGGCCACCGGATCACCGGAATAGACATCTTCCAGGTAGCGGCTGAATTCACCTTCCATGGCCATATAGTCAGCGGCGCCGCGGCGCGCTTCCTTGAACTCTCTATATCTGGCCTGCTCTTCCGCGTTAAATACCGCGCCCGGCGGCGGTGGCGGCAGCGTCTTCAACGATTCATCGCTGATCAGCGAATACCCTTTGCCGGTAATCTTGTCGTTGGCTTTGGCTGCCCGGGTGTTAAACACCTTCAAGCCGGTGGCCGGGTCAATGCGTACCGCGGTACTCCCGGCAGACTCTGTTGTTGACATAAACTTCCCCATATACTCTTGCGCACAACCGCTTAGTGTCGCACATATCCGATGAAATTTGACCCAACTGCAAATCAGGCTGTCAGCCTGCCGGCACTGCTGGTGCTGCTGGCCCTGTTGCCGATGCCTGCCGCCGGGGAACCCCTGCGGCTGTCGGAGCCGGTCAGCCGCGACGCGGTCAGCGAGACTTTCGGCCAGGCGCTGAACGAAGCCGCACAAGCCGTTTCTCTGGGTGAGTTGTTAGCCGCGCCGGAGCGGCACCTGGGCAAACCGGTGCGGCTGCAAACCAGGATCGCGCAGATCTGCCAGAAGAAGGGCTGCTTTTTTATTGCCCAGCAGGGCGCCAGGGCAGTACGCATCTCGTTTAAAGACTACGGCTTTTTCCTGCCCACCGACAGCGCCGGTAAAACCGTCACTTTAACGGGCCAGCTCGTGCGCCGTAAAATCACCGCGGAACAGGCGCGGCACTTTGCGGAAGATCTGCGCCAGGCGGCACCCGCGCCGGCCCTGAAGGCAGGGGTGGTGTACGAATTCATTGCTGATGCGGTGCGTGTGCCGCTGGCCTGAAACCCGCCTCGAACGCCTGCCCGTCGGTGACACAACCGGCGGACGCATGGCTGACCAGACGCCGGTACTTCAACAACGCCCCGGACGCAGGCCGGTGCGGCTGCCGCCAGGCCGCACGGCGGCGTTCGATGACTGCCGCGGATAACTCCACCTCAATGCTGCCGTTATGTGCGTCCATGGTTATAATGTCACCGTCCTGCAACAGCCCCAGGGTGCCTCCGTCATACGCTTCCGGCACCACATGTCCCACCAGAAACCCGTGTGAGCCCCCCGAATAACGCCCGTCGGTGAGCACCGCCACGTCGTTTATCAGGCCGGCACCGGCCAGCGCGGAAGTGATGGTCAACATTTCCGGCATGCCCGGCGCGCCCCGCGGACCCATGTAACGGATAACAATTACGTCCCCGCGTTGTACGTGCTGACCCTCAACCGCCTGCAGGGCGGGCTCTTCCGCGTCGAATACCCGTGCCGGACCGCGGAACACAAACCCTTCTTTGCCGGAAATTTTTGCCACCGCGCCCTGCTCCGCCAGATTGCCGTACAGAATCTGTATATGACCCCTGGGCAGCAGCGGCTTGTCAACGCCGGCAATGACCTGCTGCCGGGCCGCCGGAGGCGGGACGTCACGCAGGTTTTCCGCCAGTGTGGCGCCGGTAACAGTGATGCAGTCTCCCTCCAACAGGCCCGCGTCCAGCAACAGCCGCATGACGCTGGGCACGCCGCCGACATCGTGCACATCCTGCATGAGGAATCTGCCGCTGGGTTTCAGGTCCGCCAGCACCGGCACCCGGTTGCTGATGCGCTGAAAGTCATCCAGGTCCAGCGGCACCCCCGCCGCCTGCGCAACTGCCAACAAGTGGATCACCGCGTTTGTCGACCCGCCCATGGCAACCACCAGCGTGATGGCGTTGCGGAACGCCGGTGCGCTCATGATATCCAGCGGGCGCAGGTTCTGTTCTATCAGCCTTTTTACCGCCGTGCCGGCGGCTGCACATTCATCCCCTTTCTCCGCCGCCGGTGTGGACGCGCTGTAGGGCAGCGACATACCCATGGCTTCGATGGCGCAGGCCATGGTGTTTGCCGTATACATACCGCCGCAGGCACCAAACCCGGGGCAAGCCGCCTGCAGCAGTTCCTGCCGCTGCTGCGGCTGCAGGCGCCCGGCAATCAACTCGCCGTAGGACTGAAAGGCGGAAATTACATCCACCCGCTGCTGCTGAAAGCGTCCGGGACGGATGGTGCCGCCGTAAACCACCAGTGCCGGCCGCTTGACCCGGGCCAGCGCCAGCAGACAGCCGGGTAAATTTTTGTCGCAACCCGGGATCGCCACCGCGGCGTCATAACACTGGGCGTACATCACCGCTTCGATGGCATCGGCGATCATATCCCGGGACGGCAACGAGTAGCGCATGCCGGGAGTGCCCATGGCCATGGCGTCGCTGACTCCGCAGGCATTGAAGCGCAACCCCAACATACCCGCCTCCGCCGTGGACTGTTTAACCCGGGCAGCCAGGTCCAGCAGATGCGCGTTACAGGGATTACCTTCAAACCAGACGCTGGCAATGCCTACCTGGTCCTTGTGCAGCTCCTCGGGACTGAGCCCAACCCCGTACAACATTGCCTGTGCCGCACCGCGGCGGGGATCCTGAGTGATTTTTGCACTGTGTCTGGCCATTTTTTTACCTCTCCCACCAATGTTCAAGCGCCCGCGCAATCTGCAGGCATGATGCAGAGGTCTAATAAATGCGTCCAATGCATTATTTAGTAATATTTGATATAAATTAAGTATCAAAAAATCATATTAAGAAGATTTCATAACAAAGGGCAGCGTGCCTCTTTTGAACAGGGAATAAACAGCCAATGAACAGCGAACAATTGCGCTATTTCCTCGCCGTGGCTGAACACCTGAACTTCAGGCAGGCGGCGGAATCTCTGCACATCACCCAACCGCCCCTGACCCGGCAGATTCAGAAGCTGGAAACGCAATTGGGGGTGAGCCTGTTCAGCCGCAGCAAAAGGCGGGTGGAGATGACCCCGGCCGGCCGCGAACTGCA
>JANQOA010000152.1 GCA_028279305.1 Pseudomonadales bacterium
GCTGCACGCCCACCAGCTGAAAGAATCCCGCGGCGCCGGTCCAGACCAGCAATACCACCAGCAGCCCGGCCAACCCCGCAAGCAGCATGCCGCGCCGCCAGGCCAACCGCGCCAGACCGGCATCCGCCTGCCCCAGGGCCCGGGCGCTGGTAATCTGAACTCCCAACAGTAAAGCTATGCCGCCATGAATCGGTACGCCGATCACCGTGTACGCCAGCGCCAGATCAGCCAGCTCGTCACCCGCCAACTGGCCTACCACAATCAGATCGGTGATGCCCATGGCGATCACCCCCATGCGCCCCACCGCAATCGGCATACCCAGCCGGATCAGTTCCCGCAGGATCAGTATCCGGGAAGGCAATTGGTTCATCGGTCTACAACCGGCGGTAACCGAACATCTGCAGCACGGCGCCGGCCTGCTCACCGCGCAGATAGTCCAGCAGCGCAACTGCTGCCGCGTTGTCCCGGCCCCTGCGCAACAGCACTGCGTCCTGGCGAATCGGCGCGTACAGGTTAGACGGCACATCCCAGCGGCTGCCTCCGCGATTGCCGCCAGAGTTAGCAGACGCCTGCCGCCGCACCCTTGATACCTGGGAGGTGGCTACCAGACCCAATTCCGCATTGCCGGTGGCCACCATGGCATGCGCCTGCCCGACATTCTCACCCATCACAATCCGCTCGCTGAGCCGGGCATACACACCCAGGTTCTGCAGAACCTCCCGTGCCGCAACGCCATAGGGCGCCAGTGCCGGATTGGCAATCGCCAGGCGGCGGAACGCAGCGCCGCGCAACACCGAGGCGCCGTCTTCCCGCAGCCGCTGCGGATCGGCACTCCATAACGTAAGCGAGCCGCCGGCGTAGGTAAAACGGCTGCCCGGCACCGCCAACCCCTCCTGTTCCAGGCGCAACGGCCGCAGCTGGTCCGCCGCCAACAATACATCAAAGGGGGCGCCGGCCACCACTTGAGCATAGAGTTTCCCGGTGGAGCCGGCGACCACCGTTATGCTGTGCCCGGATTGCGCCTCGAAGTCGGTTTCCAGCCGCTGCATCACCTCAGCAAAATTGGTGGCCACCGCCACCAGGGCGCTTTCCGCCTGGGCAGCCCGGCAGCCGTTCAGGCACAGCACTACCGCACCCAACCACAACAGCCGGTGCAGCTCAGGCAGCACGCTCTATATCACTCATGGTCAACAACGGCTGCAGCCGCACGCCCCGGGCGCGCAGCGCTTCGGCGCCACCGCTTTCCCGGTCGATCACACACAGCGCCAATTCCACCTGGATGCCGTCGGCCTCCAACATGTCCAGGGTATCCAGCAAGGCCCCGCCGCTGGATACCACATCCTCCACCAGCACCACTCTGCGGCCCCGCAGCGCCGGCCCTTCCGCATATTTAGCCGTGCCATACGCCTTCCTGGCTTTGCGCATAAACGCTGCCGGCAGACCGGTAACCCGGCTCAGCGCAGTGACCACGGGAATGCCGCCCATCTCCAGCCCAGCCAGAATTTCCGTTTCCGCCGGCACATGGGCGGCCAGCCCCTCAGCAATGGCGTGCAGCAGTACCGGGTCCGACTCGAACTGGTATTTGTCAAAATAGGTATCACTGACCGCGCCCGAACGGAGCACAAAGCTGCCGCGGAGACGGGACACTTCAGCTATGCGGCGCGCCAACTGCATCAGTCCAGCGCCGGCATGTAAACCACTTCCAACTTCAAATCGTCCGGACCCGAGAAATAGAAGGCATAATAACCGTCTTCAGCAAAAGGAAACTCTTCCGGTCCCTCCAGCACGGTGTAACCGGCTTGCCGCACCAGTTCCGCCGCCTCTTCGACCAGCGCCCTGGAACCGGCATTAAACGCAATGTGGTGCAGGCCGGGTTCGTACACCGCAAAAGGATGTTCACTTTTGGCCTGCCAGATATTAAACGCCATGCCTGTGGCCGTGTTTATGTTCACAGTCAGACGGGTACCCGCGTAGGGGCCCGGGCTACCCACGGTAAAACCGAAAAATTCCAGCAGCGGCGCAAATAGAAGCATGGCGGCGTCCAGGTCCGAAACCGTCACCGATACGTGGTTCAGGGTACCGTGCTGACGCATCAGTCATCCCCGCCGGGTAGTTTGCTGTTGTCCCAGGTGACCACATGCCGGGGCGTAAAAACAATCCAGCGGCGGCTTTTGCCGCTGGCGGTGGCGTTATAAGCCACAGGCTCGCCGTTTCGCTGCAGGTTGTGTTTGCGGCCCAGGTTTACCTGCGCCCGGGCGAGAAATTCATCCGCCGTTTCATCCGCCTCGGTTTCCAATATGCGGGCGCTGCCTTGCATCATCACCCCCGCCAGCTCGCGCCACTGTTCGCCGGTGTCGACCAGTACCGTAGCGGTGGGGTTGCGGCGGATATTAGCCACCTTCTGCCCGCGGCCGAAAATGTATACCCGGCCGCCGGCCCAACCAAAAGTCATGGGGGTGAGATTAAGTCGCTCCGCGGGCCCCACGGTGGCAATCCGCAACCGCGTCTGCGCGGTCATGATCGCGTCGACCTGCGCCGCGGATAGCTGCAGAGCGGGTGAAATTTTTGCCATGTTGAGCGTTCCCCCTGAACCGGAACATGTACCGGCGAAGCGCAATTATAACGTCACCTGCCGCTGCTGCGGGTAGGTATCCGGTCTGCCGCGGCATAAACTGGGCGACCGAATCAGACTTGCAGACTTGTGAGTGCCGCCGTGACACCTGTAACCGACATTGTATTTTTTGATCTGGGTGATGTGGTCTGCCGCTTTCAGCCGCAACCGCGGCTGCACGCACTGGCGGCGCGCTTACGCAAACCGGCTGAAGAGCTTGATGCGATGATCTGGCAATCCGGCTTATCCGCCGATGCTGACGCCGGCCGGCTGAACGCCGGCAGCCTGTGCGCGGAAGTGAACCGCCGCACCGGCAGCAGTCTCAGCATCAGCGAGTTGGCGGACATCTGGCGCCTGGCCTTTGTCTTAAACCCCGAGGTCTACCAACTGGCGCTGCGGGTCAATACCCAATGCGGCCTGCTGACCAACAATGCTGAGCTGCTGCGGCAGGCCTTGCTGCCGGCCATGCCGGAGCTGCAGAAAGCGTTTGAGCCCATTCTGTTCTCTTACGAATTTGCCGCCGCCAAACCGGACCCGCTGTTGTTCACCAGAGTGCAGACCCGCACCGGTGTAGACCCCGCCAGGCTGATGTTAATCGACGATTCACAGCGCAATATCAGCGCCGCCGCAAATGCCGGCTGGCAGACCATTGCTTACCGCAACCCGGCCCAGCTGGCGGCAGACCTTGCTGCCGCCGGGCTCATTTAGCTGCGGGCCCGGCTGCGGGTCTGGCCGCGCGTCAGGCCATACGCTGACGGCGCCCGCCGGTAATCTGAAGCCAGCCGAGATATATAAACAAGCCTAAAGCCACGGCAAAAAAAGCCGCCACCAGACTGGTTGCAAGCAGCGGTAACGGGGCACCCTGCCGCTCAGCATCATCCACCATCCAACGGCACACCAGCAGGGCAATCCCCAGGGTTTCAAACCAGGCGGTCAAAACCTTTTCCGGTACGCCAAACAGCATCAGCACGCCGTCCAGGGTGAAGATGTTACCCGGTAACCCCCGGGTAAGACCGTATCCCACCAGAAATGCGGCCAGCAGCAGCAGCGGCGCCAGGCGCCCGCCGGTAAACAACAGCCGCCGCCGCAACACTGAAGCGGGCAAAAAACAGGCCAGCACCAAGGCACCCCAGCCGAGCACAAACAGGTTGGTAAAAGCGCCGAACAGCAGCTCTTGTGTCGACATATTATTATCCGGGTAATATTCGAGAGCAGAATATTACCCGGGTAAATTATTAGTGCAAGCTGTTCTTTTGGTTTTTTGCCGCGCAGCCCCGCTGCACCAGTTTTTCCTCTACACCACCAGCTTGCGGTACAGGTGCCAGGTCGCGTGCCCGAGAATCGGCAGCACCACTGCCAGACCGATCAGAAACACCGCAGCGCCGGCCGCCAGCAGCAGGACAACAACACCGCCCCAGAGCGCCATAACCCAGACGTTGCTGATGACCGCACGGAACGAGACCGCAATGGCAGTAGCCGCGGTGGCTGGTTTTTCCAGCAACAGCGGGAACGCCACCACCGACACCGCCAGCGCCGTAAACGCGAATATAAAACCGACACCGGTGCCGTACATGATCAACGCCCCGCCCCGGCGGCTGTTGAACAGTTGCTGGATGAACTCAGCCACCG
>JANQOA010000165.1 GCA_028279305.1 Pseudomonadales bacterium
CCGAGTTTGACGCCGCTGACCCCATTTTTGAGCTGACCATACGGCGTGCCCTGGCGGTGACCTGGCCCCGGCCCGGCAGCCGGGACAAGTTCAGCTGGACTGCTGATTCCGGGCCCGAAGCGGGCGATTGAGGTACTATACTGCCGTTGCAACGCACCGGTAGATCATGACCAATCCAGATACGCACAGCGCGCCCCCAAGCCCGGACCTTCCTGCCGAAGATGATAAAAAATTCCGCGGCTGGCGCCTGCTGGGCGTGATTTTTATTGTTGTAGTGGTGCTTGCGGTCATTTCAGCGGTGGTTGACTGGGTAGTCATCGGTCCGTTGGAAGGCCGTATATAAACATTCCAGACCGGCACTGAACCAAGCTGACACTTCACCAGGGGGTAACCATGCGCGACGAAACCATAGCCATCCACACAGGCTACGAAACGGATCCCACCACCAAGTCCGTGGCGGTGCCGATTCATCAGACCGTCGCTTATGAGTTCGACAACGCCCAGCATGGCGCGGACCTGTTTGACCTGGCGGTCCCCGGCAATATCTACAGCCGCATCATGAATCCGACCTGTGACGTGCTGGAGCAGCGGGTGGCCGCGCTGGAGGGGGGCATCGCCGGCCTGGCGCTTTCCGCCGGCAGCGCAGCCATTAACTACGCCATGCTGAACATTGCGGAAATCGGCGACAACATCGTCTCCGTGCCGCAACTGTATGGCGGCACCTATACCCTGTTTGCCCATATGCTGCCTAAACAAGGCATCGAAGTGCGGTTTGCCGAGTCCGACAGCGCGGAAGATATTGCCAAGCTGATTGACGGCAAAACCAAGGCGGTGTTCATGGAAACCATCGGCAATCCGGCCGGCAACATTGTCGACGTGGCGGAGATTGCAGCCATGGCCCGCAGCCACGGTGTGGCCACCGTAGCCGACAACACGGTGGCCACCCCGGTGCTGCTGAAACCCATCGAACACGGCATCGATATTGTTGTGCATTCATTGACCAAATATATGGGCGGTCACGGCACCACCCTGGGCGGCGTGATTGTCGATTCCGGCAACTTCCCCTGGACTGAACACGCGGAGCGCTACGCTGCCCTCAACAACCCGGAGCCCAGCTATCACGGTGTGGTGTACACGGAAGCATTCGGCCCCGCCGCCTACATCGGCCGCGCCCGCACCGTGCCCCTGCGTAACACCGGCTCCGCCCTGTCCGCCAGCAGCGCCCATCAACTGCTGATCGGCATCGAGACGCTGGCGCTGCGCATGGAGCGCCACTGCGCCAACGCTGTGGCCGTGGCTGAGTATCTGCAGCAGCACAGCGCGGTGGAGTGGGTCAGCTATGCCGGCCTGGCCGACCACCCACACCACGCGCTGGCGCAAAAGTACATGAACGGTGCCGCCTCCGGGCTGCTGCAGTTCGGCGTCAAAGGCGGGTTTGAAGCCGGAGTAAAATTCTACGACGCCTTGCAACTGTTCAAACGCCTGGTCAACATCGGCGACGCCAAATCCCTGGCCTGCCACCCCGCCTCCACCACCCACCGGCAGCTGTCCGAGGACGAACAACGCTCCGTGGGCGTAACCCCGGAAGCCATCCGCCTGTCAGTGGGCATCGAGCACATCGACGACATCATCGAAGACCTGGACCAGGCACTGGCCGCGGCTGCGAATTGAGTACAAATTCAGCCCTAGTTCCGCTAGCATACGCGCCCCTATGGTGACCCATTTGGTCCCCCAGCGGCGATATGCTGTGAACCCCGCCAGGCCCGGAAGGGAGCAACGGTAACAGCGGTTTCGGGCGCCGGGTGTGGCTGGATGGGTTGCCTCCAAATTCCGGAGAGGTGTCCGAGCGGTCGAAGGAGCACGCCTGGAAAGTGTGTATAGGTAACCCCTATCGAGGGTTCGAATCCCTCCCTCTCCGCCATTAATTTTTTTGGTGGGGCTTTGCTCCACCAATAAAATTAACCGTGGAAAGGGCGGACCTGGTTCAGCCCTCCTGGGTTCGACTGCGCAGCCGCCATAGCGGCGAAGCGAACGAGCACGGCGCAAAGCGCCGCGCGCAGCCCGAAGGGTGAGCATCGGGCGAATAGCACGATGCGAATAATCCCTCCCTCTCCCCGTTCACTAGAAGGTGCAAACCGGACACATGGGTAACACTCTATACCGGACACATAGGTAACACTTTATACCGGGCACATAGTTAACACTTTCGGCATCACCTCAAACCAATCACATCGTTACCAGTCTGTTTTAAGTAATGGAACCGTAAGCCGAATCTTGCCGGCCATCCGGGCAAGCAGGGACCGTCATATTGCCCAGCGATAAAGGTAATCAAGAAGTTACAAATACCATCCAACCTAATGATTTTATTGAAAATGTGCCAAGCGCTCACTCGCCGGATCCCAGCCTGAATTGAGTAGGCCCATCCAACTCACAACGACAGGCGTACTTTGAACCAGGACAGCGTATGATCCCCGCGAAGGCACGCAACTAAACGAAACATGGGCACCACTAACGCCAAAGTACCGGCTGGACTGACAAGGCGGACCCCAGCGGCTCTGCTTTACATTCTGTTAGCCATCCCCGGAGTTGCGGATTCAAATTGTCCGGTAACCCTGCCCGAACACTGGCCCGGTCCGAGTGAACAGGGCGTCCTGGGCGGTGAAAGTCACACCCATGCCTGGTATGGAAGCCGGAAGCTGGCGGCCCTGATTCCGGTTGACGGCATTTGGACGGGGACCGGCGCTGAGAACAACTTTGCGGACAAGTTCTGGTGGTACCGGGATGGCTTCGACGCGCGGACCGAAACAAAACCAGACCTGGTCATATCAGGGTTACTTCTGGATGGCGTAGCCCAACCGATTCACATAGACCGTGCAACCGCGGGATTCGGAACCGGGTGGCACGCGATGCTTGTTGGCATCGGCTTCCCGTCGCCGGGCTGTTGGGAACTGCGCGGAACTTACAATGGTGCAGAGGAACTGGTTCTGGTTCTCGATGTTGGGGTGCGCACAGCGGCCGAGCCGTAACCTGAAAACCGCTGCTCAGTGCAGTGTTCTGCCCCCGGCAACAAGCAGGTAGGAACCGGTCACATACCCGGCTCCCGGGCTGGCAAAAAACGCTACCGCATGCGCGATCTCCTCCGGCTCTCCCATGCGGCCCATGGGGATGCTGGAGAGCGTGCCCTGGATGTACTCATCCGGCATGTTGTCGGTGAGACCGGTGCGAATCACCCCGGGACACACCGCGTTGACTGTCACGCCGTAGGGTGCCATCTCCAGTGCCAGGGAACGGGTGAACCCCAGCACTCCGGCTTTGGCAGCGGAGTAATCGGTAAAGCCCCGCCCGCCTTTAAACGCCTGTTCAGATGAAGTGGTTATTATTCTGCCGTTGCGGCGTTCTTTCATGCCGCCAATCACCTCACGTGTACAATCCGCCACCGAACGCAGGTTCAGCGCAAGCACCTCGTCCCACTGATCGGTTGTTGCGTTCGGAAACGTTCTTGTTTTGCCGCGAGCGGGGCCGCCCGCGTTATTGTGCAGAATGTCCACCGGCCCCAAGCCGCGCTCTATCTCCCCAAACCCAGCGCTGATGGACTGCCGGTCTAACAGATCCACCTGCACGGCCAGACATCTGCGGCCGTGTGCTTCGACAAGCGCTCTGGTGCCCTCCAACCCGTCCGTGTTCAGGTCGACTATGGCAACGTCAGCACCGTCTTCAGCCAGCCGGGCGGCGGAAGCCCGGCCGATTCCTGACGCAGCCCCTGTGACCACGGCAACTGTTCCTTCTAACGTCATCTCTCTCACTCTCCATACAACGTCGCCAGGACGCTAAAAAAAGTTCTTTTTCACATCCCGGAAGGGAATATCCACATCTGTCCGCGGCTCTTTCGGCATACCGAGCACTCGCTCCGAAATGATGTTCTTCTGAATCTCGTCCGTGCCGCCCGCAATGGATATTGCCGGTGTTGACACCAGGACTTCCGCAATCACGCCACCCAACGGGCTGTCGGGTCCAGTTAACATGGCATCACCTGTCGAAATCAGGGTGTGGACTCGGTTTGCCGAACGCGCGACGACGCTGCTGGCGAGTTTTCCAAGAGAACCTTCCGGTCCGGGGGGCCGCCCCTGTTCCTGCGCGGTCCGGGCTCTGCGCGCAGTCCATTCCACACACCGATTCAGGCACAGTAGTTTGGCAATCTCCTGCCGCACAACGGGATCTTTATCTAAACCTGTTTCCCGTGCGCGTTGAACCACAAGATCTACCCTTCCAGCCCGTTGCGGGTACCACGTATACGGCTCGTTGGCAATTCGGACTTCTTCAGCCTCCTCTCTGTAGATGCGTTCATCACCGCCGTGCGCCTTTTTTCCACGCAGAGTACTGTCCGCATTACGACGCTCGTACATCAGTGTGGTGGTTGCAATTTTCCAACCATCTCCTTCGTTAAGTACCAGATTCTCTTTAGGGATAATTGCATCCGTCAGAAAGACTTCGTTAAATGAAGCATGGCCGTTCATCTGCCGCAGCGGCTTAACCTCAACCCCCGGCTGGCGCATGTCCATCAAAAAGAAGCTCAAACCCTGATGTTTCGGCAGATCCATGTTCGTTCGGGCAAGCAAAAAACCATAATCGGCATGATGTGCGGAGGTGGTCCACACCTTCTGGCCGTTCACCAGCCAATGATCTCCCCGCAGCACCGCCCGGGTGTTGGCGCCCGCAAGGTCGGAGCCGCTTCCCGGCTCGCTGAACAACTGACACCATACATCCTCGCCGGTGAGAATACGGCGCAAAAAACGGGTTTTCTGGTCATGGGAGCCATGTTCCAGGAGGGTAACGGCTGCCAAACGGCCGGCACCCTTGTTCGCCACCCCAATCGCTTTGGCCAATTGAAATTCTTTGCTGACGATAGGCATTAGTGCTAACGGCAGGTCCCGGCCAAACCACTCAGCAGGCCAGTCCGCTACCCCCCAGCCGGATTCAACCAGTTTATTCCGCCACTCAAGCAGGCTGCAATACGGATCCCAGTTTGCCCTCAGCCACTCGCTGAGTGCATCACGCACTTCTCCCTCTGTCTGCGCCATGAACGTCTCCTAGACTTGCATCGCCCGCATCATTCGCTCGCGGTGAAATGATGCGGTACCCAAAAACACTTCGGAACTCTTGGCGCGCTTAAACCACAAATGCGTGTCGTTTTCCCAGGTAAAACCGATACCACCATGAATCTGCACGGTATGTAATGCGGTTTGCATGTAGGCATCGCTGGCAAATGCTTTAGCCAATGAGGCAACTGCGGTAGCCTCCGGATCACCTGCATCTATCGCCGCCGCTGCGTAGTAAGCACCGGACTTGGCCAATTCAACTTCCATGAGCATGTCAGCGGCCTTGTGCTTAAGTGATTGAAAGGAGCCGATTGGGCGTCCGAACTGGTAACGCAGTTTCGCGTAATCAACCGCAGACTCCAGTAATCGCTCAGCCCCACCTACCATTTCGTGTGCCAGGCACATGGCTGCAACATCCAAGGTTGCCTCCAGGGCAGCCTCTGCTGCTTGGTCTGCGCCAAGCAACTCCGCGCGCGCTCCCGCGAAGTCAATCTTCGAGAGTTTGCGGGTCGGATCCATGGGAGCCATTTCGGAGCAAGCGACATATTCAGCATCTGCTTCAACGGTTAATAACAATAACCCCTCACGGCCAACGGTACCCGCGCGTCGCGCAACAACAACATACTGATCCGCAATCGCACCATCGGTGACGAAGTATTTCGTTCCATACAGCTTATGCCCATCACCGGCGGGCTCAGCCACGGTTTTAACGTCGTCAGCGGACCAGATACCCCGTTTCTCGGCAAATGCTAACGTGGCTATGCGCGCGCCGTTCGCCAGGTCCGGCAAGAAGCGGTGTTTCTGTTCAACCGTCGCCGCCCGAATTACTGCCGTAGTTGCCAATACCGCGGAGGAGAAAAACGGTGCGCACAGAAGCGCGCGCCCCATCTCCTCGGTCGCGATTGCGAGTTCCGTAACCCCAAATCCCGCGCCGCCAAACTCTGACGGAACCGCAAGGGCGGTGAGGCCCAGTTCAGTAGAAAGTTGCTGCCAAACCGATTGGTCATAACCCTCAGCTGTTTCCATTTGTTGACGTACTTGGGCGGGTGACGACTTTTCGGTTAGAAACCGGCGCAACACCGAGCGGAATTCTTCCTGCTCATCGGTAAAGCCAAAATACATTCTCTCTCCAATTCGATCACCACAGAAAGATGACAAAAAGCCATGCAAACGGCGCGCCATCCTCCGCAAGGGCTTTGGCACAACGATTGCACCGAATCCACAAGAAGACACAAACCTACTGCGCAGCAGGCAGCACACAGCGTTAAGGGGACGGCATGGCCACAAATTTTGATTTTGGGAATTCAGACAACCACTCACAGTGGTTAGCCCAGGTCCGCGAAGACGCGCTTGAACCCGATCTGCCTATCATTGATCCCCACCATCACCTCTGGATGAGGCAACCGCCCCCGTACTTCCTAAGAGAGTTTATGGAAGACCTGTACACAGGACACCGGGTTGTCGCCACCGTGTACTCCGAGTGCCATTCCATGTATCGGCAAAAC
Organism: Pseudomonadales bacterium; assembly: GCA_028279305.1. Taxonomy (GTDB): domain Bacteria; phylum Pseudomonadota; class Gammaproteobacteria; order Pseudomonadales; family Azotimanducaceae; genus UBA4421. The sequence continues at coordinate 6,602 of JANQOA010000165.1, forward strand.
GGTCCGGACGAGATGAAAGTGGTGGGCGAAAGCGAATTTGTGAGCGGCATGGCCGCAATGAGCGCTAGCGGTATGTTTGGTGAAACCGAGATCTGCAAAGCGATGATTGCCCAGGCTGATATGATGATGGGCAGCGACGTCGCCTGGATCTTCGACGCACATGAGACTGCAAGCGGCGGCAGATTTCGGGGCATACGAGTCTCTGCGGCCTGGCACAAGGACAGGAGTTTGTTCCGCAGGCATGACGAACAACACTACCTGGCGGAAAAGCCCGTACGGGAGGCAATTGGTGTGCTGCAGTCGCGGGGGCTGGTTATGGATGTCTGGGTTTACCACACCCAGCTTGCGGAAGTAGCTGAGGTTGCAGGCGCTTTCGACAACCTGAAGATTGTGCTCAACCATACGGGTATGCCGGTCATCGGCGGTCCCAACAAAGGCCGCGGCAAGGAAGTTTTTCAGGAGTGGCTGTCGGGAATCAAGCAGGTTGCGCAATACCCCAACGTGACCATCAAACTCGGAGCTTTGCCAATGCGCAGCAAAGACCGCTCAAATCCGGACCTGCCGCCAACATCCATGGACGTTCAGCAAGCCTGGGGACCGTGGATTGAACCTTGCATAGAACTCTTCGGACCCGCACGCTGCATGTTTGAAAGTAATTTTCCCGTGCACAAAAACTGGTGCAGCTACCCGATATTGTGGAACGGCTTAAAACGCATAACCGGGGCTTATTCAACGGCAGAAAAGCATGACATGTATTTCGGAACCGCGAATCGTGTTTACGAGGTTGGAGCCACCGCAGATTAACTTTTTCTGATTACGCGGATGCTGGCTGTTCGCCGCGCAATCAAACGCTTACGCAAATGTCGTTAGCAAAGACAGTTACCGGATATCGTATGAGTGAAAAACATATAAATACAACTGACGCAATCAGCGAAGCGAAGGTAATCAGTTACGCAAGCTTGTATTTGCCTGTGTCAATGGCTTTGTTGCCGGTATCGCTGTACGTCATTCCATTTTACGCAGAGCTCGGCATTCCTCTGTATGTGATGTCCGCGATCATCCTGGGGGCCCGCTTGTCCGATGCGGTGACTGATCCTTTGATCGGCGTCTTATCGGATAAAACCAAGACCCCCTGGGGAAGACGCAAACCCTGGATACTCCTGGGCACACCCCTGCTGATGCTCACGCTGTACAAACTTCTGGTTCCACCGGAGGCTGTGACCAGTTGGTACTTTGGGGTTTGGATCATACTGCTTTATCTGGGTTATACACTGGTTGCACTACCCTACTATGCCTGGGGAGCAGAGCTATCGACCTCGTATGAATTCCGAACCCATATAACTGCGAGGCGGGAGCAGGCCCACTTCATTGGCTATTTGTGTTTCAACTTTTTGCCGCTGACCGCCGCGTTGCTTATTTACTTCTCGACAACAACCAGCACCGACGTGGCTGGAGTGTTGGCTAATTTCACAAGCGAATTCCAGCAGATCATGCGGGAACGAGCAGGCAACATCGACGTCATCCTGGAGTGGTTGGCTACCTTTGTCCTGATCGCCATTCCCGTCACGGTGCTTTGGGCACTGATCACCGTACCGGAGCCCCAACTGGCCACTGTTGAAAGACAGGAACGCAGTGCCCTTGCAAACGCAAAAGTAGTAGCTAAGAACGGTCCATACGTTCGTGTGGTGGTGGTGTACATGATGGTCGGCGGAGGCATAGCGATGACTGCCTCGTTGTCCTACTTTTTTGTCAAACATGTCATCAACGCCGGTGAGTTATATCCGGTGTTTCTGCTTGCCTACTATTCAGCTTCTGTTTTTGGAGTCTCCCCTTGGACCTACCTTGCGAAAAAGCTGGGTAAACACACAACGATGTTGTACGGCCTGATTTGGTATGCATTCTGGTCTGCATTAATCCCCTTCATCCCGGAGGGTGAGTTTGCTCTGTTTATCATCGTCATGTGTTTCAAGGGCAGCGTGGTCGGTGCTACGTTTGCGCTTCTGGCCTCCATGGCCGCTGATACCGTGGACATTGATTTTGCACGCACCGGCAAGAACCGGGCAGGCCTGTACTTCTCCGTTTGGGGTTCACTGCGCAAAGGAACTGCCGCAGCCGGCGCTGCGCTGGGTGTCGCGGCCGCGGCGTTTTTCGGTTTTGACCCGGTTGCAGACCCGAACCTGGCCGGAAGCGCAGACGGCAACAGCAGCGCAAGCCTGCTCTGGCTGGCATGCCTGTACTCGATCATTCCCGCTACGCTCAATTTCCTGGTGGTTCCTATGTTATGGAACTATCCCCTGACCGAAGCCCGGCAACGCCGCCTGCGGGAGAGGCTGGACCGAAAAATCGCTCGCAGTGAGAGCTTGCGTTCGACATAGCCGAACGTAAGGCTGCGCGGCGTGACTCAATTGCTCATGTGGGCATCGAACCAATCGAGCATATCCCTGGGATTTTCCGCAAACCAGTTATATCCATCAAACCGGTGTGTCGGCTCCTCCAGCCAGTACATCTCTTTTTCGGTAGGAATGTTCTCGAACAACTCCGCAACAAAAGCCAGGTTGGTATTCGGATCCTTGCGGGCCTGAACCAGACGCGTGGGTACCGCTGTAGCCTTGGCTGCGTGTTCAATATCTGCCCGCAGCGGGTAACCGCCGGAACGCTCCTGATACAATTTTGCCGCGGCTGCATAAACTTCATCAGACACACCCAGCGACTTCAGATAGTCGCCGTTACTCAACGGCTGCAGCGCAACCATTGCCCGGACATCGTTACTCTGGAACACGGATTGATCTTCCTGCATGGCAAAGAAGGACGTATTAGCACCATAACAGTAACTCAGCAGACCAATCGGTTTACCCTGGGTTGCCTGGTCGGCTGCCACAAATTCTACTGCGGCAATCACATCAAACCGTTCCCCATGGCCGCCGGTACCAACACCCAGTTCAGTTTTGTCACTTTCACCATGGTTTCGCAGGTCGTACATCAGCACTGCATATCCGGCATCCGCCAGCCGCCGCGCAACCTTTGGAAACTCGATTTCCTGATCGTACGGCATGGAGCCGGCCGGCTGATGCTTGAGCTGATATCCGAATCTGTTCGCGCGATAGCCGAAGTGCGTCATGATGACTACTTTGTCCGCATTTTCTTCCACCAGCCAACCCCTCAAAGTGAGCCCATCGCGGGTTCTGAACTCAACGTCGCGATAAGCCATGCCATAGTCCGCGGGGGTTTTGTCAAAAGGCTGCGGCAACGGCTGCAAAAAGGCGCTGGCAAACGTATGGCCCAGTTCTTCAACACTCACTTCAAATTTCTCCTGTTCTTCAGCAAAAGCTTGGTTTTGCAGTAACGCAAGCAAACAAACATACACACCAACGCACAGCCAGGTGTCCTTCATATCTCCTCCTTTTACACTTAGACATATTTCAATTATTTGTCCATTTATACAAATATGGACAATACTCGTTCGATTGTCAATCATAGCGTTCCAATCAGGTACACATGCGATCATGTCGAAGAAACAGGAAGCCATATTGGACGCAGCAATCAGAGTATTTGTGCGTTATGGCGTACAACGCTCCAGTATGGGCGATATAGCCAGCGAGGCGGGTGTCGCCAGACAAACTCTGTACAATGCTTTTGCCAACAAAGACGAAGTACTCCGTGCAACTATCAGGCTGTTTACGGCGCGCAGCCTCGAGCGGATTGATGCGGAACTCACTGATGGCCAACGCCTTGACGAACAGCTAAACGTTGTCTTTGAGCACACTGTTGTCGCGCCATTTATGCATCTGCTCGAATCACCGAACGCAGCAGATTTCATCGAAGGATTCAACCAGGCGGCTAAGGAGGAGATCAGCAGGCAGGAGGAGCAGCACAGGTTGACTATAGAGAAGTTGCTGCGGCCCTATCGCAATAGCCTCAAAGCAAAGCAGGTCAGCATCAGGCAGCTTTCAGATTTTGTGCAACGCTCCGCATCAGCCGCAAAACACAGTGCTACCAGCCGCCAGCATCTGAATTCTCTGCTCAAGACACTTACCCAACTGGTAATTTGCAGTGCGGAGAACGGCAGAGAGAACGTAGCTTAGACGCGGGAACAGCAGAATACGGCGCTAGCGGTCTGAGATTACATCCAGCCCATGATGGAACACCGCAAAAATCAGAGGCTCTTTGCCCACGGAACGGAATGAGTGCTGTTCGCCCGCCTGTTTCAGACAAAAATCCCCGGGTAACAGACGCACGCCGGCGTCATCGACGGACTCTCCCTGCAACACCAGGGTGCCTTCCGCGCCGCGGTGACCGTGCATGGGGAACGGCGTATCCGGCGGCATGTGCACCAGGCCGCATTCTGTTGCGGACAGATTTGCGCCGCCGTCAAAATGCAACGCATGTACGTCGCGGAAATTTGAGGTTGTCCACGGCGCCTGGGGAAACCGGTTGATATCGTGGAGCAGGTTGTCAACCCGCTGCGCGGGCAGATCAAACAGTTCACCCAAGCGCGCGGCAAAACCTTTAAACCGGTTTGCGGGGTCGGTGCCCGCCATGATCCGGTCCCGCAGGGACGAACTCAGGGATTTGCTGGCCGGCGTGACTTTCACAATGCCGGCCTGCAGTTGCGCAACCCGTTGCTGCAGGCCGGCGTCGCCGGCCAGGCGCTGCTCCAACTCCGCTGCTTCCTGAGCGCTCGCCAACCCCAGCAGATAGTCCATCAGCGTCTTGTCCGGGATGTTCATCAGGCGACCTCCCCTGCCAGATGAACGCGCAGCCGCCGGATGGCGCTTTGCAGCCTGGATTTAACGGTACCTACGGGTGTCTGCGTCATATCTGAAATTTCCTGACAGGTGTAACCCTGGATGTAGTTCATCACCAGCACATCCCGCTGGCGCGCCGGCAGGCTCGACAGGCATTCCAGCGCCTCAACCTGTTCCCAGTCAATTTCCGCCCCCTGGGGTGACGCGGCCGCTTCCACCTTGGCTTGCGCCTGGAAGTTTTCCTTCACCCGCAGGGACCGCTGCCGGTCGATGGCGCGGCTGCGGGTGCGCAATATCAGCCAGTAAATCACCGGTCCGCGGCTGGGATTGTAGGTATCTGCCTTTTGCCACAATTCCATAAACACATCATGTAACAGGTCTTCCGCATCACGCTCATTGCCCAGAACCGCGATGGCCACACCCAGCAGCTGTCGCCCGTGGCGGTCGTATAACGCCCCCAGCGCTTCGTTGTCACCGGCGCCGACGGCAGCAACAAGCTCCCGGTCGCGCTGGGCTTCCTTATTGTCCACTCCCCTGTTGTCCATATGCATGCAAGGCGCCGTATCTTCATTTCTCCTGTCCGGACTATGGCTGTTACTCATAGTACGGGCCGGAAGCTCATTTGGATGACCTACCCGCGCAGAATATCCGCAATTTCTGCTGACTTGGAAAAAATTTTCACCCAAATGCATCCAAAACCCGATGACGCGCGTATTTGCATCAGTAACTCACGATAAACCAACCAGGAGATGAATGATGCAATCCAGATACTGGGCGTTGCTGGCAGCGGTTTTGCTGGCCCCCGCGCTTTCCGCCGTACAGGCTTCCAGCCACCGCGAGGCGCCTTTTGTAACCAAATATCCGCAGGTGGACGCCACCGATTTCTATGCCTTCATGAGCTACGAGCCGGGACGCGAGGACTACGTCACCCTGATCGCCAACTACATACCGCTGCAGGCTGCTTACGGCGGACCCAACTATTTTCCGCTGGACAGCGAAGCGCTGTATGAAATTCACATCGATAACGACGGTGACTCGGTCGAAAACCTGACGTTTCAGTTTCGTTTCAGCGATACCTTGCCCGCCGACGGGGTCATTCCCATTCCCGTGGGCGGTGAAATGGTCACTTCCGTGCTGCGTAACATCGGTGTCATCAGCGCCGCAGACGAAAGCGGCCTAAACCATCAGGAAAGCTACACCCTGACCGTGGTTACCGGTGACCGGCGCAGCGGCCCCGCGGCATCAGTCATTAATGCGGCTGACGGCGCCGTGTCGTTCCGTAAACCCTTCGACTATTCGGGCCAGAAAACTTTCGGCGGCCCCGGCAATTACGAACCTTACGCGCGCAGCTTCATCCACGACATCAACGTGCCGGGTTGTGAGGCGCCGGGCCGGGTGTTTGTCGGCCAGCGCAACGAAGCATTCAAGCTGGCTCTGGGCGAAGTGTTCGACCTGGTTAACCTGGTACCCATTGAAGGTGACAGCGCACCCGGTGCCGGTGACGGCGGCGGCTTCCCCAGCGGCATCACCCAGGATCCGGCGCGCAACACCCTGGCGCAGAACAATGTGACGTCCCTGGCGCTGGAAATTCACAAAGACTGCCTGACCGGGGGTGAGGACGTGATTGGCGCCTGGACGTCAGCCAGTCTGCGGCAGGGCAACGTGCTGAATCCCGAACCCACCTTCAACACCCCTGAGGTGGGCGGCGGCGCCTGGAGCCAGGTGTCCCGGCTGGGGGCTCCGCTGGTCAATGAACTGGTCATCGGTTACGACATGAAAGACCGCTTCAACAGCAGCCATCCTTCCAATGACGGCCAGTTTCTCACCTTTATCACCAACCCGGCGCTGCCGGCCATTCTCAACCTGCTGTTTCTGGACGGTGTGAACACGCTGGCCGGCGCCAGTTTCACCGACCTGGCACCCGGCAACTTCCCGCGTCAGGATCTGGTGACCGCTTTCCTGACCGGATTCACCGGCGTTAACCAGTTTGCCAACGTCACCCCGGGGGAAATGCTGCGCTTGAACACCATGATTACACCCACCCCGCGCGCTGATCAACAATCGCTGGGGCTGGCCGCGGGTGACACCGCCGGTTTCCCCAACGGCCGCCGCCCCGGCGACGACTCCGTCGACATCGCGCTGCGGGTGGTGATGGGTGTGCTGTGCCACGATCTGCCGCTGGGCACCAACGGTGATCCGTTGAACCTGGGCCTGTGTGATCCGGCTGACGCCCCCACCGGTAACCAGCCGTTTACGGATGGCGCGCCTATATCCGGCGCGGACCTTAACAACTCGTTCCCCTACTTGTTAACCCCCTACCCGGGTTCACCGGTGGGCGCACCGTTACCCACCCCAATCGACTAAGCGGAGGTTTACGTGTACAGATATATATTCCTCTTCATCCTGGCACTGGCGGTGAGCGGTTGCGGCGGCAGCAGCAGCCGCGCCGCCAACCAGCCGCCCGCCATCACCGATGTAGCGGACCAGGTGCTGGAAGCCAACACCAGCAGCGGGGTGCTGTCGGTAACGGTAAGCGACGACATCACTGCCCCTGCGGCGCTGCTGTTTGCAGCCGTCAGCGACAACGACACGCTGGTGCCGGCGGCCGCGATCAACACCGCGGCAGACGGCAACATCCGCACCCTCACGGTGACGCCGACGCCCAGCACGCTGGGCAGCGCCACCATCACCCTCACGGTACGCGATGCGGACGGACTGTCCGCTGCAACGTCGTTCCTGCTCACCGTCAATCCGCAAAACGTCTCCTTCAATCAGTTGTTGCGGGACGTATTTGCTGATGACGCCAACGCTGCACCGCGGGATCTGAATGCCCTGCAAATCAACGGGATTGAGAACGCTGATGACTTCACGGATTTATTACCCTAGCGCAGCGCCTATCCTGACGGCGCTGACGGTGCTGCTGGCACTGGCAGTGCCCGCCGCCCGCGGCCATTCGGTCGCCGGCGGCCATGGGCACGAACCCGGTGCCCATGGCCACGCGCATCACACAGAGGCGGAAGCGCCCGCCGCGGACGTGGCGGGTCTGATCAAAGCCTACTCCATCAGCGGCGACGATGAGCTGCTTACCCGCGGCTGGCGGCTTGTTGAGCCCGCCCTGGCTGAACCCACCCCGCAGGTATGGCTGCACGCCGCCTGGCTGGCCCAGGCGCAACACCGTTTCCGGTTGGCGCAGTCTTACGTGCGGCAGGTGCTGCAGGTACAGCCGCACAATCCGCAGGCACAGTTGCTGGATGCCGCCATTGCCGGGGTAACGGGGGATCACGGCCATGCCAGAAAGGCCTGCCGGAAACTCACCCTGTCGCTGTCGCCGGTGGTTGCCAGCGCCTGCCTGTCCCGGGTTGTGCGTACCGCGGATCAGCAGATAGCGCTGTTGCAACGCTTAAAGCAGATGTCCACCGCAGGGCTTGAACCCAGCCTGGCTGCCTGGGTGCACGCCAGCACCGCGGAGTTGGCGGTGATTTGCGGGGATCACAAGCTGGCGGAACAGCGGTTTCTGCAGGCGCTGCACATCAATCCCACCGTGCAGATCCGCGCTGCGTATGTTGACCTGTTAGCCAGCCGTGCGCGCCACCGGGAGATTATTGAATATCTGAGCCCCGACGAAAGCACTCCGGCGCTGGCGGTACGCCGCCTCATGGCTCTGCAGCAACTCAACCAGGACATCAACCGCCAGATAGACGCCTTCGACCGCCGCTTCCGTGACTGGATCAAGCACAATGACTACCGCCACGCCCGGGAGATGGGGCTGTTTTTTCTACACCTGGGTGGTGACGCCCAG
>JANQOA010000173.1 GCA_028279305.1 Pseudomonadales bacterium
GCTAGTTCCATGATTACTCCAAGTTTCGAGTTTTTGTTAGCGAATTATCCGCAATCGACGTTAATGCTCTTCCACATCGTGGGCTTGAGCGAGGTACACAATGGTGAGCACGGCAAATATGAATGCCTGCAAGGTGATGATCAGTACGTGGAATACCGCCCATGCCCATTGCAAAACGCCACCAAATATAAAATAGACCGCACCCGCGCCGAACATCAGGGCGATCAGAATGAAAATCATCTCTCCGGCGTACATGTTGCCGAACAGCCGCAAGCCTAACGACAGCGGTTTAGCGATCAGGGTCACCCCTTCAAGCAGAAAATTCACCGGCGCCAGGATCGGCGGGAAAGGATGAAAAGAGAGTTCTTTCAAGAAACCCAGGCCGCCTTTGCATTTGATGCTGTAGTAGAGGATCAGCGCAAATACCGTCAAGGCCATGGCCATGGTGATGTTGGGGTCTGTGGTGGGCACAATTTTCATATGCGACGCGCCCAGCAGGAACGCCAGTTCCGGGATCCAGTCCACCGGTATCAGGTCCATGAGATTCATCAGGAACACCCAGACAAAAATGGTTAACGCCAGGGGTGCAATCAGATCGTTCTTGTGATGGAAAATGTCGTTGGTGGTTTCGTCGATAAAATCGACAATCATTTCAACAAAATTCTGCCAGCCGCCGGGGACCCCGCTGGTGGCGGTGGCCGCGGCCCGGCGAAACAGAAACGCAAAAATCAGCCCCAGCCCGATCGACCAGCCCATGGAGTCTACATTGATGGACATGAATCCCATGGACGCGGCTTCTTCCGCGTTGTGGGCAAACCCCCAAGTGCCATCGGGGAATCGCCCGTAAGTTAAGTTGGTGAGGTGATGTTGGATATATTCTGCTGTGCTGGAAGCCATGTGTTTGTCCTAGCTATCGCCAATGCGCACTTGATGAAAGTACCTGCTGTGGCGGTGGCTGCAATTACCTCTTGTTATTACCTGACCTGTCTCTCGCGACTGCTTATTCTTGTTCTCTTGTCTTCCTGGCTTACCTATTTGTCTCCCGGCTTGCTATTTGGCCAGATAGGCAAACTGCATTACCGCAAAGGTCACAAAAAACCCTGCGGGTTCAATACCCACAACCACAATGCTCAAGGCCATGAAGGTTGCGGTAAGTACCATTCGCAACACACCGTGCAACAATAGACGCGTAGCATTCAACGTGTGTTGCTGTACCCAGGCGTAATAGAGGCTGGGAATGACACAACTGCCCAGAGCGGCCAGTGCTGATCGGCCCTGCGCAGGCGCAATGAAAAAAAACACCACTGCGCACAACCCACCTAAAATGACTTGCATTAGAACGATGCGACCGGGATGACCCATCTAGACGGCGACACCCAATTCCAGGCGGCGCGTATTATAGGGACGCGCCCTGATCCGTTCAACGAAAAGCGGCGAGAAATCTGCTTTTTTGTCCCCGCGGGCGGCTATTCTTCCTCCATGCCAAGATGCCGCAGGACGCCATCCAGTTCTTCCAGGCTGGAGTATTTGATGGTCAGCTCGCCTTTGCCGCCGGACAACTGTTTGATGGCCACCGGGGCGCCGATTTTGTCCGTCAGACGCTGCTGCAGGCGCAGCGTATCCGGATCCGCGGAAGCGCTGGCGGCAGAACGTTGCGGCGCCTCCGGACGGGAGATTTTTTTCACCAGCGCCTCGGTCTGGCGCACCGAGAGGTGCTGCTCAGCAGCCTGGCGCGCGGCCTGATCCTGCTGCAAACCCTCCAGGCCCAACAACGCGCGGGCGTGGCCCATTTCGATCTCACCCCTTTCCAGCAAGCCCCGCGCCACCGAGCCCAGATTCAGCAACCGCAGCAGGTTGGCAATGGCGACCCGGGACTTGCCAACCGCGTCGGCAATCTGCTGCTGGGTTAACTCAAATTCGTCCCTCAACCTGGCCATGCCCATGGCTTCTTCCAGCGCGCTGAGGTCTTCGCGCTGCACGTTCTCTATCAGCGCCAGGGCTGAAGCTTCCTTGTCGGAAACCCGCCGCACCAGTGCCGGGATTTTACTCAGTCCGGCTTGCTGCGCCGCCCGCCACCGCCGCTCACCGGCAATAAGTTCAAAACCGCCCTGGGGGCGTTCCCGCACCACTATGGGTTGCAGCAGCCCCTGCTGTTGAATGCTCTGCGCCAGTTCCCGCAGCGCTTCATCATCAAAGTGGCGCCGCGGCTGAAACGGGCTGGGGTGAATCTGTTTGATGTTCAATTCCGAGCCGGCACTGCGTTCCGCCGCCGGATCGTTTTTAGACATGGCCTTCTGAATGGTGGAGGCCACGCCGCCTGCGGATTTGCCCGCGGGTTTTTCAGCCGCATCATGGTCATCCTGTTGCGGCGCCGGCGCCGGCTTTTCCGCAGACAGCAGCGAATCCAGGCCTCTACCGAGTCGCTTTTTGCTCATTGTTTCCCATCGTTGCCCACCCTCTGGGCTGCTTATTCCGGCAGATCGTTCTGCTTATGTTTTTGCCGTAGTTCCCCCGCCAAAGCCATATAGGCGACAGCGCCGCGGGACGTGCGGTCGTACAGGATTGCCGGCAGCCCATGACTGGGCGCCTCCGCCAGCCGCACGTTGCGGGGAATTACCGTGCGGAACACCTGCTCGCCGAAGTACTGAATGAGCTGTCGCGACACGTCCCGGGTAAGGCTGTTGCGGGGATCATACATGGTTCGCAATATGCCCTCTATCACCAGCCCCGGGTTGGCGTGAGCCTGCACGCCGCTCACCGTGTCCAGCAACGCGCTTAGACCTTCAAGGGCATAATATTCACACTGCATGGGGATCAGCACGCCATGGGCGGCGATCAGTGCGTTCACCGTCAGGATGCTGAGGCTTGGGGGACAGTCGACAATCACATAGTCGTAGTCTCCAGCCTGGGCGTTAAGCCGCTCGCGCATGAAGTACTCACGTCCGTCAGCCTGCATCAGGGCCACTTCCGCCGCGGTCAGATCAATATTCGACGGCAGCAGTTCAAAGCCGCCGCTGCAGCGTTGCACAATCTGCTGCAGCGGCAGATCTTCCAGCAGCCACTCGTACACCGATGCCTGCAGATTGTTCTTGTCTACCCCACAGCCCGTTGTGGCATTGCCCTGGGGATCCAGGTCAACCAGCAGCACGCGGCTGCCCGACATGGCCAGTGACGCGCTGACGTTAACACTGGTGGTGGTTTTACCCACCCCGCCTTTCTGATTGGCAACTGCTATGACCCTCATGCGGATCTCATCCATGCGGTTCTTATCCGTTTATAACCGTCGACGTGCATTCCACCCCTTATGTTGCCGCCCCGGCCGCAACCTGTTGAACCTGCAATATGGCATGGTTCTGACCGGTTGCAACCAGGCCGAACGCATGCCTCGTGCTGCTGAGCCCAGCGGGTAACGCCGGATCCTGCACATCTTCACCGGCACGGGTACTTTCATAGACCAGCATTCGGCCCCGCGCCTGCAGCAACGGCTGAACCAGCCGCCACAATTCAGCCGGGCTTGCCACCGCGCGGGCTACCGCCGCGGAAAACGGTCCCAGGCCGGGCATCTGCGCTGATTGGGCAACCAGATTACACTGCTCCACCTGCAGGTTATCCAACCCGCACAGCCGCTGAATGTGGCGCAGAAAACGCACCCGCCGGGCGCTGCGGTCCACTAACACAAAGCGGCTGCGCGGCAACGCCACCGCCAGCGGAATGCCGGGAAAACCGGCGCCGCTGCCGACATCCAGAACCTGCTCGCGGGCGTCATTTTCAAGCAGCGCGGCGCCCGTCAGGCTGTCGAATACATGGCGGCCGGCAAGGCGGTTGACGTCGCGCCGGGATACCAGGTTAAAGGAACGGTTCCACTTCAACAGTTCCATGCAAAAGCTGACCAGCAGCTCTGTCTGAGCCGCGCTGATATTCACACCCAGGGCCTGCAGATCGGGCTGCAGGGCAGTGATCTGCTGAGCTAACGTCTGTTGCGCCAAGGTCAGCCGCCAACCCCTGAGGCTGACCGGCCGCTAAGCGGCACCGGACTCGCCCGGCTGTGCCGGTTGATTGTGCTGCCTGGCGTGCACCAGCAATATGGACAGCGCCGCCGGGGTCATGCCGGGGATCCGCGCCGCCCGCGCCAGGCTGGCCGGGCGTTGCTGCCCCAGCTTCTGCCGCAATTCGTTGGACAGCCCGGATATCGACTGGTAATCCATATCGCCGGGCAACGCCATGCTTTCGTGGCGGCGGATGCGCTCAATCTCCTGATCCTGCCGTTTGATATAGCCGGCATACTTGGTATCGGTTTCCACCTGCAGGAGGATGGCTTTATCCGCCAACAAAGCGGCTAAGTTATCACCGATACCGTGCCCGGCGCTCAGGGCCTGCAGCCCCGCACCGGTAATCTCCGGCCTTTTCAGCACTTCCAGCAGATTAGTATCGCTGCGCAATCCCAGGCCCAGGGCTGCGTCCAGGCTGTCCCCGGGTTGCAGGCGGGTTGTGCGCAGCGCTTCAGTCAGACTGTCTACCCGGCGCTCATGGTCCTCGAACCAGGCAGCCCGCCCGGCACCCACCAGCCCCATGTCCACGCCGCGGCGGGTTAATCTCTGATGGGCGTTGTCCTGCCGCAGGCGCAAACGGAACTCCGCCCTGGAGGTAAACATGCGGTAAGGTTCGGTAGTACCCAGCGTGATCAAATCATCCACCATGACACCCAGGTAGGCTTCATCCCGGCGTGGTTCCCAGGGCGCCAGCCCCTGCACCTGCCGGGCTGCGTTAAGCCCCGCCAGCAGGCCTTGCGCCCCCGCCTCTTCATAACCGGTGGTACCGTTTATCTGCCCCGCAAAGTACAACCCTTCCACGTTTCTGGTCTGCAGCGAGTACTGCAAATCCCGCGGATCAAAATAGTCATACTCAATGGCATAACCGGGGCGCGTGATATGCGCCTGCTCAAAACCTTCAATGGAACGGATGAACTGCAGCTGCACATCAAACGGCAGGCTGGTTGAAACGCCGTTCGGATAAAGCTCCGTGCTGTGCAAGCCTTCCGGTTCCAGAAACACCTGGTGCTCCAGCTTGTCCGCAAACCGCACCACCTTGTCTTCGATGCTGGGGCAGTAACGCGGTCCCGTGCCTTCAATGGCGCCGCTGTACATGGCGGAGCGGTGAATATTCTGCGTAATCAGCTCATGGGTGCGCTGATTGGTGCGCGCGATATGGCAGTGGACCTGGGCGGGATGGTCATCCGCACTGGACATAACCGACATGACCGGCCGCGGTTCGTCCCCCGGCTGGGGTTCCAGCACGTCATAGTTAATAGTGCGGCCGTCCAGGCGCGGCGGCGTGCCGGTTTTCAGCCTGCCCACCCTGAACGGCAGGCTGCGCAGGCGTTCCGCCAGGGCAATGGACGGTGCATCCCCGGCCCTGCCGCCGGCGTGGTTTTCGGTACCGATATGAATCTTGCCGCCGAGAAAAGTACCCGTGGTCAGGACAATGGCATGACAGCGGAAGGTCACACCCATCTGCGTAACAACACCTTTTACGCGGTCACCCTGCAGCACAAAATCCACCACCGATTGCTGAAATATATGCAGGTTCGGCTGGTGTTCCAGCAGGTCGCGCACAGCATTCTTGTACAAAGCCCGGTCCGCCTGGGCACGGGTTGCACGTACCGCCGGACCTTTACTGGCATTTAAAACTTTGAAATGAATCCCGGCGCGGTCCGTGGCCCGGGCCATGACCCCGTCCAGGGCGTCTATTTCCGCCACCAGATGACTCTTGCCGATACCGCCGATGGCGGGGTTGCAGGACATCTGGCCAATCGTTTCGATGTTCTGGGTCAGCAAGAGCGTCTTTGCGCCCACACGCGCGGCCGCCGCAGCCGCTTCGGTACCGGCGTGGCCGCCGCCGACCACAATGACATCAAAATGATCCGGGAACTGCATGCAAAACCCCTGGTATTTTTGGGCGGCCAAGTATAGTGACTGCCCGCAGTTTTGGAACGCCTATTTGTACATCCCTTCAGGCCCGCCTGCGATGGTTATTTGCCGATACAGAACTCGCTGAAGATTTTACCCAACAGATCATCCGGGGTGACCTTGCCGACAATCTCACCCAGGTATAAATGCGCGGCGCGCAGTTCTTCCGCCATCAAATCACTGGAACCCTGCAACTCCGCCTGCTGCAGGTGTTGCGCCGCCGCGGTTAAGGCTGTGACATGCCGGGCCCGGGCGGTATACGGTACCTCCTCCCGGGTGCGCCCCAACGCGTGCAACATTTTTCCGCGCAGGGCAGCCAGACCGAGACCCTGCTGCACCGATATCCACGCCTGGTCCTCCATCTGCGGCTCTTCCGTTTGCACCTTTTCCTTGTGCAAGGCCGTGTGCAGGAGGGCGGAAACTTCAGCGCCGCCGTCGGGCAGCAGGTCTATTTTGTTCACCACCGCCAACACCGGGGTATCCCGGGGCACCTGAAGTTCCGCACACGCCGCCTGTGCCGCCTCCCGCAGCTGACTGCTGTGCTGCCCGCCGGGGTTCAAAGGCAAACCGGTCACGTCAAACATCAGTACCAGCAGGTCGGCTTCCAGGGCCTGGGCGCGGGCGCGCTCCACGCCAATCTGTTCCACCACGTCACCACTGCTGCGCAAGCCGGCGGTATCCACCAGCCGCACCGGCAAACCATCCAGTACCAGATCAACCTTCAACAGGTCGCGGGTGGTGCCCGGGATGTCGGTGACAATTGCCGCTTCTTCCCCCGCCAGAGCGTTCAACAGGCTGGACTTGCCGACATTCGGCGCCCCCAGCAAAGCAATCGAAACCCCTTCATTGATCAAACGGCCCTGGCCGCAATCCGCCAGCACCTGCTCCAATTCATGCCGCATGGCGGCCACCCGGCCCGCGGCGTCGGCTGCCTGCAGGTGTTCCACGTCTTCCTCCGGAAAATCGATACAGGCTTCCACCAGCACCCGCAGATCAGCCAGGCCGTCGGCAATTTTGTATACCCGCCGGGAAAAGTCACCGCGCAGGGACCGGGCGGCACCCCGCGCCGCGGCAACCGAACCGCTGGCAATCAAGTCGGCAATGGCTTCCGCCTGAGTGAGATCCAGGCGGCCGTTGAGAAACGCCCGTTCGCTGAATTCTCCAGGCCGTGCCAGTCTGGCGCCCAGGTTGCAGGCCAGGTCCAGAATCTGCTGCAGCACCACCGGACTGCCGTGGGTATGGACCTCGACCACCTCTTCGCCGGTAAACGAGTTGCCTTCCGGAAACCACAATACAATGCCTTCGTCTATCAACTCCGCCGGGGCATCCTGCGCCACAGCCTTCACAGCAGCAGCGCTTGAGTCATCGCTTGAAGCCTTGCTCGAGGTATCGTAGCTCGAGCTATCAAAGAAACGGCAAAACACCGCCTGCCTGGGTTCGGGGGGCCGGTCTGCAAAGGCCGCCACAACATCTCTGGCACCGGGCCCGGACAGCCGCACAATTCCCACACCGCCCTGGCCCGGCGGGGTGGCCACCGCGGCAATCAGGTCGGTATCCAGGCTCATGCGGGGCTCACGGATTCGGACCAGCCGTCAGGACGAGGCGGCCTGGGCTTTCTCCGCCTGTTTGTAGACATACTGCTGCTGGGCAATGGAGAGGATATTGTTAACCAGCCAGTACAACACCAGACCCGCCGGGAAAAACAAAAACAGCACGGTAAACATGATGGGCATCATTTTCATCATCTTCACCTGCATGGGGTCACCCACCTGGGGATTCAGCGTCTGCATCCAGTACATGCTGGCGCCCATGGCCAGCGGCAGGATGAAAAACGGATCCATAACCGCCAGGTCTTCAATCCACAGAAAGAACGGCGCCTGACGTAACTCTACGGATTCAAACAGCACCCAGTACAGGGCAATAAAAATCGGCATGGGCAGCAACATCGGCAAACACCCGCCCAGCGGGTTGGCCCCTTCCTTCTTGTACAGCGCCATCATTTCCCGGGAGAGTTTTTCCCTGTCATTGCTGTAGCGCTCCTGCAGCCGCTTCATCGCCGGCGCCACCCGCCGCATGTTGGCCATGGAGCGGTAGCCGGCGGCCGACAGCGGATACAGCAGCGCCTTAACCACCACCGTCAGCAGGATAATTGCTACCCCCCAGTTGCCCACCAGGCTATACAGCCAGTCCAGCAGGTAAAACAACGGCACAGCCACCCACCATAAAAAGCCGTAATCCACCGTGAGATTGAGATTTTCCGCAATCTGTTCGAGCCTTTTCTGGTCTTTGGGACCGGCATAGAACTGCGCCTGCCACTGACCTGTCTCGCCGGCCGCCACCCGCTGCAGCGGACCGGTATAACCGAACAGGTAGGTACCGTTCCCACCGCGGCGCAGGGAGTAGCTATTGGTTTGCTCAGCCGGCGGCACCCAGGCTGAGAGGAAGTAATGCTGCAGGAATGCAATCCAGCCGCCCGCCACGACTTTGTCGACACTGCCGTCGTCGTCGATGTCGTCAAAATCCACTTTCATGTAGCGTTCGTCAGGCGTGGTCAGGGCTGCACCCAGATAGGGTTGCGGTGCCAGCGCAAAAGATTCATCAGCCGGCGGCGGACGTGAATCCCGTTTAATCTGCGCAAACATGGCCGCCCGCATCACCTCCGCGGAGTTATTCCGCAGGCGGTACTCAACATCAACGAGGTAGTCGTCCGCACGGAATACAAAGTGCTTCTCCGCCACCGCGTCAGCCAATGCCGCGGTGAGCACAACCCGTCTTTCTTCACCCTCCCCAACCAGAACGTCACTGTTCTCTACCCGGTACAAAGGTCTTTGCGCCTGGGAATCCGGCCCGTGTTCTCCAATCAGCCCGCTTTGCGCAATGTAGGTCTGGGTGGCGCTGCGGTCCAGCAACACGGTGGGAATATCTTTGTGGTCTATGTCCACCGGAAATTTGGGTAGCTGGACCCTGATGATGTCTCCGCCCCGCAGATCTATCCAGACCACTAAAGATGGCGTAGTTACCTTAACGTACTGGCTGGATTCACCCTGATTTTGCGCTGCCGCGGCTGCCTGCTGTTCCAGCGGTTGAGCTTCTTCCACCAGCCGGCTGGCATCGGGAATGTCACTGTCGGGCGATACATTCGCCGCAGGGTCCGCAGCGCTGGCGGCGGACGGGATTTCCGCCGCACCCGGTGTTTCGGCGGATGGGTTGGACGACACCAGCGGCGCCTCGCTGTAAACCACATCTTCGCGGCTGGCTTCCATATCGTCGTTCCACGCCAGAATCATCAGATAAGCAGTAGCCGCCAGCGCAATCAGCAAAACAATGCGTTGTATTTCAGGGGGTAACACCAACTATTCCTAACCGAACTCAGTTCTGCTTCTTCTTCCGCACCACCCGTGCCGGTACCGGGCACCGGATCCACCCCGCCCGGGTGGAACGGATGGCACTTACCCAGGCGGCGCAGCGCCAGCAAACCTCCGCGCCTCAGTCCATGCCTGGCTATCGCCTGCTGGGCATAGTGGGAACAGGTGGGGTAAAACCGGCACTGATTACCCAGCCAGGGGCTGAGGGTCAGCTGATAAAGCCTGATGAGCTTGATTGCCAGATAACGGCAGGAATGGCGGCAAATGCGCACGATCGACGGCGACGAAGCGGCCGCTTGAGACAGCGTTATATTGTCCGGATACGCCATGCTTTGTCTGCTCACCTCACTTTATCCAATGTTTGATTCAGCTTTCCGGGTAACCGCCGGAAAAGATCATCCAGCCGCTCGCTAAGCTGCTGATCTTCCAGATCATTAAAAACCTGCACCACCACATCCACCGCGGGCAGGGTTGCCGCGATCAAGCGGAAGTGATTACGCACAATGCGTTTGATGCGGTTGCGCCGCACCGCCCGCGGCGTGCCTTTTTTCGGCACCACCAGCCCCAGGCGCGCGCGGCACAGTGTATTCTTTCTGGCGCGGATGCGTAACGGCCCGTTGACGAGATTTAGGTCGGAATGACGAAAAACGTCGCGGTATTCCTCTGCTTTGAGCAGCCGGGCATCACGGGGGAAGGTAAACACCACCCTGTTAAATTGACGGGAATTGTTGGGCGCAGGCCGGGTAAGGCCGGCAATTAAACCGCCAGGCGCTTCCGCCCTTTAGCGCGTCTTGCGCTGAGGACTTTACGGCCGCCTTTGGTGGCCATACGGGCGCGGAAACCGTGGGTGCGCTTACGCTTAAGATTACTGGGCTGAAAAGTTCGTTTCATAATCTGGATGACCTTAATTCCGAATCTTAATGACCTGACTGACGAACGTTCCGTTAGCGAGGGGCCGCGATTCTATGGACAGGTCCGGTGACTGTCAAATAGAAGAAAGTATATATATAAGAGTTTGTGATTGTTGTTTGTTAAGGCAGCGGATCGCTGTGCATAAGCGATTTTAGCCGCGCTAAATCAAAGGCTTACTCAAGTTGCGCGGCTGTGGATGCAAGGTGGGTAAACGGGGTACGGGTATGGGGTGAATTGTGCGGAAAAACATGCACAAAAGTTATCCACAGCTTCTCCCAAATAATGTTCACATTTGTGGAAATCTGCGCGCAAAAAAAATTTTTTAAGTGGCCCGCCTAAGTTGCTGAATTTTGGCTGGTTGTAAAAAAAAGCTCAAATTTTGGTTGGAATCGATAGCTATTTTTTTTGGCTTGGGCTTAAATGTTTTCCGTTCGCACTCGGACAAACAAACTTCCTTCAAGCCCGTTGACCAACTTGTCAACCCAGTTTTGGGCAGTTTGCCGTCCCTGCTAGACCGCCGCCGGGTAGATATGAAACTCTTCCGGTAAAGAGAATTCGGAAGGGAGAGTCAGGATAGGAAGCTCCTGTAAGGTATCTCTACATAGAGACCCTTAAACGTATACTTAGGCAGCTTGAAGCGGCTTGAGCTTGCGGTGGTTGCGACGAGAATACCGAGACGGACAGGAAACGGATAATACTAACAAGCATTTTATTGTGATTGATCGCTAGAGCATATGCACGGTGTTGCGGCCCAAACGGAGGGGGCAGGCCGCAGCCGCAGCGGTAACCGAAGCCCAGGGGCTAACACAGCTGCAGTGCATGGTTGCAATATGTTTTCAATTCAAATCAGGGTGTGGCGGATTGTGCATCAGGCTCAAGCTGCGGTAAGGGAACATTGTTCTCTCAAAACATGGCCAGTTAGAAAAATAAATTCTAGACAACTGGTTGCGTTTGCCGGCGCATACAAACCACCCTGTAGCGTTGAATCCGCGGGCAAAAGATCAGCGTCAGCAAGTCAGCAATAAATGCGATGGCTCACGGCGCAGCGTTGGATAACGTTGCAATTACTGCAACCGGGAGCAGGTTTTGCGAGGGCACACATAGGTGGGACATAGCATTTGGCAACAATGCTTAGGTAGGCTGGCAGAAGAAGTTTCTGCTGAACAATACGACACGTACTTAAAACCCCTTCAGGTTCGAGTGGAAGATGGATCGGTGCAATTGTTTGCACCAAATATCTACGTCGAAGAACAGGTTAGGCTGGCTTACTTGAGACGCATTCAAGACCTGATCAGCCAGGCCACCGGCATCGACGAAGAAATCGATATCAACCTGATGGTGGGAGAGTCGCAACACGCGGTGCCGCTGCGGGCGGACGCGTACGGTGAGAAGGCTAAACACTCACATAACCTGAATAGTGAATTCAGCTTTGCGACGTTTGTTGAGGGTAAGTCCAACGAGCTGGCAAAGGCCGCGGCTTTGCAGGTCGCCGGCAATGCCGGCAATTCTTACAACCCGCTGTTGTTGTATGGCGGCGTGGGCCTGGGCAAAACCCATCTCATGCAGGCGGTAGGTAATGAGATCCTCAACCGGCAGCCGGATGCGCATGTGGTGTACCTGCACTCCCAGCGTTTTGTACAGGATATGGTTAAGGCCCTGCAGCAGGGCACGATGCAGGAATTTATGCAGTACTACCGCAGCGTGGATGCGCTGCTGATTGACGATATCCAGTTTTTTGCCAAAAAGCTGCGCTCCCAGGAAGAGTTCTTCCATGTGTTTAACGCGTTGTTGGAGCGCGGCCATCAAATGGTGCTGACCTGCGACCGTTATCCGCGCGAAATTGACGGCCTCGAGGAACGCCTGAAGTCCAGGTTTGTATGGGGGCTTACGGTTGAAGTGGAGCCGCCGGAGCTCGAAACCCGGGTTGCGATTCTGATGAAAAAGGCGGAAGCCGAAGAAGTTAACCTGGACCCGGCGGTGGCCTTTTTTATTGCCGAGCGCATCAGGTCCAATGTGCGTGAGCTGGAAGGTGCTTTGCGCCGGGTGATCGCCAACGCCCGGTTTACCGGCAGCTATATCAGCATTGATCAGGTTAAGCGCGCGCTGCGGGACCTGTTTGCCATCCAGGACCGGCAGATTTCCATCGACAATATTCAACGCACCGTAGCTGAGTACTACAATATCAAGCTGGCGGATTTGCTTTCCAAGCGGCGTAACCGCACCATTGCCCGACCGCGCCAGGTAGCAATGGCTTTGGCAAAAGAGCTGACCAATCACTCTCTGCCGGAGATCGGCGACGCGTTTGGTGGCAGAGATCACACCACCGTACTGCACGCTTGCCGGAAGGTAGCCGAACTGCGTGAGTCCAGTGCTGACCTGGCGGAAGACCACAAAAACCTGTCCAGGCTATTGTCCGGTTGAAACGCGGCGCCTAGTCTGCGCCTGAATTGCGGCGGACCGGTCAGTTTCAGTCCGGTTCAACGCCTCAGCCAGGTGCACGTGGTCGAGGGCCGCCGGGTGAAGGTGAACGGACGGATTAAGAAGGTTAAATAGCATATGAAATTCAGCATTCAGCGCGAACAGCTGCTGCGGCCTTTGCAACTGGTCACCGGGGTTGTGGAGCGCCGGCAGACATTGCCCGTGTTGGCTAACTTGTTAATCAAGGCTACCGAGTCCGGCCTTGAGTTGACCGGTACGGACCTTGAGGTTGAGTTGGTGGCCACTTGTGGTGCTGAGGTGGAGCAGCCGGGTGAAGCTACCCTACCGGCCCGCAAACTGGCGGACATCTGGCGCTCGCTGTCGGAAGGCGCTGAAGTGTCTGTTGCGGTAGAAGGCGACCGGGCTGTGGTGCGCTCCGGGCGCAGCCGCTTTACCCTGGCAACATTGCCGGCGGCGGATTTTCCAAAAGTCTCCGGCGGCGAGGCTGATGTTTCCCTGGCCGTTTCCCGGGAATCTGTAGACCGGCTGATCGATGATGTGGCTTTTGCCATGGCACAACAGGATGTCCGCTACTTTCTTAACGGTATGTTATTGGAAGTGGACGGTAATCATGCCCGGGCGGTTGCAACAGACGGCCACCGCCTGGCGATGAGCACGTCCGAAGGAAGCAATCCTGAGGTTGCGCGTCGGGTCCAGGTGATCGTGCCGCGCAAAGGTGTTCTGGAGTTGGGCCGGCTTTTGGATGGTGATATAGAAACCATAGAATTGCATATAGGCGGCAATCATCTGCGTGTGCAATCAGGCGATTTCATATTAACCACAAAATTGGTGGACGGGCAGTTTCCGGATTACGAGAAAGTCATACCCAAAGATGTGTCCCGTTCCCTGGTCGGAGACCGGGAAACATTAAAGCAGGCGTTTCAGAGAGCGTCCATTCTCTCCAACGAAAAATACCGGGGGGTGCGCCTGATTATCGATGGAGAGCAGCTTACTATTCAGGCAAACAATCCCGAGCAGGAAGAAGCTGAAGAAATTGTCGCGGTAGACTTCAGCGGAGAACAGCTCGAGATCGGCTTTAACGTGAGCTATCTGCTGGATGTTTTAAGTGCCCTGGAAACGGACCAGGTAAGATTAAGCGTGTCCGACGCGAACAGTTCAGCGTTGATTGAAGGTATCGGCAACGATGCAGCCGTTTACGTTGTGATGCCCATGAGGTTGTAGGGAGAGGTTGTAAGGACAGCCGCTACAGGCCAGTGTACCTTCGCAAACTCTTCATACAGCACGTTCGAAATCTAGATACGACCACCCTCTCCTTCGGGCCTGGCTTTAACTACATTCATGGCGCAAACGGCGCCGGAAAGTCAGCGCTGCTGGAGGCTATTCATATTTTGTCCCGCGGCCGTTCGTTCCGCAGCCACAGAATCTCTTCGGTTATCCGGCACCAGCAGGAAGAGCTGATCCTGCATGGTAAAGTAGCGGCACCGGATGGCACCAGCCGCTCGCTGGCCATATCCAGGACCAGGGGTGGGCAGACGCAGATAAAAACGGCGGGCAAAAAGCAGTCCAAAATCTCCGCGCTGGCTAAAATAATGCCGGTGCAACTATTGCTGCCGGAAGCGGCGGAGTTAATTTTCGCAAGCCCGGCGTTACGGCGGGGTTTCATGGATTGGGGATTGTTTCACGTGGAACAACAGTTCCTTGATCTGTTTGCAGACTACCGCCGGGTGTTGGCGCAGCGGAATGCCTGGCTGAAAACCCAGGACGGGGAAGTTGGTGTAGATCCCTGGTCCGCTCAGCTGCTGCAACTGGCCATGCCCCTGCATGGCATGAGACAAAACTATGTTGCTTCCATAACCCCCCTTATAGAGGCCAATGTGCAGCGCCTGGATCCGGCTCTGCAGGTGCAGATCCGGTATCGTTCCGGCGGGCTTGGCGAGCCTGATGAGGCGGAGAAAAGATTGGTCGAAAGCATGCCCCGCGATGTAAAATTGGGTGCCACGCACCGGGGTCCGCACCGCAGCGATTTAGTCTTCACCGTGGACCAGCAGCCGGCCGCCCAGATCTTATCCAGAGGGCAGGCGAAGTTATTGGCTGGTGCGTGCATATTGGCGCAGGCTCAGTACCTGCAACAGCAAACACAGACCAAGAGCATCTTCCTGGTGGACGATTTTGGTGCCGAATTGGACACCGCCCACTGGGCAGTGTTCCTGGATTCTCTGGTAGAGCTCGATTGCCAGATCATTGCAACAGGAACAACAGAATTGGCTGGGAATGGCGGCGTATTGGAAAAAGCCGCATCGGGCAAACATGGCGCAGCCGGTGGTGATGTCCCGGAGTTAAGCGATCTTGCGGTGTTTCACGTGGAACAAGGCCGTTTCGAAGCCCAGAAGCAGCCGCGTAATTATGACTCCGGGGATCCGGTGCCAACTTAGGTACCGGGAATTGGAGAACGAAGAGGGTTAAGACTTAATGTCAGACAACGAAAACTATGACTCCGGCAGCATTCAGGTGCTGAGGGGTCTGGATGCGGTACGCAAGCGTCCGGGTATGTACATTGGTGACACGGAGGATGGAACCGGCCTGCACCATATGGTGCAGGAACTGGTAGATAACGCCATCGACGAAGCCCTGGCGGGATACTGTGATGAAGTGCATGTCATAGTGCATCCCGAAGAAGCGGTCAGCGTGCGGGACAACGGCCGCGGCATACCGGTGGACATTCATCCGGAAGAAAACGTCAGTGCTGCGGAAGTCATCATGACAACTTTGCACGCGGGCGGAAAGTTTGACGATAACAGTTACAAAGTGTCCGGAGGCCTGCACGGCGTGGGTGTATCCGTGGTCAACGCCCTGTCCGAACTGTTCAGGCTGGTGGTGCGGCGCGACGGCAAGGTTTTTGAACAGGAATATAAAGACGGGGTGCCGGTAGCGCCGCTGGCGGAAGTGGGCCAGACCAATCAACGCGGGACCGAGTGCTATTTCAAACCGTCCTCTGAGACGTTTGGGAATGTGCACTTTCAATATGAATTGCTGGCGAAACGCCTGCGTGAACTGGCGTTTCTGAACTCCGGCGTCAAAATTAACCTCATCGACGAACGCAGCGGAAAAGAAGAGGTGTTTTTGTACGAAGGCGGGCTCAGCGCCTTTGTCGGGTTTTTGAACCACAATAAAACCGCTTTAAACGATGTATTTCACTTTAATGTGGAGCGCGATGACGGCATCGGCGTGGAAATTGCCATGCAATGGAACGATGGCTTCCAGGAGCAGGTATTCACCTACACAAATAATATTCCCCAGGCGGACGGCGGCACCCACCTGGCCGGTTTTCGCGGGGCACTGACCCGTACGCTGAACGCGTATATTGAGCGTGAAGGTTTAAGTAAAAAAGCCCAGGTGGCCACCACCGGAGACGACGCCCGGGAGGGGCTCACCGCTGTGGTGTCGGTTAAGGTCCCGGACCCGAAGTTTTCCTCTCAGACCAAAGACAAACTGGTATCCAGCGAGGTTAAATCCGCTGTTGAGCAGGAATTAAACAAGTTTTTTGCCGAATATCTGGACGAAAACCCCCAGGATGCCCGTTCGTTGGTCAGCAAGATGATCGAAGCCGCCCGCGCCAGGGAAGCGGCGCGCAAGGCCCGTGAAATGACCCGGCGCAAAGGCGCACTGGATATTGCCGGTTTGCCCGGGAAACTGGCGGATTGTCAGGAAAAAGACCCGGCGCTGTCGGAGCTTTACCTGGTAGAGGGTGATTCCGCCGGCGGGTCGGCCAAACAGGGCCGCGACCGGCGTACCCAGGCGATCCTGCCGTTGCGGGGAAAAATTCTGAACGTGGAAAAAGCCCGCTTCGATAAAATGTTGTCTTCCCAGGAGGTGGGCACCCTGGTCACTGCTCTGGGCTGCGGTATAGGCCGCGATGAATTTGATCCGGACAAGCTGCGCTATCACAGTGTAGTAATCATGACCGATGCGGACGTCGACGGCTCCCACATCCGCACGCTGTTGCTAACATTTTTCTTTCGTCAGATGCCGGAGTTGCTGGAGCGCGGCCATGTATATATCGCGCAGCCGCCGCTGTACAAAGTTAAAAAAGGCAAACAACAGCGTTACGTTAAAGACGATGACGAATTGAACGACTATTTTCTCGAACTGGCGTTGCAGGACGCCAGTTTGTTTGTCAACGCCCAGGCTCCGGCCATGCAGGGAGAGGCGCTGGAAGAACTGGTGCGGGCGATGCAATCCGTACTGTCCCGGATCGAGCGGCTGAAGCGCAAGTTCCCGCCTGAAGTCACTCAGCTGCTGGTGCGGCTGCCGCGGGTCACCGATGATATGTTGCGCTCGCAGGCCCAGATGCGGGCTTGGGGTGATCAACTTTCAGCGTTGCTGGCGGAGCAGGCCAACAACGGCCAGAGCAATGCCCAGGTGGAAATTGTCGAAGATCCCGAGCACCAGGTTTATGTGCCGGTGGTGAAAATCATGTTGAAAGGGGTTACCGAAGAGGTTCGCTTCGGCTACAACTTCATGCACTCCAACGACTATGAAGCCATTGGCGCATTGGCGGAACAGCTGCACGGACTGATTGAATCTGACGGTTATATTAAGCGGGGAGAAAAGACCCAGGCGGTGGCGCACTTTGTCGATGCATTCGACTGGTTGCTGGCTGAAGCGCGGCGCGGGGTGGACATACAGCGGTACAAGGGCCTGGGGGAAATGAACCCGGACCAGCTGTGGGAAACCACCATGGACCCGGAGGTGCGCCGCATGCTGCAGGTGACGGTGGATGACGCCATCGGCGCGGATCAGATATTTACCACGTTAATGGGTGACCAGGTGGAGCCGCGGCGCGAGTTTATCGAAAACAACGCGTTGGCGGTGGTTAACCTGGACGTCTAGGCTCCGGCGCGGATCAGCGCCTCGGCAAAGTCCGCCAGATTGCCATAACAGGTTGCAGCACGGCCGGCCGGGGTCTCGCGGGCGGCAGGACCGTTGCCGGTTAACACCAGTACGGCTTCACAGCCGGCCTGTTGTGCGGCCAGCAGGTCTTTTTCAGAATCACCCACATACACGCATTGCCCGGGGCTGCAGTCTGCACTCTGCATGGCGGTCAGCAATAAGCCGGGCTTCGGCTTGCGGCAGTCGCATTGGTCGTGGGGATGATGCGGGCAGTAAAATACCGGCAGAGAACGGCCGCCGGCGGCCTGCAGAGCTGCATTCATTTTTGCGTGTATGTCCGCCAGCCGGCTGTCGTCGAACAAACCGCGGCCGACACCGGATTGATTTGTACAAACCGCCACCAGGTAGTGTTGCTGCAGTAGCGCCACTGCATCCAGGGCATGCTCTATGGGGTGCCACTCGTCCGGGTGTTTGATGTAATCCGGGGAATCCAAATTGATCACACCGTCCCGGTCTAGCAAAATCATTCTTGGCTGGGCATCATCCACACGTAACCGCCGGCTGGAGTTCAGCTCCAGTTACGCATGGTGCCGGGCAAGATTCAAGCATCCGGTTATAGCGATCGAACAGCAGGGTGTTTTGCAAAACAAACAGAAAACGGCTGCACAAAGCCGCGCGCCGCTGACGCGTTGCCGCTGGTGCGGAGACGATGAATTATACGTGGCTTACCATGACGAAGAATGGGGTGTGCCTGTATACAATTCTCAGGCCCTGTTTGAACGGCTGGTGCTGGAAGGTATGCAGGCCGGCCTGGCGTGGATCACCGTGCTGAAAAAGCGCGAACACATGCGCCGCGCTTTTTTCGGGTTTGATATTGCCCGTCTCGGCGCCGCGGATCAGCAGGACATGCAGCGGTGGTTGAATGACCCGGGGGTGATTCGCCATCGCGGCAAACTGCAAGCCATGGTCAACAATGCCCAATTGACCCTGCAGCAGCGGGATTTCCCGCAATGGTTGTGGAGTTTTGCGCCGCCCGCCAGCGCGCCCTATGCGGAGCGCGGCCAGGTACCCTCTGCCACCGCGGAATCGAAAAAGATGTCGTCGGCGCTGAAGGCGGCCGGCTATAAGTTTGTCGGTCCCACCATTTGTTACGCGTTCATGCAGAGTGTCGGCATGGTTAACGACCACACCACCGACTGCTGGCGCCATATCCCCTGCGCTGAATTGCGGCAAACCGGCAAGGATAGTCGATGATCAGCGGCCTGATGCGTGGCGGGCTGTGGCTGCTGCAACTGTTTCCGCCATCCGTGGCGTGGCTGCTGGCGGGCGGTATCAGCAGGCTGTTTTATTGGTCGGGGGGCAAGGTGGCGCGAATTACCCGCCTCAACCTGCAGGTCTGTTATCCCCGCTTGGACGAGAGGCAATTGCGCACCTTGTGTCTGGCCAGCCTGCGGCACATGGCGTTGCTGGCTTTTGAATTTGCCCAGCTTGCGTACTGGCACGAAGATAAGTTGTTGGGGCAGATAAAACAGGTGCAAGGGCGCGACTTGCTGGACCAGGCGTTTGCGGACGAGCGCGGCGTGCTGCTGCTGGTGCCACACTTCGGCAACTGGGAGATATTGTGTGCTTTTCTGGGTAAACACTACACTCTGGCGGCCCTCTACGCGCCCCCCAAGCTGGCTGCGCTGGAGCCTGTAATTGTGGACGCCCGGGAGCGTTACCAAGCGCAGATGTTCCCCATTGACACGGGCGGCATCCGCAGCCTGATTCGTTTGCTCAAACAGGGGCAGCTGGTGGCGATTCTGCCGGACCAGGTGCCGGATCAGAATGCCGGTACTTATGCGGAGTTCTTCGGGCAGCCGGCACTGACCATGAATCTGACACACCGTCTGATCAGCAGGAACTCACCCACGGTACTGATGGGCTCGGTACAACGCCAGCGCGACCAGCATGGATACCATTATGTGGTGCGCTTTGAGCAGGGGCCTGAAGCGGCGGCGGATGAAGCAGCAGCGGATGAGGCAGCCACCTTGAGGGGCATCAACCAGGCGATTGAAGGGATTGTGGCGCGCGCGCCGGAGCAGTACCAGTGGGAGTACAAACGCTTTAAGCGTCCTCCCGGCGGTAAACAGGCGAGTATTTACCGGCGCCAGTAAGCCGGCGTCAATAACACCAGCAGGGTAAAAATTTCCAGCCGCCCCAGCATCATGGTGATCATCAGCGTCCACTTCACGCTGGCTGGCAGGCTGGCATAGTTCAGCGCCACGTCACCCAGACCGGGACCGAGATTGTTCAGGCACGCGCCTACCGCGGAAAAGGCGGTGGTGAAATCCAGGTCGCCCGCCATCATCACAAACGTCACCATCAACAAGAATATAAACACGTAGACGCTGAAGAAACTCCACACAGCCTCTACCAGCCGGTCGGCCACCGGCGTGTTACCCAGCTTGATGGGAAACACGCCGTTGGGGTGAATCAGTCTTTTCACCTCGCGCATGCCCTGCAGGTAGATCATCAACACGCGGATGATTTTGATGCCGCCGGCGGTGGAGCCGGCGCAACCGCCGGCAAAAGCCGCCAGCAGCAACAGCACCGGGGCAACGGAAGGCCACTGGCTGAAGTTCTGGGTAGTGAAGCCGGTGGTGGTGGCCACGGATATGGTTTGGAAGATACCGTCGCGGATGGGGTGTTCGTTGTTGGGGTAGGGGTTATTCAGCAATAGAGAACAGATAACCGCCGTCAGCAGCAGCAATACCAGCAGATAGGTCCTCAGTTCCACGTCCCTGAAATAATGCAGGGGATTGCGCCGGCGCCAGACCAGGAAATGCAGGCCAAAGTTAACCCCGGACAAAACCATAAACACAATGGCAACGGATTCGATGGCGGTGCTGTTGAAGTAGCCGATGCTGGCGTCGTGGGTGGAAAAGCCACCGATTGCCACGGTGGAAAAGCTATGGCTGATGGCGTCAAACAGGTTCATGCCCGCCGCCCAGTAAGCCGCGGCGCACAGCACCGTAAGCGTCAGATAGATGTACCACAACGCTTTGGCGGTTTCGGTAATGCGTGGGGTCAGCTTGTTGTCTTTGGCCGGTCCGGGAGATTCCGTGCGGTATAGCTGCATGCCGCCAATGCCCAGCATGGGGAAAATGGCCACCGCCAGGACAATAATTCCCATGCCGCCGAACCATTGCAGCAACTGACGGTAGAACAACAGCGATCTGGGTAAATCGTCAAGGCCGGTGATCACGGTGGCGCCGGTGGTGGTCAGCCCGGACATGGATTCAAAAGCGGCGTCGGTAAAACTTAAGTCGGTGCTGGCGGCAAAATAGAGGGGAATGGCGCCGAACAGGCCCAGGCCGACGTAAAACAACGCGGTGATGAGGAAGCCGTCGCCGCCGCGCAGTTCCCGGTTGCCGCGCAACGGCAGCCACATCAACAGGCCGCACGCCAGCGTGATGGCAAAAGCCAGCACAAATGTATTTATTGTCTGTTCGCCGTAAATCAGCGCCACCAAGGCCGGGATCAGGAAGGTGAAGCTGAATACGGTCAGCAGCGTGCCGGTCACTCGGAAAATTACGGCGAGGTGCATGGCCTATGACCTAGAAGAACGCCAGGCCTACCTGGAACAGGCGTTCCACGTCCCGGACCTGGCTCTTGTCCACCAGGAACAGGATCACGTGGTCGTCAGATTCCACCACCACGTCGTCGTGGGCAATCATCACTTCATTGTTGCGCACAATGGCGCCGATGGTGGTGCCTGTGGGCAGGTCAATTTCGCTGATACGCCTGCCGACAACTTTGGAGCTCTTCTGGTCGCCGTGGGCCACAGCCTCAATGGCTTCAGCCGCTCCTCTGCGCAAGCTGTGCACCCGGGCCACGTCAGCGCGGCGTACATGGGACAGCAGGGAACTGGTGGTGGCCTGTTGCGGCGACACGGCAATATCAATATCACCACCCTGCACCAGGTCGACGTAAGCGGGCTTGGAAATCAGGGTGATCACCTGGCGCACACCCAGGCGTTTGGCCATCAGCGACGACATGATGTTGACTTCGTCATCGTTGGTGACGGCACAAAACGCATCACACTGTTCGATGTTTTCTTCCAGCAGCAGTTCCCGGTCGGTGGCGTCCCCCTGCAGCACCACTGTTTTCAGCAACTGGTCAGCGAGGAATTTGGCCCGTGAGACGTTGTATTCCAGCAGCTTAACGGTGTAGTTGTTTTCCACTGCTTTGGCCAGGGTTGCGCCCACGTTGCCGCCGCCGGCAATCATCACCCGTTTGAACGGCCGTTCCACCCGGCGCAGCTCCGACATCACCGCGTCGATATGTTCCCGGGCGGCAATAAAAAACACTTCGTCATCCGCTTCGATGACGGTATCACCCTGGGGGATGATGGCGCGGCCGCGGCGGAAAATGGCAGCCACCCGGGTATCCGCCTTGGGCATGTGCTCGCGCAGCAGCCGTAAAGCCTGGCCCACCAGCGGGCCGCCGTAATAGGCGCGCATGGCCACCAGTTGCACACGGCCTTCAGCAAAATCCAGCACCTGCAGGGCGCCCGGGTGTTTCAAAAGTTCGTGGATGTGGTTGGTGACCACCTGCTCGGGGTTGATCAGCACATCGATGGGCATGTGTTCCTTGCTGAAAAACCCCTCCCGGGTCAGGTACGAGGATGAACGGATACGGGCAATTTTGGTTGGCGTGCGGAACAGTGAATAACAGACCTGACACGCAACCATATTCACTTCGTCGCTGGAGGTTACCGCGACCAGCATATCCGCGTCGTCAGCACCGGCGCGCCGCAGCACCTCCGGATGGGACGCCCAGCCGGAAACGGTCTGTATATCCAGGCGCGAGGCTAACTCCTGCAGCCGGGTCAGGTTATGGTCCACCAGGGTGACGTCAAATGATTCTTTTGCCAGGTTTTCCGCCAGGGTACCGCCCACCTGCCCCGCGCCCAGGATCAAAATCTTCATGGCGGGTCAGATCGGCTTGCGCAGCAGGGCATAGTAGAAACCGTCGGTAGCGGCATCCAACGGCGTAAGCTGCCAGCCATGACGGGTGGCAAAGCCGCTGGGCAACTGTACAGGCACCACAGCCGGGGCTTGCGCCTGATTGGAATGAGCTGCATTAAGGTTTCCGTTACCTGTGTGATCGTCAAGAAAGGCCTGCACAATGCGGTCGTTCTCTTCTTCTAGTAGTGAGCAGGTGCAATACAACAGAGTACCGCCCGGTGCCAGGGTTCGCCATAGATTACGCAATAATTCTAGTTGGGATTGCGCATGTTGCTGTATTTGCGGCGCCCGCAGCAGCAGCTTGATGTCGGGGTGACGGCGCAATGTGCCGGTGCCCGAACAAGGCGCATCGATCAGAATGTGGTGGAAAGCCCGGCCGTCCCACCACAGGTCAGGATCTGCCGCGGCGTCAGCAACCTGTAGTCCGCCCCCATCCTCCGGTTGCAGATTGTGGCCCAGGCGCCGGCTGATGGTGAGCATATTTTCAGCCCGCCGTTCGCTCAACTCCAGGGCGGTCACCTGGTGGCTGACGGGGTTGGCTTGCAACCGCTCCAGCATGTGGAACAGTTTGCCGCCCGGGGCTGCGCAGGCATCCAGGGTTCGCAGCAGGTTGGCGCCCGGTACTTGCATAGCTGTATTTTCCGGGGCCGCAAACTTGCTCCAGAGCAGTGCGGCAGCCTGCGCCCCCAGGTCCTGTACCGCAACGTGACCGTTGCTCCAACCGGGCAAGGTATCAGCGGCTTGCGGCTTTGACAGCACAACCGCTTCGGGCAACTGGGAAGTGTAAGGGTGGGCTGCGGTGGCGATGTGGTTGGCCTGCAATGATTTGCGGTAATCGGCGACTGAAATTTTGCTGGTATTGATGCGCAGGCACATCGGCGCGCGCTGGTTGTTGGCCAGCAGCAGCGCCTCCGCGGATGGCGCGGGAGTGTTATCCGGGTATTGTTGGCGCAGTTTTTCTATCAGCCACAGAGGGTGATCGAACGATTGTTCGGGGTCGGCTTTTGGGTTTTTCAACGGTGTGCGGGAGATGTTTCGCAACACCGCGTTAACCAACCCCTTGGCCCAGGGCTTACGCAGGGCGTTACAAGCCTCGACGGTTTCGTTGATCACAACGCGGTCAGGCAGATCAAGCATCTGGAGTTGGTAAGCGCCCACTAACATGAGGTACATGACATCGTTATCTTTGTTGCGTAACGGCTTTTGCAGGTGGCTCGCAGCGTGCGCGTGCAGCGAATAGAAGTGCCGGATGGTGCCGTACAGGAGCTCCCGGGCCAGCGGCGTATCGACCCAGGCGGCTTTGTTCTCGCCTAACCAATCGATCGTTCGCCCCTTATCCCGGACCTGCACCAGGCTGCGGGCAATCTGGCTGCGGAGCAGCGCTGAATCGGACAAGGTTACGCTAACCCGCCTGGGGGTGGGGGCCCAGCCGGTTGCCGGTGCGGAACAGGTCCGGGTAACCGCTGATTGCAGCGGCTGCGTCCATGACTTTTCCTTTGCCCTTTTCGAGCTTCAACTGCTTTATCTGCAACATATCAGTTGCGCATTGCACCGTGATGCCGGAGCGGGTGACATCAACAATAGTGCCGGGCTCAGCGGTGTTGAGGTGGATCTGGGTTTGTTCCAGCACGTTGGCGCTGATCAACTGAATGCCGGTATCCGCCAGCCAGGCGCGCACCGGTAACCGCTCAGCCAGGGCCCAGATCTGCCGTTGCAGAGTCTGCGCCGGCTGTGTCCAGTCCATTTGGCGGTCCGCGCCGGTGAGCTTATGGGCGTAGGTTGCCAATCCGTTGTCCTGGGGAGTTGCCCGGGGCATTTGTTTGTTTTTGCCGGCGGCCGCGGCAAATTCACCGATAACCTCCAACAGGGTCTGCCCGCCGAGATGCGCCAGCTGCTGCTCCAGGTTGGAGATTGGTTCGTTGTAGTCAATGGCCAGGGTCTGGGCGCGGTAAACAGGACCGGTGTCCAACCCGGCTTCCATATGCATGATGCAGATACCTGTTTTGTCGTCACCCGCCATGGCCGCCCGTTCGATGGGCGCCGCCCCCCGCCAGCGCGGCAGCAGCGAGGCGTGCACATTCAAGCAGGCCATGCTGGGTATCTGCAGAATTTTCTTCGGCAACAGCAGGCCGTAAGCCGCTACCACCATGATATCCGGCTGGTAGGCAGCCAATTGCTTGCGGGCACCGTTGTCTTTCAGCGAAGGGGGTTGCTCAACCGGCAGATCGTGCTCTACGGCGAGACTTTTTACCGGGCTGGGCTGCAGCTTGCGGCCCCGGCCGCGGGGCCGGTCCGGCTGGCAGTAAACCGCAATGGGTTTGTAGGGGCTGTCGAGCAGGGTGCCGAGAATAGCCGCGGCAAATTCCGGGCTGCCGGCAAAAACCAGCCGCGGTTCAGGCACTGGCCTTGCGTTGTTTGGCCAACTTCTTACGGATTCTGGTGCGTTTCAAATTGGACAGGTAATCAACAAACAACTTGCCTTCCAGGTGGTCACACTCATGCTGTATGCACACCGCCAGCAGTCCGCTGGCGCTGAAACTGATGGGTTCGCCCAGAGGATCCCTGGCGCTGACTTCAATGTGATCAACACGGGTGACCTGTTCGTAGACGCCGGGCACCGACAGACAGCCCTCTTCGGTTTCCAGCAATTCGCCTGACAAAGTAAGTTCGGGGTTAACCAATATATGGGGGCTGTCGCGGTTTTCCGATACATCCACGGCGATGATGCGTTTGTGCACATCCACCTGGGTGGCCGCCAGGCCGATTCCCGGCGCGTCGTACATGGTTTCGAGCAGATCCTCGGCAAATTGCTGCAGCTCGGGGCCAAACTTGGTGACGGGTTTAGCCTTGGTGCGCAGGCGCGGGTCCGGGTAGTGCAGGATGTTCAGTAAAGTCATCGGTTTTCGGTTAATAGAGCGTGTGAACTGTCTCTAGTATTGGCCTAATTTGTACTGCTAAGATGTGGAAGATTATAGCTTTTTACACGCCTGAGTTAAGCCGGGACAAGTAGTTTTACGACTAGTTTGGCAACCGGATTATAACTCGTGTGTGGCGGGTGGAGTCGGGTGACCTATCTGATTCGAAACTTACACAATAAATTATCGAACAAAGGACATGTAACGCTGTGAAGAATGCAAGTAAGCACCTGATCACCACCACCCTGTTAGGCCTGATGATGGCAGGCACAGCATGGGCCCAGGACTTATCGCAATACCTCAAGCCCGGGCACCCCGACGTTTATGTTGTGGTTAAGGGTGATACCCTGTGGGACATCAGCGGCACCTTTCTTTCCAAGCCCTGGCTGTGGCCGGAAATCTGGCAGATTAACCCGCAGATTGAAAACCCGCATCTGATTTATCCCGGCGACCAGATTGCGCTGGTGTATGTCGACGGCCAGCCGCGTCTGCAATTGCGCCGGGGTGACGCCGGCCGCACCACACGTCTGACCCCTTCGGATACCGTCAGCCTGCAGCCGCAGATTCGCGCCACGCCGTTGGAATCTTCCATTCCGGCCATCAGCCTTGACGCCATCCAGGGTTTCCTTGTGCAGAACCGGGTGGTAGCACCCGGCCTGCTGGACGGTTCACCGTATGTGGTGCAGGGTGAAGGTGAACGGCTGGTATTAGGCGCGGGGGACCGTGTCTACGTCCGCGGCAGCCTGGGGGACAGCGAGGCTTTTAACATCGTGCGCAAAGGTCCGCTGTATGTCGACCCGGACACCAATGAAGTATTGGGGCGGGAAGCCACCTATATAGGGCTGGGCCGTGCTGTAGGCCAGGAAGATGATATTGCAACGCTGTCCGTCTCCAGCACCCGCGAGGAAATTCAGATTGGCGACCGGGTACTGCCGACGGAAGAGCGCCGCGTGGATTCATCTTTCTTCCCCAGCGCTCCGGACGCTGAAGTACGCGGTCAGATTATCTCCGTGTTCAGCGGCGTTACCCAGGTTGGCCAGTACGATGTTGTGGTTTTAAACCGCGGCGAGCGTGAGAGCATGGCGGTGGGTAACGTGCTTGCCATCTATAAGCGCGGCGCCCTGGCCAGAGACCGCATTGCCAATGAGACCATCCGCCTGCCCAGCGAACGCGCCGGCTTGCTGATGGTCTTCCGCACCTTTGAAAAACTGTCTTACGGGCTGGTGCTGTCTACCGAGCGGCCCCTGTCTGTTAATGATGAGGTGCGCAACCCCTGATCCGTAAGCGCCCGGGTTAGTCCGCGGGCGCTGCCGAAGCGCAATTCCGAAGTATTGCAGCGCAATTGCAAAGCGATTGCGCACTACACCCGGCCGTTGACAATTCCCAAGCTGCCTGACCCGCATTTCCCAAGCGGTATGGAGCCGTCCGCTGCTGTAAAGCGCAGGGTTAAATGCCCATGCTGGCTTTATGAACCCCGTGCCCCCGATGTCTGAAGCCTCGCGGCTGCTTGCCGAATGGTTGTCGAGACTGCCCCGCCAGCAATTGCTGCAGTTTATCAGGCAACATGGCGGCGATGACGCAGCGGAGTCGGAGCAACAGGCGCGCGAGGAAATGGATGCGCATACCTTCTGCAGCAATGGTTGTCAGGCGAATCTGC